>CAZBDT010000098.1:0-8063 GCA_964490745.1 uncultured Algimonas sp.
GATTTCATTGCTGCCTTGAAACCCCGGACCATCGGTCAGGACCGAGAGGCAGGTGGCACCGCCTGTCTGATACGCTTTCGCAATTTCGACCGGATTGAAATCTTCGCGGATTACGCCTTTAGACGGGCTGGCTTTTTTGACCTCGCAGATCAGCGCAGGACCCGTGGCCACCTTGATCGCTTCTTCAAAACCGCGTGGACGGGGCAGGGCGGCGGCTTGGTCGCGTAGGGCTTCTATCGTTGTGCGGACTTTCAGCGCCGCAACTTCGTCGGCTTTATAGGCCGCGATTTTCTTGAGCACGTCCGGTGCGTCCATGAGACTAGCCATGAGAGAATGCCGCCAGTTTTGTGAGTACAGAATTCGCCGCGCCGGAGCCGATAGAGTTTTGGGCGAGGGTGAGGCCGTCTTTGATATCACTGACCTTGCCCGCGACTTTCAAAGCGGCGGCCGCATTTAGCAGGACAATATCGCGATAGGGCGAAGCCTTACCTTCCAATAAATCCCGTAAAGCGGCTGCATTCTCTACGGGCTGGCCGCCGGAGAGATCTGAAAGCGCAACGCGTTTCAGGCCAAACGCTTCAGGCTTCATCTCATATTCTGTGATGGTGTCATTCTTTAATTCGGCAATAAAGGTCGTGCCTGTCGTTGTAATTTCATCCAGGCCGTCTTCACCATGAACGACTATAGCAGAAGTGACGCCATTTGCTTTCAAAGCTTCAGCCATGGGCCTAACCAGATGGGATTCTGCACTGCCGAGCAGCATATGTTTGACGCTGGCCGGATTACAAAGCGGCCCCAAGCGATTGAAAATGGTACGTTTTCCGATCTGCTTTCGCGCGGGTCCGACATGGCGCATGGCGGGGTGATAGGTCGGCGCGAAAAGGAAACCCATCCCGACTTCGCTGACAGCTGCTGCTGCGCGTTCCGGCGACATGGCGATATTTATGCCAAGCTCTGATTGCGTATCGGCAGTACCTGTTGGACTGCTCGCGCCCCGATTGCCGTGTTTCGCAACGGGGACGCCCGCGCCTGCAACCACGAAAGCTGTTGCGGTAGAGATGGATAAAAGCTTGAGACCCGTTCCCCCTGTCCCGACAATATCGATCGCGCCATCGGGAACATTGATCCGCTTCATATGCTCTCGCATGACAGCTGCACCCGCCGCGAGTTGTTCTGCGCTAACGCCGTCGTCTTCGATCTGAATGAGTGTTTTGGCGATAGAGTCCGTGTCCATTTCACCGGACAGCATAGAGGTCAGGGCGCTGCGAATATCGGCGGCGTTCATGCCATCAGCTCCAGAAACTTACTAATCAGCTTATGACCATTTTCAGAGGCGATAGATTCCGGATGAAATTGCAAACCATGGATTGGGCGCGTCGCATGGCGGAGCGCCATGATCTCTCCATCCTCGGTCCAAGCATTAACCAGCAATTCTCTCGGTAATGTTTCACGCTCGACTGACAAGGAATGATAGCGCGTCGCGTTAAACGGACTCTCCAAGCCTTCAAAAACCCCCGTGCCGTCATGATGAATGGGCGAGACTTTGCCGTGCATGATTTCTTTGGCGCGAATGACCTTACCACCAAAGGCCTGACCAATGGATTGTTGGCCGAGGCAAATGCCAAGGATTGGCAAATCATCAGGGGCATTAGCAATTAAATCTAGACAAATACCCGCCTCATTTGGTGTGCAGGGGCCGGGGGAGAGGAGAATGCCTTTCGCGCCCATCTCTAACGCTTCACTGACACTCAAATCATCATTGCGCACGACTTTTGTGTTTGCACCAAGTTCTTGGGCGTAATGCACCAGATTATAGGTAAAGCTGTCATAATTATCGATGACGAGGAGCATTATTGATTGCCTCCAAATCGAACGCTTTGTTCAGCCGCGCGGAAAAGGGCGTTGGATTTATGAAGCGTTTCTTCAAATTCCATCTGCGCGACGCTGTCCATGACAATGCCTGCGCCTGCGCGAACGTGTAATGTGCCGTCTTTCACAATGGCCGTCCGCAGCGCGATGGCTGTATCCATGTCACCGGTCACCGAAAGATAGCCGACGGCACCCGCATAGATACCGCGTTTTTCATCTTCCAATTCGTCAATAATCTCCATGGCGCGGACCTTTGGCGCGCCGCTGACCGTGCCAGCCGGGAAGCCGGCAAAGAGCGCGTCTAATGTATCCAGACCATCGCGAATTTCGCCCTCTACATTAGAGACGATATGCATGACGTGGCTATAGCGTTCTATGGTGAAGCGTTCTGTCACATTCACAGTCCCAGGTTTGGCCACCCGGCCAACATCATTGCGACCTAGATCGAGCAGCATTAAATGTTCTGCGCATTCCTTAGGATCGGCCAGTAAGTCGGCTTCGAATTGATTGTCTTCTGCCGCTGTTTTTCCGCGCGGACGCGTTCCCGCGATGGGCCTAACGGTGACCACATCGTCGCGCAAACGCACCAGAATCTCAGGGCTAGAGCCGATAACTTGATGATCGTCAAAGTCCAGAAAATAAAGGAAAGGCGAGGGATTCATCCTGCGCAGGCTGCGGTACAGCGCGAAAGGTGAGGCCGGAAGCGGCGCGGAAAGGCGCTGTCCAATGACGACCTGAAAAATATCTCCGGCCAAAATGTAGTCTTTGGCTTTCGTCACGCGTTTTCCAAAAGTCGTAGCATCTGTCCCGAGCGTCGGATTTAGCTCCGGGATTGAGACATCGCGCGGGGCGTTAGCCGACAAGGGCAAAGACAAATCAGCCGCGACGCGCTCAATGCGCGCGCAAGCTTCCGAATAGTCAGCCCCAGCCGGCAGAGGGGAACCAATAATGATTTCCTGCGCGACTTGGTCGAAAATACAGACGATACGTGGGCGCACCTTAATCGCATCCGGTGTACCTATGGGATCAGGTTTGACAGTCGGCAAGCTCTCCACCTGTCGGATCATATCATAGCCTAAATAGCCGAATAATCCGGCAGCCATGGGGGGCATATCGTCAGGCAGATCAAATTTGATTTCGTCCTGTAATTTCCGCAAGGCCTCTAAAGGCTTTCCCTCGCAAGGTTTAAAAGCCACGCCATCTCGACTGATTTCACTGCTATCCCCATGAGAGCGCCAAATAATATCTGGATCAAAACCAAAGAAACTATACCGCCCACGTTGTTCTCCGCCTGTGACAGACTCAAACAAGAAGGCATAAGGCTTGCCTAAGGCGGCTTTTAAAAAGGCAGATACGGGCGTGTCTATGTCGTTAATGACACGCGCATAGATGAGCTGCGTCTTCGAACTGTCTAGCGCATCAACTGCGGGGGAAAATGTAAGGGCCATACCAGACTTTATTGTCCTTCAATACCCATAATGGCGCGAACTTGCTCAGGATATTCTCGCAACTCATGTTCTTTTAGGATAGCCAAGCGATAGGCATTTTGTATATCGCCACTGATTTCTGCTCCGATATTTCTTTGAACCGTATCCAGAATTTCGCCTGCCAAATTGTCAGAGTTCGGGACCACTGTGTCCAGACGTGCCAGAGTGTAGGTCAATGATTGCGTTCCGGCACCACGTGTCAAATCTCCTACTTCAGCGGATAGCAGGTCAACGACCACTGATCCGGGAATATCACGGGGGGGTTGAGCGCGTGAAATACCGCGTTCTTCTAGCGTCGCCGCTCCGCCTAATTGCTCCGCGATATCTTCTAGGGACTTCCCGTCGCGGATTTCTGCGGCGAGTTCCAAGCCCCGAGCCGTTAAGGCTTCTCGCAATTGGTCATTTTCCCAAGCTGCGAGAACTTGATCTCTAACGTCAGTCAAAGGTTTGACCTGACTGTCAATGACGTCCGTGACACGAAAAGAAACAATACCGTCTTGCGTCGTCGGGAAAATATCTGTGTCGAAACCGATATCTTCCGTAAAGATCAGACGCAAAAGTTCATCATCTTGTGCGATGCCTGGAATTTGGGTTGAGCCAACCATATTTAGACCATCTTGGGTTTGTCCCAAACGATCAATATAATCATAGCTTTCCATGGGCAGGTTTAATTCTGTAGCAATCGCTTCCAATGTCTCGCCATTGATCAAACGCGTGTCCATATCATTGCTAATATCGAAGATACGGTCTTTTGCTTTTTCGATTCCCAAATCTCTGCGGATCTCAGGTTCGATAGATGAGAAAGCCGGAATATTGGCAGGTGTGATGCTCGGGACATAAACGGCTTCCCAGCTTCCCAAACTATTCTCAGAAGCGCGGGCTTCACCTTCATTCAAACTAAATGCGAGCGCATCGGTCACAGAATCAGGGAGTGAGTCTTTCTCAACGCCGTCAAAACGGTCTGGCGAAAACAGGCCCAACGCACTAGCCACCAAATTTGGATCTTCGCCTGCAGCCAATCTGGTTGCGGCGTCTTGCGCCGTTGATTCATCAGGTGCGGTGAGCACGACAACGTCACGAGACGCTTTTGTACCGAGTGAACCACGCGCGATTCGGCTGTCAAATTCGTCCTTGACATCTTGTTCTGTAATCTCGCCTGCAACATCGGCGAGGAAGCCAGAGGGTTCTAGGCGAATCATCGTGACTTGACGAAATTCCGGCGCTGTGTAGCGCACAGCGTTCTCATCGAGATAGGCTTGTAAAACTTTATCGGACGGCGCTTCGGGGGCAGGAACCGCATCTTTGTTAAGCGTCAGAACGGTCGCTTTTCGTTGTTCAGATAAAAAATCAAATTGACGTTTCGCAAATCCAGCAGGGGCTTGAATACCCCCAACAATGGCTTCAACCGTTTGAACACGGCGAAGGTCACGTAAAACGTCTTCTTCAAATTTTTTGATCGTATAGCCGTTGCGGGATCTCGCCAAGGCTTGCTCAAGCCTAGTGCGGTCAAATTCCTGCGTTATTTCCGATCTGAAAGCTGGGATGGCCTCAATATAGGCTCTTGCATCTGCACGATTGACGCCGACGCCGAGGTCTTGAGCATCTTTCTCAATAGCGAGTTGTACCTGATACTGCCCGAGAAGGTCACGGTGAATGCCTTGCTGAAAGGCTTCTTCATTCGTCAGGCCCTCGCCGCGTTGGAGCGCAATCTCGCGCAAGCGGGCCTGCAAGTCGCGTTGGAAATCCCGGGTGGAGACACTGGCGTCACCGACACTGACCACCGCATTGCGCACGCCGGGTGTGAAGACATCATTCACGCCCCAGACCGCAAAGGCGAGCACGAGAAGGCCAATCAGCACTGCGACGAAACCGCTTCTGATTTTGGAACCAATAGATTCAGCCATGAGAAAGGTTCCAAATACATATAAATTGTGCGCTGTCTTACCTATGAGATAAGCCACTTACAAGGCCGCGTTGCGCTTGCATTTTAGGATATGAATTTGGCATAATATAGCAAATATGGAGAGACATTATGCCTAAAGCTTTGCGGACGCTGATTGCGGCAAATTGGAAAATGCATGGAGATATGAGTTGGGTTTTTAAACCCGCTGACTTCGCGGCGCTTTATATAGCAGAAGATAGGGCGCATTTAGACGTCCTGATCTGTCCTCCGGCAACACTTTTAGGCTCAATGTTAGACCCGGAGCAGACAGGTGTGTTGCTGGGTGGGCAGGATTGCCATGCTGAGGTTTCCGGCGCGCATACGGGTCAGCTTTCAGCGGAAATGTTGAAAGATGCAGGCGCAAGCTATGTCATTGTCGGGCATAGTGAGTGCCGCGCCGCTGGAGATACAGACGCCGATGTAAATGCCAAAGCCAAAGCGGCGGCTAAGGCAGGGTTGGTGCCGATTATCTGTGTCGGCGAAACCGAAAGCGAACGTGACGCAGGTGACGCCCAGAAAGTTGTCGCGGCTCAAATTAAAGCCAGCGTGCCAAAGCTGAAGGATTATGTCATCGCCTATGAGCCGGTTTGGGCCATTGGCACAGGGAAAACCGCAACGCCGGATGATGTGGATGAAATGCATAATGCTATCCGAGAGCAAGTCGGCGCGAAAACTCGACTGCTCTATGGTGGGTCCGTCAAGCCAGCCAACGCTGAATCCCTGCTCGCTCTGAAAAATGTCAACGGTGCATTGATTGGCGGGGCAGGGCTGGAGATGGAGAGTCTGGCTGAGATCGCGAAGGCTGCGCCCAAAGCTTAACGAACAGGGTTAACGAAGCGTCAACGCCTTGGAGGCAGAGTATATCAAACGATTCGACTCTGGTTCTGCGAGGTTTTCATGCGGTTACTCACATTCTCTCTTTTTGCCACCTTGTTATCCGCCCCGGCTTTTGCCGCGGATTTAGGAACTTATCGCCCCGGAACGCCTTACAGCAGCACTGTCGCTGCTGGCGCAGATGTCTGTGACAATCAATGTGCAGGGGATGCGCAATGTCGGGGATGGAATTACGTAAAACCTAACCCAAGCGCAGCGGGTATCTGCGAATTTTTGTCCTCAGTCTCCACGCCGATCGCATCGCAAATCTCAATTTCGGGCGAGAGCGCATCTGCCATGACCCTGTCTTCGCGGGTCACGCAGGGTAAAACTAATACGATCCGGGTCGGTACGCGGCCTGTCTCTCGTTCCAATACAGTCCGTGTGGGTCAAAGCCCGTCTGGTCGACGTGTTGTGAGGCAAGCCGTCCCGCAACGCGTACAGCCAAAAATCACAGCTCCAGCAACACTTGAGAATATGAGCTTGACAGAACAGCAAAACCGCTATCGTCAAGGGCAAGCACAGGAACCTGTTAAATCCGCGGTGCCAATGTATCGTCAACCTGCGCAAGCGCCACGTCAGATGTTGCACCCTTTATTGGATGCGCCGTCTACGGCTTTAAGAACTCAACAACCCGTTCAAAGAACTCAGAGACCCGTTCAGCAGCCAGTTAACAAGCAGGCATCCCGCAGAGTGACAGGGCCGCGTCGGACGGTTGCGCCAGAAGCATTTACTTTGCCGCAGTATCAAAATCCGCGCGTTCCATTTTCACAGACTCAATTCCCTCAAGCTCAACCGCAAATGCGCCAACCACAACAAATCTCTCAGCGTGGGTCTGCACGTCCGCCGGTTGGGCAACCTATTCCTGCGCCCCACACACAAACCAGCCCACAACCTCGTCCCCAACGCTCGACGCCGGGCCAAAGGCTTGCGCAGTTTAAAGCCCAAACGCAGTCACAAGGCCAAGCCCTAGTGCCTACTGGTTCAACAGCGCTCAATCCTGATCAAGCACGGACAAGCCTGTTTGGTCGATTGAATGACGACCTGAAATCTACGCCAGCGATGCCAACGGCCAATGCCGTTCCGACGTCACCCGTGACAGAGCAGCCTTTGGATGACGTTTTGGCAGGGGGGCTTTAGGCTTTTCTGCGGGACTTCATCCAGTGTGAAATTCCCGCCCGAATGGCCGCAAAGGAGAGGCGGAACCAGCCAAACATAACGAATAAAACAAAGCAGATCGTGAGAGAGCTTAGGAGCGTGGTTGGAAAATTCCCGACATCATAATTGAATAATGTCAGCGTTTCCGAGCCGCCGGAAAAGGCCGCGATCATCGCCAAAAATACCCAAACGCCGACCCAGTAAAACTGGATGAGCTCGTTTTTTTGCTTAAACGCTGTGACCGGAATGAAGAATAGCGTCACAAAAGCCAAAGTGATTGCAAACATGATCAGGCCGGGGAGAATTTGTATCAGCATGAAACGCGCTTTCGGGTCGGGGATTAATCTTGCCCACCCCGTTTCAAATGCTGTGCCGATTTTCCTCTAAGCGCGTTCTTTCGTCGTCAAGAAACGCAAATCCGGATTTTTTTCTTGCGCATATCCCACATCCCAAGCCGATTTCGCGAGGAAGACAGGCGCGCCGTCTACGTCGGTTCCTGTCGTCATAACGTTCTTATCGACGAAGTCTTTGACTTTCGCTTCATCATCAGACGCAATCCAACGCGCCGTCTGATAGGCGGGGACCTCAAACGTTACTTCCAGCCCATATTCCGTTTTAATCCGCTCGCGCATCACATCGATTTGCAGAGAGCCCACCGCGCCGACAATCATGTCCGAGCCGAAATTTGGTTTGAAGAGTTGCGTCACGCCTTCTTCGGCCAGTGACTCCAGCGC
>CAZBDT010000098.1:8073-9293 GCA_964490745.1 uncultured Algimonas sp.
TTTGTTCTTGTCCAAGAAAGCTTCGAGCTTTTTGGGATCGTCGCACTGGATCCAGCGCGCAACATTATAAGGAGCAGGCTCAAACACGACGTCAAGATTATACTCGGTCACCATACGCTCTGCCATGACCTCGATTTGAAGTGCACCAACCGCTCCAACAATCATGTCAGAGCCAATGGCAGGCTTAAACAGCTGCGTCACGCCCTCCTCGGCCAAACTTTCGAGCGCTTTGCGAAGGTGTTTGGCTTTCAGCGGATCTTTCAATTGCGCGCGGCGCAGGATTTCAGGCGCGAAGTTCGGAATGCCCGCAAAAGTAACTTTACCGCTTTCAGACAAGCTGTCCCCAACGCGCAAAGCTCCGTGGTTCGGAATACCGATGACATCACCTGCATAAGCATTCTCTGCCAGTTCCCGATCTTGGGCGAAAAACAGGATCGGATTGTGGACAGAAATCGTTTTGTTTTCGGCAGTTTTCAGTTTCATCCCGCGCTTAAACTCGCCCGAACACATGCGCAGGAATGCGACCCGGTCACGGTGGTTGAGGTCCATATTGGCTTGGACTTTAAACACAAATCCGGCGACCTCTTTGCCTGTTGGCTGAATTTCAACGTCTTGGCCTGCCTTTTTCGCCGTCTCGGCTTGCGGTTCGGGGCAGAGTTCGGCCAGTGCATCAATCAATTGTAACACGCCAAATTTGCGTAGAGCGGACCCGAAATAAACGGGCGTCATATGACCTTCGCGGAAGCTCTGAACATTGAAGTCCGGATATTCCTTGGCGAGTTCTTGTTCCTCACGAAACTCTTCTAACAGAGCCTCATCGCCAAACATTTCACCAATGGAATTGCCGTCGAGCTTTGTCAGCACATGCTCGCCGCCATCTTCGGGCTTGACGAAATGGAGGAAGTCCCCCGTGCGCAAATCCGACACGCCTTTGAACCGACGCCCGGACGCGGCGGGCCATTGCATCGGCACGACGTCAAGAGCGAGCTTTTCTTCAATCTCTGAAATAATATCGAATGTGTCGCGGCCTTCGCGGTCCAGCTTGTTCACAAATGTGATGATCGGAATATCGCGCAGGCGACAAACCTCGAAGAGTTTTAGCGTTTGCGGCTCGATCCCTTTGGCGACGTCCAGCACCATTACCGCGCAATCGGCCGCCGTCAGCGTGCGGTAAGTATCTTCGGAAAAATCCTCATGGCCCGGCGTATCGAGCAGATTGA
>CAZBDT010000099.1:0-9068 GCA_964490745.1 uncultured Algimonas sp.
GGATGTGATTTATGCAGATGGAAGTGAGCAGACCATCAGCGAGTCGCTTGCCATACTCACATGGCTGGCGGATCAGGATGATGGTTTTGCCCCCTCACCTCAAAACCTACGCGCGCGTGCGGATTATCTTCATGTCATGGCGCTTGGCGGATCCTGGATGGACCAACTGCTTTGGAACATCCGATTACATGAATCGATTTTGCCGGAAGCCGCAAGAAGCCCTGCCTTTGCTCAATTTAATAGGGATAAGATCGATAATGAAATTGCGCCGCAACTGGCAGAGCGCCTGTCAAAACAGGATTATATGTGCGGCGAGACTTTTACGGCGGCAGACTGTTTGATGGGGCAAAATATAAATTGGTCAACAGCATATGGTTTATGCAGAGGCGAGGTGTTCAAAAGCTACATGTCGCGTATGAAATCACGCCCGGCATTCCGGATGGCTTTTTCTGACGCAAAAGATTTCGAAGGATAGATCGTGAAATTTGGAAAATCTGATATTAATATTGGAAAAATTGCTTTTGGCTGTTGGCGTTTTGCCGGACATGATGTCGGCACAGCGGACAAACTTATACGAACCGCGCTCGACGCGGGCATGAATGTAATCGACACGGCCGATATCTATGGTTTTAGCGAATTCCCTGACCGTGAGGATAAAGGTTTTGGGCAAGCCGAGCTTCGTCTGGGTGAAGTTCTCTCAAGCGCGCCAAGCCTGCGCAAGCAAATGGTCTTAGCAACGAAGGGCGGCATTGATGCGATTCGTCCTTATGACAGCTCTTATGCCTATCTCATGCGTGCGATTGAGGCGTCCTTGGACCGCTTAAATACGGATTATGTGGACCTTTATCAAATCCATCGACCGGACTTGACGACACCTATGTCTGAAGTCGCGCGAGCCTTGAACGATATGGTTGATAGCGGGAAAACACGTCTCATCGGTGTTTCAAATTTCACTATTGCGCAAATGCGGGCCTTACAAGCGCATTTGAAACACCCCATCACTACGATTCAGCCCGAATTTTCGGCCCTTGAACAAGTCCCATTGGAAAATGGCGTTTTGGACTTTGCTGAAGAAATCGGCGCAACCGTGATGGCGTGGTCTCCCCTCGCTGGGGGCCGAATTCCTACAACAGAAGGCCCTGTTCAAACGGTATTAGATCGTATTGCAAAAGCTTATGGTATTTCGCGCTCCACGGCTGCCCTCGCCTTTGTCAGAGGTTTTGGCGCAGATGTGCTGCCCATTATCGGCACACAAAACCCGACTCGGATTACCGAGTCGGGCTATGCAGCGCAGGTCAATCTGACCGGGCGCGAAATTTATCATGTAGTGGAAGCCTATCGCGGCGAGTCTATGCCATAGATTGGGCCTTAGATTGGGCTTTAAAAGCGACGGGCGACCCCGATCGAAATCACGGGATAATACTTAAAACCCTCGATTGATTCTTCAATATTGGAAACCTCTGCCTCTACCTCTTGGCGTAAAATCGGGTCACTGGAGAGCGTTCCGTTTGCTGAGATCAAATCCACTTTGGGCGACCCGGCAAACATAATACCGGCTCGTGCGTTAAAGGACCAATCGCTCGAACCCGCTATAAAATTATCATAACCAATCCCAGCATAAGGCGCGAAACTGTTCAGCTCGGCCTGACCTGTCAGGGTTCCGACTTGGGATGGGGTAAAGCTCTGATCGCCAATCTGAACATTGGCGGTAGGAGTCTCGTCCAAGTCCAGGATTTTATCTCCTAAGAATGCGCCACCGGATAGAACAAAACCATTTTTAAAAGGTGCTACATCAATGAAGCCTCCAAATGTGCTCGCATCATAATCGCCTTCATATGCAATGTCGTCAAAATCTGCGTCAACGAAAACATCGAGATAGTTAAAACTTCCCCGTAAAGCGATAAGATCATTTGGCGCGAATTTTCCTTCAATTGACGCACCATTCGTCCCGATGCCAAGCCCGACTGCAAATTTATTGTCTTCAGCGGCTTGAGCATTCGATGCGTAAGCCTGTTGCGTCGCGCAAACGGCTAGGAGTGCAGCGCACCCCATAAGTGAAAGCAAAGTTTTCATGAAAATCTCCAATAGAGACAGAATCGCGTTGCAGCCCCGTGCTGCGCCCCACACGTTCTAACTCTTGCCCTCTATAAGCCTGAATTGGAAAATTACTAGAATTAAAAATCTTGAAAATCAGACTATAGCAATCCATCAAAATCTGACGCATCGTGGCGCTCTTTCAGCCCCTTATCATCCCAATAACGATTGACGAGTTGCCCGCGACGGAAGGCCGGGCGCAACGCCAGCTGCTTCGTCCAACGCTGTAAATGTTCATAACTCTCCACTTGGAGAAACTCTCCAGCTTCATACAAAACGCCTTTCGCCATCCCACCATACCACGGGTAAATCGCGAAATCGGCAATTGTCAGCTCCCCGCCCGCTATAAATTCTGTCTTGGCGAGCTGTTGATCCAAAACATCTAATTGACGCTTTGTCTCCATGGCAAAACGATCAATACAATATTCGATTTTCATAGGGGCATAAGCGTAAAAATGCCCGAATCCGCCACCCAGATAAGGCGCGCTACCGACTTGCCAAAATAGCCAAGACAAACATTCTGTTCTTTCCGGCCCGCTTTCCGGTAAAAACATCCCGAATTTTTCAGCCAGATGCATGAGGATTGAGCCGGATTCGAATATGCGTATCGGGGTGTCACCGGAATGGTCCATCATCGCCGGGATTTTCGAATTTGGGTTTACGTCAACAAAGCCTGATCCAAATTGGTCCCCCTCGCCAATATTGATCAACCACGCATCATAATCGGCAGCGGCAATGCCCGCCTCCAGCAGCTCTTCCAGCATGATAGTGACTTTAACGCCATTTGGCGTCCCCAATGAATAAAGCTGGAAATCATGCTTTCCAATGGGCAGATCTTTTTCATGGGTAGACCCGGACGTCGGACGATTAATATTTGCAAATCGCCCACCAGAGGCTTTGTTTTCCCAGACTTTAGGGGGCGTCCAATCTGATAGGGTCTGCTCGGCCATGCTCTCTCTCCATATGAATTAGCCTCCCGAACTACTCTGTTCGTGAGGCTATGGAAAGTGACGGCTTTGTGAAGCTGAGCGTTAAAGCTCTATTTGATGGTTTCTTCTGCTTCTAACACTCTGATTGAGCCGCCATCCGCAAGCTCACCATCCGCTGGCAAGGCCTCGTCAAACATTTTCTGGTTGGTTTGACCCATATCCAAACGCACAGAAAAAGATCGCGCCAGCCCTTCCGCTTCTGTGAAGACGTTTAAGAAATAAACACCATCGGTATCTGCTTTGACGTCTAAATCTAAAATATGCTCACCGGACTTTGTCATGTCAAAAGTCTTGGATGACGTGCTTCCAAATAGACTTAGACCCGCACTCGGCTCTACCCTGACGGACATCACGCCCGCTTCATATCCATCAGTTAGACGCAGTTGAACGGTTTGAAATGTACCGGACGTCATGGCTTTCGGCAAAACCGAATTTAGCGTTACACTTGCACCAGGCTTTACCGTTTCCATGTGAGTATGCTTTTTATGATCATGGGTTGAATGGTCATGTAACTTTGCAGACTGAGTCTGATTTGCCGCGGCTTTCTCGCTAGCCTCTGCAATATCGACTTTGTCAACTGAAGCCACACACGCATTTAGACCCGCGGCCAAAATAAGACCCATAAATAAATTTAATTTCGTCATGATTACTGAGCCTCCACAGTCATGGTATAACAAACATCAAGACCATTACCGGAATCAATATTCTCAAATGCGTAAGCATCGATAACGTGACGACCGCTTTCCAGGCGAATATCTTGCGTCTCAGTATTCACTGTTGGGGATTCGCCTCGACCAACAAAAACACCGTTTTTGAATATCCGAAAGTCTGGATCAGTTGATGCGGCTCCAGACGCTCTCCTCATTGTGAAACGATATGTCCCCGTCGTTGGGATATTCAAATCCAGATACCGTCGATTTCCGTGCTTATTAAAAGATCCGAAGTTATTGACAGAACAAAATTCGACGGCCTGATTATTCGTCGCAAGAGGGATATAGACTGGTAATGTATCTGCCAATCCGCCTGTATTGGTTTCACCAATACCAAATGCGTTTGTCCCATTTATGTCTTGCGCATCAGTAAGTGCTTCAACCTGAGCGGCGTTGACACCAGCTTGATCTTCAAGCGCTTCTAAGAAGGAGAAAATACTCGTAAATGCCTCCGTATCTTTATACTCAGAATCGGTAAATGTTTTATAGATTGGGCCTAATCCATAGCTAGCCGTATCCGCACCATCATCACGATCATCAAACAGATCATATAAGATCGACTGAACAGAAGCCTCGGAATACCAACCTGTAGAGGTGTAGCTATTATTTTCGACATTAATGCCGAACCCTCTGCTCTGCGCCGTTCCAGAGCTATCCCGATAAACAGGGTCATCTAAAATCATACCGGAAAGAGCATTTCCCCAGCCTTCACCAAAGGCGATGCGCGCATCCAAACGATCAGTTTGGGTATGTGGCCCACCAATTGAGTCAGCTCGGCTTAGTGTGTTTTCAAAATAATGACCAAATTCATGGACGACGACATGGACGTCATATTCGTCTGTATCATTATTCGCATCTCCCAAAATACGAATAACGGGCGTGCCATTCGAAACCGTGAAGGAAGACGTTCCAATCTGACCATCGGCGACATTCCCGCCCTGTGCACGGTTTCGGGTGCTCCATTGAACCAAGAAAGCCGGAAAATCCACTTCAGGATCCACGGCGATAAAGTCTTCCATCGCACCGTAAACTGTATCTAACAGAGCAAATGGCGCAGCAGCTCGCGTCGAGGCATAGCTCGTGCCATTCCAACCTGAGGCCGCGTTTAAGTCGCGAGTTTGGTTCGACGTTGGCACCTCCGACAGACCTCCCTGTAACGCATAAACCGCATCACCAGACGTGTTATCGACGACTTTCATATCAATTTCGTTTGGCGCACCTCTTTGAATTTCGGACCGCACGCGAACGCGAACATTCTGACCTGATAAAACTGTAAAACTGTAATCTCCATTATCATCTGAGACAGTACTATCAACGACCACTCCCGCCGCATTCACCAATTCAACAGGGGCCTGACGGATTGGCTGTTGAAAAGTATTTAAATAATCCAAGCCTGTTCGAGCTGTCGCGGGGAAAGGTACGCGATCATAAGTCAAAGTCCCCGAAACTGTCACATTTTGCGCTACCGGTGCAGCTGTCATTGTCACGGTCAAAGTCGCTGTGCCTTCATTGCCTGATGCATCGGTCACGGTAGCCGTGCAAACACTTTCGGTTTCGGTAGTTACATTGGCTGCGGTGAAAAGATTAGATGAAACGTCAAAGGACCCACCGTTTGTGCAGGTCACATTCGCCGCTCCAGCCACGGCGGCATTGTCGCTGACGGTCAAAACAGACGATGCTGTCATATTGGATTCAACCCTGAGCGTTGCGGGAGAAAAGCTCGCCTCCGGATTGGTTGTGTCCGGGTTAATCGTGAAAGAGATCGATTCTGACGCTTCATTACCGGCGGCATCACTGGCCGTGACCGTACAGACACTTGTTGTTTCGGTTGACACAATCGGGGCCGTAAATGTTCCAGCCGCCGCGTTGTAAACACCATCATTTGTACAACTTACCGTTGGCCCCACTGTTACGGCGATATTATCCGTCGCAGAAATCGTCAAATCCGTCCGTTGGCCAGATTGCAAATTCGTATTGCCAGCTGAAGCCGTAATTGTCGGAGCTGTAGTATCCACTGCCGGCGGCGGTGGTGTTGGTGAAGACGGCGTGCTGCTGCTACCGCCTCCGCCACCACATGCGGATAGAAGCAAAGCTGACGCGAGCGATAAAGTGGGCAAAGATTTAATTTTTATATAGGTCACATTCTCGTCCTATTACACGTAGCTCAAAACCCGAAAGCACAATTGTCAGCTCTGAACATTAACAAAACACCATACTTTTAGTTCTTAATATAATTAATTAAGCTTAGCGAATGAACCCGCTCTGAATTTTGATATGATATATAGTTAATAATAGGTAAGGGATGAATTCCAACTCTTCAGCTATGACAATTCATCACGATTTTTTGAGACTAAAAAAAGCTCACTTGACGAAAGGGTTGATTCCGCACTATTCGGCGCGCGGGCCCCGCCTCCCCACTGAGGCGAAACTCTATCGACGTATAAAAACGCGTCAAAGGAGACATTGTGACGACTTTATCCAAGCCGGCTGTGCGCCCGGCCGATCCCCGTTTTTCTGCCGGACCAACACGCAAACGACCCGGATGGTCGCTCGAGGTGCTATCTGATGCCGCTCTAGGACGCTCTCACCGTTCGGCCCTTGGTAAGGCCAAACTCAAAGAAGTTATAGATCTCACTCGCGAAGTTCTTCAGGTTCCAGAAGATTACCGCATCGGTATTGTTCCGGCTTCTGACACCGGTGCCGTAGAAATGGCGATGTGGTCCATGCTTGGACCAAAACCTGTCATGGTCGCGGCTTGGGAAAATTTTGGTCAAGCTTGGGTGACCGATGCGGACAAACAATTACCTCTGGAAGACCTGACACTTCTGACTGCCCCTTATGGCCAGCTACCGGATTTTTCAGACTATGATGGGTCTCAAGACCTCGTCTTTACAGCCAATGGGACGACATCCGGCGTGAAGGTCGCGGATTACGGCTTTATCCCAAATGACCGCGAAGGCGTCACGATTTGTGATGCAACCTCTGCTGTTTATGCCCAACCCCTGCCTTGGGAAAAACTCGATGTCGTCACTTACTCTTGGCAGAAAGTCATGGGCGGTGAAGCAGCACATGGGATGCTTATTCTCTCCCCGCATGCAATTGCCCGTTTGGAAAGTTACAATCCGCCTTGGCCTCTGCCGAAAATCTTCCGTCTGACAAAAGGCGGCAAATTAATCGAAGGCATCTTCCAAGGCGCAACAATTAACACGCCGTCCCTGCTCTGCGCCGAAGATCATCTGGATGCACTAAAATGGGCCAAAGCGAATGGTGGTTTGCAAGGGATGTATGACCGCGCAGATGCAAATGCCCAAGCCATTTGGGACTGGGTGGCCGATCGCGATTGGATTGCAAACTTAGCCGAGAATGAATCTGAGCGTTCAAACACAGGCGTCTGCCTCAAGATCGTCGACCCCCGCGTCACGGCCTTGCCAAAAGAAGACCAAGCCACCTTCGCGAAATCTATCGTGACTTTGCTAGGCGAGGAAAATGTTGCGCTCGACTTCGGCGCATATCGCACCGCCCCTCCCGGTTTCCGCCTCTGGGTCTCCGGCCTGACCCCGATTGAGGATGTCAAAGCCGTCTTGCCTTGGTTGGATTGGGCGTTCGAGACGAAAGTTTCTACTCTTTAATGACTGTCATTCCGGGGCTCCGAAGGAGAACCCGGAAGATCGAGCGTTAAATTTACGCTAGACCGTTTCTCTTTCAATTTTCGAACTTCCGGGTCGGCAAAGCCGCCCGGAATGACACATAGGAATATTAAAATGCCAAAGGTTCTCATTGCCGACAAAATGTCTCCTGCCGCGACGCAGGTTTTCAAACAACGCGGCGTCGATGTTGACGTCATCACGGGTCTTTCGAAGGAAGAACTCATCGAAATCATCGCGGATTATGACGGCTTGGCCGTTCGGTCGTCCACACGTCCGGATGCCGAAATTATCGCGCAAGCAAAAAATCTGAAAGTCATTGGTCGCGCCGGAATTGGTGTTGATAATATTGATATCAAAGCCGCCACAGATCGCGGTGTCGTCGTTATGAACACACCCTTCGGAAACGCTATAACGACAGCGGAACATGCGATTGCCATGCTCTTTTCCGCCGCCCGTCAGATCCCGTCAGCCTCCGCTCGGACGCAAAATGGCGAATGGCCAAAATCAGATTTCAAAGGCGTCGAGCTTTTTAATAAAACACTCGGCCTGATCGGCTGCGGCAATATTGGCGCGCTTGTCGCTGAACGCGCGCAGGGGTTAAAGATGAAAGTCATCGCTTATGATCCCTATCTAACGGAAGAGCGCGCCATCAAACTCGGGGTTGAAAAGGTCGAGTTAGACACATTGTTCCAGCGTGCCGACGCCATCACGCTGCACACGCCACTGGTGGAAAGCACCAAAGGTATCGTCTCACGGGAACGTTTGGGCATGACCAAAAAAGGCGTTATTATTGTCAATTGCGCCCGCGGGGGTTTGGTCGATGAAGACGCGTTGAAAGACGCACTGGACGCCGGACATGTACGGGCTGCAGCGCTGGACGTCTTCGCGGTAGAGCCTGCCAAATCGCATCCGCTTTTCGGAACGCCGAACTTTATTGCAACACCGCATCTCGGCGCATCGACTTTAGAAGCGCAAGAAAATGTCGCGGTCCAAGTGGCAGAGCAAATGGCGGACTACCTGCTGACAGGCGCAGTTTCTAACGCGCTCAATACACCGTCAATCTCCGCAGAAGAAGCGCCTCGCTTGAAGCCTTTCGTCGATCTGGCTGACAAAATGGGACGCCTTACGGGTCAGCTTTTACACGCGCCTATTAAGGCTGTAGAGTTTACCTATAAGGGCGCAGTTACAGAGTTGAACACCAACCCAATGACCGCAGCCGCCCTTGCAGGTCTTTTGAAAGCGGCCATGCCGGACGTGAATATGGTCTCAGCCCCCGGACTCGCCAAAGAACGCGGTATCGAAATCAAAGAAAGCTATGTTGATGAAGCCGAACGCGCAGAGAGCCTCATCCGCTTAACGGTCGAAACAACTGAGCGGAAATATGCAATCGTTGGTACGATCTATCGCGGTGAACCGCGTATTGTTCGCCTCTTCGGTGTGCAGATGGACGCGGCCTTCTCACCAAATATGATCTATGTTCGAAATGAAGATAAGCCTGGCTTTATCGGAGAACTCGGCGGAGTGTTAGGGCGCAATAAGGTTAATATAGCGACCTTCTCTCTTGGCCGTATGGCCCAAGGCGAAGAAGCCGTTTGTCTGGTCAGTGTAGACGGCGCAGTGTCAGAGGC
>CAZBDT010000100.1:0-9039 GCA_964490745.1 uncultured Algimonas sp.
AAAATGCGGGATGATAAAGGCGCTGTCTTCTGTTTCACCTTCCGGCCAGCGCTGCGTCACCGTTTTGACTTTTGTATAAAAGCGTAAGCCCTCCATCCCGTATTGGTTCGCATCACCAAAGGCCGAGCGTTTCCAGCCGCCAAAGCTGTGATAGCTCACAGGGACGGGGATGGGGACATTAATGCCGACCATGCCAACTTCGACCCGGTCCGCAAATTCACGCGCGACGCGGCCATTTTGCGTGAAGATCGCAACGCCATTGCCGTATTGGTGCTCGCTCGGCAGGGCGAGGGCTTCCTCGAAATTCTTAGCCCGCACAATTTGCAGGACAGGACCGAAAATCTCGTCTTGATAGGTTTCCATCTCCGGCGTGACATGATCGAGCAGAGTTGGCCCCACGAAAAATCCGTCTTCATAGCATTGTAACTCAAAGCCTCGCCCATCTTTCAAAAGGGTTGCGCCCTCTTTGACTGCCTTATCGACATTGGCTTCAATGCTCTCTTTATGCGCTTGGGTGACAACAGGGCCATAATCCGCGTCGGGGTCAGTCGATGTACCGACAGTCATGGCGTCTAATTTTGGCATGAAAGCGTCGAGAAATTTCTCCGCTGTGCCTTCGCCAACAGGCACAACGACTGGCAGCGCCATACAGCGTTCTCCGGCCGAGCCATAGGCTGCGCCGAGAATGTCCTTCGCCGCTTGTTCCATATTCGCATCGGGCATGATGATGCCGTGATTTTTCGCACCGCCCATACATTGCGCGCGCTTGCCGCTCGCTGTAGCGCGGGCATAGACATATTGGGCAATGTCTGAACTGCCGACAAAGCTAACGGCTTTAATGGTCGGGTGATCGCAAATTGCGTCGACAATCTCTTTATCGCCATTGATACATTGCAGCAGGCCAACGGGGCCGCCAGCTTCCACGAATAGCTCACAAAGACGCATCGGCACGGACGGGTCTTTCTCAGATGGCTTTAAGATACACGCATTGCCCGTCGCTATGGCCATGCCAAACATCCACATCGGGATCATGGCCGGAAAGTTAAACGGCGTAATGCCGGCCACAACACCTAAGGGTTTGCGCAAGGAATAAACGTCAATGCCGGGGCCAGCGCCATAGGTGTGCTCGCCTTTTTGACCATGCGGGATGCCGCAGGCAAATTCGATGACATCGATTCCGCGCATAACGTCTCCGCGAGAATCCGCGATAACTTTACCATGTTCAGAACTGAGCATATGGGCGAGCGCGTCCATATTGTCTTCGACGAGTTGTTTGTAGCGGAATAAAACGCGGGATCGCCTTTGCGGGTTTTCTTGCGCCCATTTACGCTGGGCTATTGCGGCAGAGGCGACGGCTGCGTCAAGCTCGCTTGGCGTTGCCATGGAGAGTTTGGCTTGAACCGCCCCGCTATTGGGGTCGAAAATTTCTTTAAATCGTCCGCCTTTGCCCGCGACTCTTACGCCGTCAATGTAATGCCCTATCGTCTTCATGTCTTGCCGACCTTATCTTCCTTAATTTCTCGACTTCAGCTTACAGACCCTCTGGATACGGTTCCACCCGTTAAAGCGACGCAATATTAGGACAATGTTGCGTCATATTGTTTATCTTTAGATCAAAAATGATGTCTCTGACTTCATTTTGAGATCGTGGTAGGTCTGAGCTTCTTGAAATCTGGGAAACTATACCATCTGAACTCAAGCTTGATTGGGGCTAGTCTAAAATTTGTCCACGTTCCTTCTCCCATCTTTTCTCAAGATGAGCTCGGGTGATTTTCACATTTCTGACATTACCTTGCCATCCAATATCAAACAGGTCGCCGAGGATCGGAACGAGGCCGATCAACCAGTCGATCAACATATTCCCACCCATTCGGGTAAGGTGCCGTTTCGGAATGTCCAAGCGATGGGACCCCGCAACGATAAAGCTCGCGATACCAAGACTGATCGTATCCCCAATGCCCGGGATAAGTCCGATGATTGTATCAAGCCCGATAGGGACGGGCAGAAGCGGCACCTTAAACCGCGTATCCATTAAATCCGCTAAAGCCTCTAGCTGGGCGAGTTGTTCATTCTCAAATTGATGTTTTGCGTCAAGCTCATCCAGCATAACTTGGGTGGAGGGAGAAATTATGACGGGGTCAGACACTGTGGAACTCTTATCAGGCATAAAAAAAACTTGGGTCATTCGGCCCAAGTTTTCAATGTTTTAGTCAAGAGATTTGTTCCAATCAGATTTTAACTGGCCATTTGAAACATATCAAAATTCTCATTCAATGCGACTGACGCAATATGGGCCGAACTTTCTGATGCTGCAGCAACTTCGGCGTTCACAGTGTTAGAGGCTTTGCGCCAGCTAAAAATCTTAGACAGCGGAGAGCCAGCCGGACAATACCAACGCCGGACAGAAGGGTCCCACTTTGCGCCCAACCGTTTGGCGAGATCGCGATCCTTATAGGCAACATTCAAATAATGTTTTGTCGAAGACTTACTTGCCATGACATCACTCCATTTTCGTTCTATGCCTAGAACATAAGCGGAACATTTGTCTTTAGCAAGGGATATATTCCTACATTTTCGTCATTTAGGGTTTTTTGAATAAAAGGGTCATGCGATCTGTTTCCCCAATTGCGATGCGTTCAGCCTTTAAGGCTTTGTCATCTCCAACTCCACTTAAAGATGGAGGTAGTCTCCAAACGCCATCACCGACTTCGGGTTGATCTTTTGGGTTTGCATTGATTTCAGAGGATTTGACAAATTCAAACCCAGCCGCCTCGAAAGCTGCAATCACATTATCCTGTTTCAAATATCCGGCGCTTCCATTGGCGGCCGCATCATCCCACTCTGCAGGGGCGCGGTGCTGTACAACACCCACAATGCCGCCGGGCTTTAACACGTCATAGGTTGTTTTCATGGCTTGCATTAAATATCCGCCCTCAGTTTCAAAGCGGGACAGATTATGCGCCGCCCTTACGAACAGAACAGCATCCAGTGTTTCGGACATATCACCAACGGGCGTACCGAATGTCATCGCCGCGAATTCCGGTCCGTTTTCCGGCGCCCATTCAGCCGATTTGGCAACGAAATCTTCCGGCCAACTTTTCTTTGTTTCAATAAAGGCTTCATTGGCGAAACTAAATTCGGACCACATATCAAGTGTGTAATCGATGCCCACGAGCTTTCCGTCTTTGCCAAGATATGGTGCGAGAATTTTCGTATACCAACCGCCACCAGGGAGCGCCTCACCCACAGACATGCCCGGTGTAATACCAAAAAACTCGATTGTCTCAGCCGGATTGCGCGCGTCAAAACGGGCTTTCACTTTATCAGGTTGAGCCGCTAAAATCGAGTTTAGCTTCGCTCCATCAAATTTTGCGCTGGCATCATTTGTTGTATTGGAGCCAACGACTTTATCATATGTCGCTTTCGCGGTATCAGTTCTCGCAGTTTCATTTGTCGATTCACTTCCACTACATCCCATGAGAATGAGCGCTGCCGTTGTGATCGTTAGGAATTTACGCATGATTATATCCTTTTAGGTTTAGCGCTGCTTGTATCAGACCCATGTGCGCCGTCAAAAAGATGATACGCGAACATGATCACCATTGCGTCATGTTTTTCTGTAGAACGGACTTAAATTTAGGTTGTGTCTTCTACAGTGCGAGGTTTTTCATAGAATTGACCATATTTTCGGAATTTTGCGAGATATGTCGGGACAATGGCTTCAATGGTTTCTGGTCGAATGTCGAAGGCTTCAAAGCCGGTTGCGTTGTCAGCAACAATATTATCGGTCTTTAAGTTCTCGACTTGATCCCGTGTCAGGAAGGGTTTCACAAATGGAAGCGCCCCAGATAATTCTCCGCCAAACCCCATTATATTGGCCGCAAACCAAGGAACGGGCGCAAGGAAACGCTTTTTGCCAATTGTGTCTAACACAAATTCTAACAAAGCTTTGAAAGTGTAGGTTTGTGGTCCGCCAAGCTCAAAAGTTTGACCTGTCGTGCCACGGGTCACAGCTATAGCGACGGCATTGGCAACATCTTCAACAAAAACGGGTTGGAATTTTGTCTGCCCACCACCGATCAAAGGCAAAGCAGGCGCAAAGCTCGCCATCCCGGCAAAGCGGTTAAAGAACTCATCCTCAGCCCCAAACACGATAGACGGGCGTAAAATATCCGCGCTCGGTACGTGGTCGCGTAAGACAGCTTCGCCTTCACCTTTTGTGCGGGCATAGTCACTTTCGCTATCCGCACCCGCACCGATGGCAGACACATGTGCAACATTCGAAATTCCAGCCGCCGCGCAAGCTTCGCCGATAACATCCGGACCGCCCACATGAAGGGCTTCAAAGGTTTGGCGTCCAGCCTCGAAGAGTACCCCCACTAAGTTGACAACCGCATCTGCGCCCTCAACCGCACGCGCAACAGATTGCGGATAGCGTAAATTTGCTTGCATCAATTGCACTTGGCCTACATCGCCGACAACTTTCAACTCATGGGATGTATGCGGATTACGCACGGCAGCCCGGACGCGCCAGCCTCTGGCTGTTAAGGCACGCACGACATAGCGCCCGAGGAAACCTGATGCGCCAAATACTGTTACAAGACCGGGATTTGCAGCCATGAAAAATGTCCTTTTGAGTCAAACTCTACGCGCCGATTAAGGCTTTGACGACTATCTGTCTAGCGCGCTTTTTGCCCCGTCCACAGTCAGTTTCTCAATCCAGTGATCAGAAGCGGATTCAATTAAGTCGACGACCTTTTTAAAACCCTCCGGTCCGCCATAATATGGATCGGGCACATCAGATCCATCGGGTAGGAATAGCGAGAGCCGGGCCGTACCATCCGCTGGCTGAATGGATTTTAAATCGGACAGATTGGATGTGTCCATAGCGAGAATATAATCAAAATCGTAAAAATCCTGAACTCGGACTTTTCGTGCGGCCTGTCCGGCAAAGCTGTAACCTCGATGTTCGCCTTCCGCGCGGCTGCGCGGATCAGGGCTTTCGCCTGCATGCCAAGCGCCTGTTCCGGCGCTATCGATCTGAACATCCAATTGCCCGGCCCGCGCCCGAAAAACGGCCTCGGCTGTTGGAGAGCGGCAGATATTTCCTAGGCAAACGAAGAGAACAGATGTCATAAGGGTCTCATGTCAAAATCCGATCACATTGTCATCCTTACAGGCGCTGGTATTTCCGCCGAAAGCGGCATTCAGACCTTCCGCGATGCAGGAGGCCTGTGGGAAAATCATCCTGTGGAGCAAGTCGCAACACCGGAAGGCTTTGTAGCAAACCCGAAACTGGTCCACCGATTTTACAATTTACGCCGCGCGGCTTTGTCATCAGTAGACCCCAACGCAGCCCATAAAGCGCTTGGGAAATTGCAAGCAGAGTTTGACGGGCAGGTAACACTCGTGACCCAAAATGTGGATGATTTGCATGAGCGCGGCGGCTCGCCTGAGGTCATTCATATGCACGGCGAATTACGCTCTGCCTTTTGTACGGCCTGCGGACATCGCTGGCAGCAACTGGGTGATCTGAGTGTCGAGACACCTTGTCCGGCCTGCCAAACAAGAGGCGGTCCGCGTCCGGATATCGTCTGGTTTGGCGAGATGCCTTATGAGATGGACCGGATTGAGCGCGCTTTGCAAAATTGCGATCTCTTCGTGTCCATTGGCACGTCGGGCGCGGTCTATCCGGCGGCTGGCTTTGTGCGACTGGCCCATATGCACGGCGCGCGGACTTTAGAGCTAAATCTTGAACCCTCGCAAGGCTCCACCTTCTTTTCTGATACCCGTCACGGCCCGGCGACGCAGCTCGTGCCGGCGTGGGTAAATTCGCTTTTGTAACTTTACTCTTTTGATATTACTCTTTTGGTGTTTTTGGCGCTTCCAATTTGCGCGTCTTGGACATTTTCGGGAAGATCATACGCCACAGCCCCGCAACCCCCATGGCGGCTGCACCACCTGCGACGACTGTGAAAACGGCTCCGTAAATCGCCGCCATGGTTCCGGCGCGAAACTCGCCCAGCTCATTACTCGCGCCGAGGCAGATCGCGTTGACCGCATTGACGCGTCCACGCACGCGGTCCGGCGTCCAGAGCTGCAATAGAATTTCGCGAATATACACACTGACCATATCAAAAGCCCCTACGAGAGCGAGCGCCACAATGGACAGCCACGCGACGGTGGAAACGCCAAACACAACGGTCGCAGCCCCAAAGGCCGCCACACTGATCAGCAGGATCGTCCCTGCATGATCACGAACGGGAAAACGGATCAGCACGGCGATCATAATAATCGCCCCCACACCCGGGGCCGCGCGTAAGAAGCCCAAACCCCACGGGCCAACATCCAAAATCTGGTCCGCATAAATCGGCAAGAGCGCCACAGCCCCGCCCAATAAGACCGCAAATAGGTCCAGTGAAATCGCGCCCAACACGACCTTTTCCTGCCAGATAAATCGAAACCCACCGACGAGTGTGTTCCAATTTGTCGGCGCTGTTTCTATATCCTGCTTCGGTTTTTCCAGTGAAAAAATCAGCGCTGCCGACACTGCAAAAATTACGACCGCGACACCATATGCGAAAGGACCGGAAATCCCGTAAAGCAATCCGCCCGCCGCAGGTCCGGCGATAGAAGCGAGTTGCCAGCTCGACGTGATCCAACCGATGGCATTGGCGAAATCTTCTTTTGGAACGACATTGACCACCAGAGAGCTGGAGGCCGGCGTGTGGAAAGCGCGAGACACGCCGAATATGCCGAGTAAGGTCAGAACCCAGACCGGATCGAAATTTCCCGTAATGGCCAAGCCCAAAATGCCCAGCGCACATATCATTTTTAACACGATTGCCGAGCCCATGACGCGGCGTCGACCCAATTTATCCGCAGCCAAACCCGTAACCAAGACCAACAGAAGCGCCGGGAGGAATTGCACCAATCCGATCAATCCCAAGAGCCACGCATTGCCCGTAACTTTCCAAATCTGCCAACCAACAGCGGTCGCCACGATCTGCGTTGCACTCGCCGTCAGAAAGCGTGCCCAAAAATACCGCTTAAAGGCGCCATGCCGAAAGGCAGCGAAGCGGTCTTCATCTGTGGCAGCAGCACTCATAAGCGCGCCCTAACTTGCCCTTGCCCGAAAGGCCAGAGCTGTCCTAGAGAGCCGCGATGATACTTCACATCTATATCGACGCGGATGCGTGCCCTGTTCGGGAGGAGACCTATAAGGTTGCGCGGCGTCATGGGCTTCCCGTGACCGTTGTGGCCAATAGTTTCATTCGCGTGCCCAAGGAGCCGGGCTTTTCCTTTCGCCTGGTCGATGACGGTTTTGACGCCGCCGATGATTTTATTGCCGAGGCGGCGGATGAAAAGGCCATTGTCATAACCTCGGATATCCTCTTGGCCGAACGTGTTTTGAAAGCGGGCGGACGCGTTTTAGCCGCAAATGGTAAGCCCATGACGTTGGACACGATTGGCAGCCAGATTGCGGTCCGCGCAATCATGGCGGATTTACGCGCCGGGGCAGAGCAGCCCACAATCGGTGGACCGCCACCATTTACCGCGCGTGACCGTTCACGTTTTCTGGAGGCCCTGCATCTCATGGTCCTCAAACGATAAGTTCGCGTTGACCTCTTGGCCTTTGCGCCTATGTTGCGCGCGATTTTGATGCCTCTATCCAAAGGACCCTCGCCATGACCAAGACGCTTGAAACGATGATTGAAGCCGCGTGGGAAGACCGCGCTTCGCTCTCGCCGGAAACAACGGGCGAGCATCGCGACGCCGTGGAAACGGCCATTGCGGGCTTGGACAATGGCACTTTCCGCGTGGCGTCCAAGGCAGAGGATGGCGATTGGACCGTGCATCAATGGCTGAAAAAAGCCGTCCTTCTGGGCTTTCGTCTGCACCCTAATACGATGATGACAGGTGGTCCCGCTACAGTGGGACGTGGTGCAGGGCATTTTTACGATAAGGTCCCATCTAAATTTGAAGGTTGGACCGAGCGTGATTTCGCAGACGCCGCCTTCCGGGTCGTCCCGCCTGCGACAGTGCGCCGCGGATCGTTCATCGCGCCCAATGCTGTGCTGATGCCGTCTTATGTGAATATCGGTGCGCATGTCGGCTCCGGCACAATGGTCGATACATGGGCGACTGTCGGGTCTTGCGCGCAAATCGGCGAGAACGTCCATCTCTCCGGCGGTGTCGGCATTGGCGGCGTGTTGGAACCGCTCCAAGCCAACCCGACCATTATCGAAGATAATTGTTTCATCGGCGCACGTTCCGAAGTCGTCGAAGGCGTGATTGTTCGCGAAGGCGCCGTGCTCGCCATGGGTGTGTTCATCTCGCAATCCACGAAAATTTATAACCGCGCGACAGGCGAGATCAGCTACGGCGAAGTCCCGGCCTATTCCGTCGTCGTGCCCGGGACACTCCCGTCCAAGGATGGCAGCCACAGCCTCGCCTGCGCCGTGATCGTCAAAACCGTTGATGCCAAGACACGCGCCAAGACAGGCGTGAACGAATTGCTGCGGGATTAGATCGCCCGCCTCGGTTTTTTTGATTGGGCGATAAAGTCTCTATCCTTTCAGATTGTATTGGAGATCCTAGGGATTAGTGTTTGCAAGCAAACACAGACCCTAGGGTGACGGTTGTTTGTTTTAGGCATGTAGACGTTGCTGCTGACCATCCGACGAAACTCCGGTTTCATTTCGTGTTCAGCTCAACTGGAAAACCTTTGAAAAAAGGACAGTCCGCGTGGCGGCAAGCGCGATGGCTGCCAAATAGAAATTTTAAGTTTACGCGACTAACGCCACGCGGCAGCAGTTTTTGATGCACCGGGCGGGGGTCCTGCAGTTCTGCCTTCCGGTCATGCTTGCCATGAGGCCGTATCACTTGGTTAGAGTGAGCGAACCTGTCAGCCTTTGATGTTTTCCTGACACCACAAACCGACCCAACTGTTTCCAGTCGTCACGACAGCCCCGGTTTAAGACAAAGCAGTCGTCTCTCAGCGCAAAAGGCCCGGCACAGTCTTGGTCTCACCCAAGA
>CAZBDT010000101.1:0-8874 GCA_964490745.1 uncultured Algimonas sp.
CCCAGAAGTTTATGGTTATACGGTCATTATTGCCGCGATTACTTTTTGATTATAATCTGATTACGACGGGCGCAAGGGCCGAGATTGAACAGCTCTGATTTTCACCTTCTGTTGTTGCTTTATCGCCACATATCTGATTACGACGACTTACTTAGGTTAGATAAGCCTCTCAACGCGACAAAATAAAACTGACACATATAGAAAATGTCTAGTCCAACGCCCTTAACTCAAACGCCGCCCGCTATATTAGACTGGTCTCGACCGGACACACCTGCCGCCTTGGACTTTGGAGACATCTATTTTTCTACAGATGGTGGTTTGGACGAAACACGCGCTGTTTTTTTAGACGGCTGCGGCCTGCCGGAACGCTGGGCAAAAGCTACCGTCTTCACGATCGCGGAGTTGGGATTTGGCTCGGGTCTGAACTTTCTGGCAACTTGGCAGCTCTGGGCAAAGACGGCCAAACCCAAACAACGGCTTCATTTCGTCTCGATTGAGAAATTTCCGTTTGATCGCACGCAACTGATGCGCGCTTTATCCGCTTGGCCTGAACTAGAATCTCTGAGCCAGCAGCTCATCCGGCAATGGCCGGGACGCGTCAAAGGTCTGCATCGTCTCAACTTTGGTTCTGTGACGCTCACACTCATGCATGAAGACGTCATTGCCGGACTGGACCAGATCGACACGCTTAACGCCGATGCTTGGTTTTTGGATGGTTTCAGCCCGTCGGGCAATCCTGACATGTGGAGCGAGGCGGTGATGGACCGGATCGCCCGCTGCTCTGCTCCGGGCGCACGACTTGCGACCTTCTCCGTCGCTGGCGCAGTCAGAAACGCGCTAAAACAGGCGGGATTTGCGGTTCGGAAGAAGCCGGGGTTTGGGCGTAAACGCCATCGCCTTGAAGCTGATCTTCAAGGTGAAACTTCGTCTACATCGGAGAAGATAGAATACGCCCTAATCGTTGGCGCAGGTATTGCCGGGCGCTCTCTGGCCCACTCACTCCATCAAAGACATATCGCGTTTGACATCATCGATGATTATAAACAGCCAGCGGCCAGCGGAAATCCAGCGGCACTCGTCAAACCCCGTTTCGATTTACAAGACCGTCCTGAAAGTCGCTTCTTTTTATCTGCCTATTTACACGCTCAGAGACATTATCGCGAAAAAACTGTTTTAGAAATGGGCGTTCGACAGCTTCCAAAGTCAGAAAAAGATAAAATTCGCTTTCAAAAACTCATTAAGCAACTCCCTCTGGGAGATGGTCATTTGGACTGGAGAGATGACGCGCTCTGGATTGAAAGCGCAACCGTCATAGACCCATCCAAAATCTTTGATGAATTTGATATAAGGCAAGAGACATTCGAGCCTACAAAAATCCCTAATAAGTATAGTCATATTTTTTTGGCGTCCGGTTATGGCATTCGACAGCTCGCCCCGGAAATCGGCCTTAGGTTTTCACGGGGGCAGCTAAGTTGGTCAAAACCGATCTGGACACTGGCGACAGCCTATGGCGGCTATGCCATTAATCTGGATGGGGCCGCTCTGGTCGGGGCGACACATGATCGATTAGGCGAAGGCGATCCATTTGAGTTACGTAAAGCCGATGACATCCGAAATCTTTCAGCGCTCGCTGATATCTCAGGGCGAGACATTCATCCGCTCAATCGACAATCTCGCGCGAGTGTCAGGGTGACAACGGCGGACACATTACCATTAATGACCAATCTTGGAAAAGGGCGCTGGGCCTTAACAGGTTTAGGAAGTCGCGGGTTTACCTTCGCGCCCCTCCTCGCCGAGGCGCTTATTTCTTATCTTTGCGCTGAAGTTGGGCCGTTAGATAAAAACCTCAGAGCGAAATTCAGCACTCTGAGATAAAGCGCTAACCCCGCTCACCAATATCAATATCGCCTGACCCGGATGTTTTGACGGTGGCTTCGCCGATGACGCGCCCAACAATAATATCGCCTGATCCGCTAGCCTGTAAATTCGCCATTTCCGCCTCGCCGGCAAATTCGATAGTCGCAGAGCCGCGGGCTACGATCTCCAAACGCGCGACTTCTCCCTCGCCTATATCAATATCACCAGAGCCGTGGGATTTCAGATTAGCCACAGAACCAGTAACGGAGGACATGTCCAGATCACCAGAGCCGTGACCGGAATAAGACACATCACCTTTTACATGATTGAGATTGATATCACCCGAGCCATGTGAGGCGATGTCTACGGCTCCAATGATACTTCCGGCTTCCAAATCACCTGATCCATGAAGACTGATTTCTAGGGATCCTAGATTCCCTAGCTCGGCATCCCCTGACCCGTGAGATTTTATCAAAACATCACCGGAATTCCCGGCCTCTAAATCACCCGAACCTCTAAGATTGGCTGCGATCTGTCCGGTATTTTCAACCGTTACATCGGCAGAGCCACGACTATCGAGCGCGAGTGTATTTTCAATATTTCCTAATGTCACATTGCCGCAATGACGAAGCTCTAGCTCTGCATTTAAAAGGTCCGGCGTTCCGTCCATGAACACAACAGAATTTTCGATCAATAGCGTTGCGTCGCGTGGCAACGTGATATTTAACTCCGGATAATCTTCGAGATTCTTATATCCACCGAAATGTCCGTCTTTCTTCTTACCGAACCAATTGAGATCATAACGCCCATAGCTGGACCCGCAGTCGCGCCCATTAATTTTCTCGACGCCGCCATCGACAACTAGGGAGCTGCGACCGCGAAGCTGCGTGTCGCCTGCGTTCTTTGTGATATCGACCGAAAGAGGTCCGTTGGACCATGTGATGGTTCCGATAAAGTCTCTTATTTCAAGCGTCTCACCCGCAAAAGCCGCGGGGGAGACAGCCATCATTGCCAGTGCCGCTGACCCAATAATCGAAGATTTAAAAATCGTTCTCATCTTAAACCCCAATCCGAATGTGAAATTTTCCGGCAAGTTTAAAGTCGACAAATACATCTGTTGAATCTGTCACGGATAGATCAAATCCGTTATCACCATGGCTGACTTCTAAATATGAGAACTGCGCGACAATGACGTCAGGTTTAGGCAAGTTCAGGATAGTATGTTTAGCGGACACAGGTTGTGCATTGGACAGATTATCGACCGGAACGGACGCGCCAAACAAGACGGCAGATGCAATTATAGCGGATTTCAACATGGCTTATCTCCCTTCGCCAATGATGTGAATGTGGGACGCATGGCACTGCGTCGAAGTTTAGGTTTGAGGCGCCCGTCTCTCTCATATCAGCGCGCCTCAATCTGCTTAGATTTTACAAATCGCGGAAATCGCGATTGAGCTTCCATTCTTTGGATGTGATGGAGCGTTCCAGGTCTTGTAAACGCACCTCAAGGGATCGGAATTTTGACCGCACATCATTGTAAGTGGTCGTCGATCCGGCTGTCCCGGCAGGCGCTTTATAGCGGTCGCGGGCTTCATTTTGCTCGCGATATTCCCGCAAATAGGGCGCGCGAGGATCTTTGGGCATTAACACCCAAAGAATGAAGTAAGCGAGCAAAGGCAAACCTGTGAAAATAATCAACAAGATTGTCAGAATGCGGACCATTGTATGGTCCCAGCCAAGATAGTCACCAATCCCGGCACAAACACCGCCCAGTTTTCCGTCGACTTTATTTCGTGTCAGGGTCCGCTGAGGAAGTCTGTTGTAATCGTCATAGTTCTTTCGCGAACTCATTTCTCTCTCCAATCTGGAATTTCGTCATCCAAAATGCGCTCTAAAACAGCGACTCTTTGATCTAATATATCAGCGATTTTTGACATTTGTGTCAGTTCCATCGCCTGATCATCTGTGATGGTTCCGGCGGTTTTACTCAGGTGCTTATAATGCAAGCTAACCCAGACAATGCCGAGGACCATAATGAATGGTGCAAGTGCTACCAATATGCCCATATCCATGCCTTTCTATCTCTCTCCTATTTTAGTTTTGCGCCCAACGGTTTGGGGGTGGAGGGACCTCTAGTGTTCACTAGAACGCCGGGCGCAAATTTTATTTGCTAATTTTCGTAATTAGCCGGTTTTTTTCTTCTTGGACCCACCATTAGCCGCTTTTGGCTTGCTAATGCGGGCTTTCAGAGCGGCGAGCTCATCTTCAATCGCGTCATTGGCTTCCAACTCGGCAAATTGACTCTCCAAGCTATCTCCACCGGAGCCGAGATCAAAACTCTCAACATGGGCTTCTAACTCGTCAACTTTGCGTTCCATCCGCTCATAGCGGGCAAGCGCGTCTTCGACTTTTGTATCCTGAACCATGGTCCGCATTTTAATCTGACCTTTGGCGACAGAACTGCGCATGGTTAGCGCTTTATGCTTAGCCTTGGCTTCGTTCAATTTCGTCTGCAGTTTGGCTAAATCCTCGTCAGCTTTTGCGACAGCCTCATCGAGAATGGCAATTTCTCGCTCAACAACGTCGACCATCTGCTCGGATTGTTGCTTTGCAGATAAAGCGCCGCGCGCAAGATCTTCACGCCCTTTCGTCAGTGCGAGTTCTGCCTTAGCTTCCCAATCAGAGGCACGCGCTGCATAATCATCAGCTTTGCGCGATAATTCTTTGCGCTCTGCAATATTGCGGGCGGCGTCTGTGCGAACTTCGACCAATGTATCTTCCATTTCTTGGATGATCAGCCGTGCGATCTTTTCAGGATTTTCAGCCTTGTCGATCATCGAGTTCAGGTTCGAGTTAATGATGTCACCCATGCGGGAAAAAATACCCATGTTTCGTCTCCTAAATAGTGTTTTGTGTTGTTGTTTGTTGTGAGGTTAAAGAAAGATTTTGGCGATCACGATGCCGGCGGCGAAGAAGCCCCAACATTCCGCTGGGCGGGTTGTGAGATATCTTACGAAGCGGGCCCCTTTGGCCCGCCAGTCCTCTGATCTATGGGGGTAACGATCCATCTTTTTCGTCTCCTTAATAATTCGAATAATGCCAAGCACGTGTGCCGCGAAAGCGACGACTTAATATGGCGTCTCTACGGGCGGAACGTGCACGACGTGCGACGCCCAGTGTGGCTGTATCGATCTCAGTGGTGGCACCCACGGAAATCATGTCTGTGTCGATTGTACGGAAGGTCATTTTTCTCTCCTAAGTCTTCCTGTTTGCAAAAACCTTAGGGTTGGCACACCCCGGGGTTTTCGTTTCGTCTCCTATGCGGCGTTTGGTTGATGACCTCCGCCGACAGACAAAAGATGGCAGCCTGCGACAAAATTGTCGAATATTTTTAAATCATTGTTTTTATTATATTTTTCACTTTTCAGAAATTCTGACATGAAAATGAATGGTATTTATCGCATATATTTGGTATATTTTACTAAAATAATTTAGCTTATTGGACTAAATATGGCTGCACTCCCCCCTCAACCCATTGGTCAGAGCCAAGCCTATCTCGCGATTCTGGACCGTGTTTCCGATTCTGCCGTGTTGGAACGCCCGGTTTTACTCGTTGGAGAACGGGGTACGGGAAAAGAATTGATCGCCAAACGCCTGCACTTCCTCTCTCCGCGCTGGGAGAAAGTCTTTATTACCGTCAATTGCGCAGCCTTTACAGATGAACGATTGGACGAAGAGCTGTTCGGCGAGAGCTTCTTGGACGGGCGGGAAGACACGAATGGGAAGTTTTACCATGCGGATGGAGGCACGATCTTTCTCGACAATATAGATACGGTTTCCCCGCGCTTGCAGGAAAAGCTGATGGGGGCCGTCGAATATGGGCGATATGAAGCCAGCGGCGAACATGCAGAACAAGAAGTCAATGTCCGCGTTATATCAGCCAGCGCAATAGACCTGCCCGCCGCCGTAGAACGCGGCGCCTTTCGGATCGATTTACTCGACAGATTGGCTTTTGATGTGCTGACCCTGCCGCCCTTAAGAGCGCGACGAGATGATATTTTACCTTTGTCAGAGCACTTCGGCCGGAAAATGGCGGCAGAATTAGGGGCAGATACATTTCCCGGTTTCACGGCGGAAGCCAGTGAAGCGCTTTTAGCACGCTCATGGACAGGTAATGTGCGCGAGTTAAAAGCCGTCATTGAACGCAATACGGCGCGGGCTTGGCTCGCGGATGAAACGCTGTCCAACCCGATTGGCAGTGAGGCAGCTGGCGGAGCCCTGCAATTCGACCCCTTTGCCGATCCGCATAGGCTGAGAGATGCGCGCCCGCTGGGAGTAAAATCTGCTCAGCCGCAGAATGTGGAGCCTATCGGTAATGGCACGCTTCCTCTAGACGAGCCTCCCTCCCAACCGGAAACACCCAGTTTCGAGGACCGCGTTTTAGGGTTCGAACGCAAACTGATCGATGAGGCTTTGCGCCTTTCTGACAACCATCAAGGCAAAGCGGCAGAGCACTTAGAGCTGACCTACCACCAATTTCGGGGATTACTCCGCAAACACGGCATGAAGAAATAGTCTTCACATTTGTCGCTGGCCCCCAACAGTGCTGCAGTCTAGACAAGATAGAAAAGGGGAAATGAGATGCGGAGAGTAACACTCGGGGCTGTGAGCGCGCTGGCCTTATGGGCCTGTCAAAATAATCAATCTGTTGAAACGGCTCCGTCTGTCGCTCCAGCACAAACCCTAGAAATGGCAGACATCCCGCTGGTTGAAACGAAAGTCGCATTGTTCGGCGACCTCCATGTCCACACAACAAATAGCTTTGATGCCTTTATCTTTGGCACGCGCACAGATGCTAATGACGCTTACCGCTTTGCCAAAGGCGAAGCGATTGAGAATGGCGCGGGCACGACGATCAAGCTGGACGGTCCGCCACTGGATTTTTACGCCGTCACAGATCACGGCGAATATTTAGGCGTGGTGCCCGCCATGCGCGACCGCAGCACAAAGCTGTCCAAGACAGATACGGCGAAATCGATTTTCGGCCTGATGGCGAATGACCGTCGTGGGAGTTTTTTGCGCGTCGGACAAACCGTTGTCAGCGGCGACGAGATCGAGGAAATTTATGACCGCGATCTGATCGACTCTGTTTGGGCCAGAAATGTGGCCGCGGCTGATGCCCATAATGATCCCGGCACGTTTACGACTTTCGCCGGATATGAGTTTACGGCCATGCGCACTGTCGCAGATACGGCTGCGGCGAATCTGCACCGCAATGTCATTTTCAAGGACAGCTCGCCGTCTCGCCTCTTCACCACATTGGACAGTTTCCGCCCGGACGCGCTTTGGACGTGGATGGATGAGCAACGCGCCGCCGGCCACGACGTCTTGTCTATCCCGCATAACTCTAATGCGTCTAACGGCATGATGTTCGCCTTTGGCAGCTATAATGGCGGTCTCATGGGTCGGGATGAAGCCGAGTTGAGATTGCGCAATGAGCCCGTGGTTGAGATCACCCAAGTCAAAGGCACGTCAGAAACCCACCCTATGCTCTCGCCCAATGATGAATGGTCGAATTTTGAGATTTACGACAATCTCATTGGGGGACGGCTCCCCTCCTATGTCACTGATGGCAGTTTTGTTCGCCAAGGCCTCGCACGAGGCTTTACGCTAGAGGCACAATTAGGCGTGAACCCTTTCCAATTTGGGGTCATTGGCAGCTCTGACACCCATATTTCCGGAGGTGCCTATAGCGAGGAAAATTTCTTCGGGAAGTTTCCGCATGATATGAACCCCGCCAGTCGACAAACCATACCGCCGGGCGGCGCCAAGACGTGGCCCACAGAGTTTAAGCCGCTGACAGACCTCATCGCGACGCCGCAATATGGCGCATCGGGACTCGCAGGCGTCTGGGCGCGGGCCAATACGCGTGAGGAAATCTTTGACGCCATGATGCGTAAGGAGACGTTCGGGACATCGGGTCCACGCATGAAAGTCCGTTTCTTCGCCCTGAAGGACCGCGCATCTGAGGCCATATTAAACGCCCCCGATATGGTTGAGCAGGCCTATGTCGCTGGCGTCCCAATGGGCAGCCAGTGGGACGCCGGACGCAAAGCTCCGCAGTTCCTTGCTTGGGCCAGCCGCGATGCCAATTCCGCCCCGCTGGAGCGCTTGCAAATCATCAAAAGTTGGATGGCTGAAGGCCGCCCGCAAGAGCGCATTTATGACGTGGCCTGCGCCGATGGCGCAACGCCGAATGAAGGCCGCTGCCCGGACCAGAAACTCTCCGTTGACCTCGCCAACTGTAAGCGCAGCGGCACGGGGGCGGGTGAGTTGAAAACGCTTTGGACCGACCCGGATTATGATGCGAGCACACCCACCGCCTATTATGTGCGCGTCTTGGAGGCCCCCAAATGCCGTTGGAGCACATGGGACGCGGTCCGCAACGGCACGCCGCCCAATCCCAAAATGATCCCCACCGTCCAAGACCGGGCGTGGAGCTCTGCGATTTGGGTGCAATAAAATCAACAAAGCGTCCAGATTAGGGTTGAAGTTCAAGACACAGCCCCATATATCGCCTCTTCAATTGACGCGGGGTGGAGCAGCCCGGTAGCTCGTCAGGCTCATAACCTGAAGGTCGTAGGTTCAAATCCTACCCCCGCAACCAATAAAAAACACCGCCCATTTGGGCGGTTTTTTTGTGGGTATGGTTCAGATAAAATACGAAACAGCACTTCCATCTTACCCTCCGCTTATCGCTCTATTTACATCGCATACTGAAAGGTTCGACCGACGATCAAAGCGTGCGGCACAGAACTCGTAAAAGCAGGACGTGCCCGCAGAGTTGATCTTCTGATGGCGTACCAGAAGAAAAGGTTTGTTTTACAGAAGGCCGTGTTGATTGGGTTGTAAATCCGATCAACTGTGCATTTGCTTTTCAAGCAATTGCACGCTCTGCGGCAATGGTTTTTGAAGAAGCGGCCCGTCTGTCCCACCAGTTGGGCCAGCGTTGGACCC
>CAZBDT010000102.1:0-8872 GCA_964490745.1 uncultured Algimonas sp.
CACATATCCAAGTCTCCCCTTCGTCTCTCTAAAAAGAATCTAAAAATAGAAGTGGATGTAGAGCCTGTGGGGATGTGGGCGGATTCACCTTTTGTTAGGGGAGTTTAATATCCACGCGCTGAATCTGGATTGGATTCTAATCCTATTGTGTACATCTTGAAATTACATAATTAGAATAAGTTCATTTTAATGCAGTAAAATTCTATTATTTAGGTTGAATAAGAGTGTGAATAAAATTGTGCATTCTTTTTATCCCCAAAGTTCACAATCTTAACGGCATAGAGTGTTCCATGTGGATGTTCAGTGTGTGTGAGATAAAATCATACCCGACTCTCTCATTTTGTTGGGGGAAAAGGGTTTGTCTGTGGACAGGGCAGGGTAAACAGGCGAGATAGGGTCAAAGAATAAGCTAATACGAGATCAACTGTCCAAAACTCATCATGTTAGAGCGCAACCCAAATATCGCGATCTATTTTCACGTTCATCTGGTGTCTGATTCAACGGGGGAGACATTGGTGGCGATGATGAAAGCTTCCACCGCGCAATTCCGTTCTGCGACTGCGCTGGAACATCTTCATGCTTTGGTGCGATCAGAAGCGCAGTTGGAACATACGCTTGAGGCGATCGAATCTAAGCCCGGAGTTGTACTTTATACATTGGTCAATCCGGAGCGTCGGGCAAGATTGGAAGCTTTTTGTCGAAAGCGGAATATCCCGGCTGTCTCTGTTCTGGATCCAACATTGTCTGTCTTGGGACGCTATCTTGGCGCGGCGATGACAGATGAAATTGGGGCGCAGCGGACATTAGATGATGCCTATTATTCTCGGATTGAAGCCCTAGATTACGCCATGGCGCAAGATGATGGACAAAATGTTGCGGGATTAGCGGAGGCTGAGATTATCCTTTTAGGTGTCTCGCGGACGTCCAAGACACCGACCTGTATTTATCTGGCTAATCGCGGCTATAAAGCTGGCAATATCCCACTTGTACCGGGTGCGCCCTTACCGGCCATTCTTGATAATTTCACCAAGCCCTTTATTGTTGGTCTTGTAGCCGCGCCTGACAGGATTGTTCAAATTCGAGAGCAGCGCCTGATGGGTCTACGTCAAAATCAGCAAACAGATTATATTGATCAAGACCGCGTAAGAGATGAGATGCGCGATGCCAAACGCATGTTCCACCGGAGAGGCTATAAAGTCATTGATGTCACGCGCCGCTCGATTGAAGAAACGGCGGCACAAGTCATCAATCTATATAATAAAGCGCGTCCGGTTGAAGAGCGCCGCAGAGGATCAAGATCATGAGCCACCGTATCATTCTGGCCAGCGGGTCTGCTATTCGCCGTCAGATTTTGGACGGCGCTGGGCTGGATTATGAAGTGATTGTTCGCCCCGTAGATGAAGCCTCGATTAAGGACGCGATGCTCGCGGAAAACTCCCGCTTGCATGATATTGCGGATGCGCTCGCAGAAGCGAAAGCCCTGCGCGTGTCCCGACAGCAAGCGGGATTGGTTATTGGCGCCGATCAAATCATGGTCATGGAAGACAGGCTTTTTGATAAACCCAAAGATATGGCTGAGGTTCGCGCGCGATTGATCTCTATGCGAGGTAAGAAACATGAGCTAATTGGGGCCGTCGTGATTTGTGAGAATGGCGCGCCCGTCTGGCGGCATATTTGCAAGACAAAGCTCTGGGTGCGGGATTTCTCTGATGATTTTCTCGATTGGTATATTGAGACGGAAGGCGAGGCGCTGACCAAGAGTGTCGGGGCTTATCGTTTTGAAGGTCCGGGGGCGCAGCTTTTTGAAAAAGTTGAAGGCGGATTTTTCGCGATCCTTGGCCTCGATCTTCTACCGGTACTAGATTATTTACGCACACGCGGTGTGGTCAAAAGATGAGCCGCCCGATTCCAAAACTTGCAGGGGTCTGCGGCTGGCCGATCCACCATTCGCTCTCCCCTTTGCTGCATAGCTATTGGCTGAGAGAGATGAAGATTGCGGGGGCTTATGTGCCTTTTGCCGTTGACCCGAAAGAAGCCGTAAGTGCTTTTCAAAGCTTGAAACGGACGACGATCACCGGAGTAAATGTGACTTTACCGCTTAAAGGCACGGCTTTCGAGGCTGCAGACATAGCGACAGAAGAAGCGCTAAAACTTGGCGTGTCTAACTGCCTTTATAAATCACAAGGCAAGTTGATCGCGCATAATACAGATTTAGAAGGCTTCGCCGCGCCCCTCATTAAAACTCTTGGGGCAGGGCGTATCCAAAATAGTTCGGCCCTCGTCATCGGCGCGGGCGGGGCGAGCCGAGCTGTGTTGGGCGCGCTGCTCTCCCTCGGCGTGCCGGAGATTTGTTTGGTCAACCGCACAGATAGCAAGGCTGAGGATTTAGTCAGCCAAGTCGATGTGCCGAGCCTTTACGCCCTGCCCTGGGCGCAGCGGCAAGAGGCGGTGGGACGCGCGGATCTCATCGTCAATGCGAGTGCCGCGGGGATGACGGGAAAACCGGAGTTAGATATTTCCCTTGCGAATGGCCGCCCCGGTGGTTTGGTCTATGATCTGATTTACACGCCGCGCGTCACGCGGCTGATGGCGGAGGGACAAAAGATGGGCATGGAGACGCTGGGCGGTCTTGACATGTTGATCGCGCAGGCCCGCCCGAGCTTTAAACTTTTCTTTGGTCACACGCCGCCAATGGAGCTCGATCCGACGGAGCTTCTATTCGCGGCGCTGGCGTCGGGCAAAAGATGAAAATCATCGGGCTGACAGGCTCTATCGGGATGGGGAAATCCACCACGGCGCAGATGTTTGCCGATCTGGGCTGTCCCGTTTTTGACGCGGACGCAGCCGTTCACACACTTTACGCCAAAGACGGGCGCGCCGTCCCCCTGATCCGCGCGGTCTTTCCGGATGCCATTCAAAATGACGCGATCGACCGTAAACGGCTCGGCGACCATATGCGCGCAGACCCGCTCAATTTGAAAGTCTTGGAAAGCTTCATCCATCCTTGGGTCGCAGAGATGCGGGCAGAGTTTCTGAAACAGGCCCAAGCCTCCAACGCGCAAGCCGTGGTCTTCGACATCCCGCTGCTGTTTGAGACAGGCGGCGATGCGCGGGTTGATGCAACCGTGGTCGTGACGGCACCAGCGCAAGTTCAACGCGCGCGCGTCATGTCCCGCCCCGGCATGACGGAAGAGCTGTTCCAGATGATCTTGTCCAAGCAAATGCCGGATGCGGAGAAACGCCAGCGTGCCGACTATATCATCCATACGGATCAAGGCCTAGACGCCGCCCGCCGCCAAGTTGCGGATGTCTTGGACTGTATTCTCCACACTTAAATACATATAGGCGCTGCCATGTCGCGCGCCCCTATATATAGTGTCCCTATGGACGCTCAGCACAATAACATCCGCGAGATTGTTTTCGATACGGAAACGACGGGCTTTGACGCCAAAGGCGCGGACCGCATCACGGAAATTGGCTGTATCGAGATTATCGACCTGCTGCCCACGGGTCGGCAGTTTCATTGCTATCTCGACCCGCAACGCGACGTGCCGGATAAGGTTGTCGAGATTACGGGGCTGACGACAGATTTTCTGCGCGGCAAACCGCTCTTTAAAGACAAGGCGGATGAGTTTCTGGAGTTTATCGGTGACGCCGCGCTCATCGCTCATAATGCGCAATTCGATATGGGCTTTATTAATGCAGAGCTAGTCCGCTCGGGCCGCGACCCCCTGCCCGAGAAACAGTTCAAAGATACGCTCGCCATGGCCCATGCCAAGTTTCCGGGCTCGCCAGCCTCACTCGATGCGCTGTGTAAACGCTTCGATATTTCGCTCTCCGCGCGGGACAAACATGGCGCGATCATCGACTCGGAACTCTTGGCGGCCGTTTATCTCGAACTTTGTGGCGGCCGCGCCATGAGCCTCGGCCTCGACGCCCGACCGGATATCACGGAAAATGAAAGCGGCTTCCCCACAGCCAAAGCCAGACCCAACCCCCTCGTCCTGCTACCCACCGAGCAAGAAACCAAAGCCCACCGAGAGTTTATCGGCAGCCTAAAACATGACCGCGTGGTTTGGGAGAAGGTTTGGAAACAGCGGGAGCGCGGGCGGCCTTAGCGTGTTATCAACTTATCCTATCTTATTCTGGACAGGCTTTCTCCCTTGCCTCCCAAAGAATATCCTGAAATCGTAGTCTTCCCGCCTGACTGAATTTTGGGAAAGTGTTTAGGGTCTAGGAGATGAATTTGAGCGGTTTTGGTGTTTTAAAATCAAGTCTACGTTCAAGACTCTTATGGCTTGGCGGTGCGTTTGTACTGATGGGAGTCATCGCTATGGCGGTCTTGCCCCTGGGCATGCCGCGCAGCGCAGCCTATTTTGAAACCCCCCAAAACCGTGCATTTCAAAAAGATGAGATCGGGCAATTACGGCGCGTCCAAAAAACCTATGATCGCATGGCCAATACGGGGGATGATTTTTCCGGTTGGAATGAAGACATGCAGGATTTTTGGAAATATGCCATCGCGTTTTCGTCTTACGGTCTGCCGTCTGCGATGATGATTGATCCGGAAAATGAGGATGAGTACCGCCTTCTCTTTGACACCATGATCTGGAAGATGAAATCCCGTAGGGTTTGGGGAGATTTTACGGACCGCGGATTTGGACCTGACCCCATCTCCTCGCAAAATATAATGTATAAAGGCCACCTGAATCTGATGTTCGGCCTTTACCAATTGACGACCGGGGACGATCGCTACGCTCGCGAATATAGCTGGTTGTCAGAGCGCATAGCCGATGAATTAAGGCTGCACCATCAAGGCAAATATGAGGGCGTAACCTGCGAGCCTAATGCGTGGTACCCCGAATGTAACGCCATTGGCATGCTCAGCCTGCATATTTACGACAAGCTCTACGGCACAGATTACACAGAAAATGAAGTGCGTTGGACCCTAGATTTTATGAATGAAAAAATGCGGCATGCCGATACAGGCCTCTTTTATCGGTCCTATCACCCGCAACAAGATGCAGTTTATAAAAACATATCGGGTTATGCGAATGCGTGGACCCTCACATTTTTAAATCCGTTCCTGCCTGAGGATATGAAAAAAACCTATGAAACGAGTTTCAAAGACAACCTCATCACACATTTAGGACCGTTTTATGCCTCTGTTCGCGGTGATGCGCGAAGCGATCCCAAACGCAATCAGACCGCCCATCTTTTTGGTTTGTGGGCCGCGAAAGAATTTAAAGACGAAGCCCTTTTCGGGAAACTCAGAAATTCCGTCGATAAATTTGGCGGATTAAAACCAGCCGAAGGGGGCGGCTTGCGATATGACACTGAGGAGAGTGTTTTGATGAATGGGGTCGTACTGTCCGCGAAACTTCATGTCGGTTGGAACACAATTTTAGAGCATGAGTGGGGACATGCCCGTCCGGAGACGATTCCTGATACAGCGGATATGACATGGCGAGATGTTTTGCCGGAGACGATCTATCGCATGAATAATGGTGAAAACCCCCTTCCAGCGTCAGACATCTCGCAACGCGCCTGTCCGAATTGCTATTGGGGCGATTATGAATCTGTTAGAATGAAGGCCGAAAAAGAAAAACAGATCTGTCTGGCTGAGGACAACGAAAATAAAAATTGTGGGATTAAAGATTTAGATCAGAAAACCTTTCGGTAGGGTAGCTGCGCTGTCTCGCATTTAAAACCGATGCCAATTGAGAGGCTTCCCCACAGCCAAAGCCAGACCCACCCCGCTCAATCTGCTACCACGGAAGAGGAATCCAAAGACCACCGAGACTTTATCGGTAGCCTAAAACATGACCGCATTGTGTGGGAGAAGGTTTGGAAGCAGAGGGGGCGGGGAAGGCCTTAGTGGTTGACTTGGTTCTAGATAAATTCCGAGGTTAGGCAAAAGAGACATTAAGGCTCAAGTGTTTACTGCTCTCAAGCGCTGGGTTCTGGACTTAAACTGCTGTTCATAATATTCCCTGTAAGGAATACAGTGCGATTCGGTTATTTTTTTTGAGGTGAGAGCAAATGACAAATTTGGCTGGAAAAATAATTGAAGCGCAGTCTATTTCAGGCTCCGGTACAACAGATACCGTAGGTGCCTCTCTCAAGCGATTACGTAAGATTTCTGGCCTAACGCAAAACGAAATGGCAAAAAGATTGAACGTTGGGCAAGCCGCAATTTCGAAAATTGAAGGTCGCGGGGATTTACAAATTTCAACTATTGAAAAGTTCATTGAAGCCCTAGGCGCGAGGCTTCAAATTCACGCCGCATTTCCAATAACAAGTCAGCTTTCTCTTACAATTAGAGATGCCTTTGACGTTGAATATCAAGATGACAATCAGTTAGTTTTTCCAATTTTTGGTGATGAGGAGTTTAAGCCTAATCGTGACGTTGTTTTGAGTATTCGCCCTCAATATTCTTCAAAAATTATAGACGGTTCAAAAACAGTAGAATTGCGGCGACGATTTCCAGTTGCTGCTCCTTCAGGCACTTCAGCATATATCTACTCAACATCCCCAGTGAGAGCCATGGTAGGGGTCGCTGATATTAAGCGTGTTTTAAAAATGCCTGTAGAGGAAATTTGGTCTCAATTTGAAGAAGCTGCATGTATTAATAAAAGTGATTTTGACACTTATTTCGATGGAGTTGAAAATGGATTCGCTTTACAATTTGAAAATGTAAGGGCTCTGAGAAATCCGCTGCCTTTGTCAGAGCTGAGAAAAAGGTTTGGATTTGTTCCGCCACAATCTTTTCTCTACGCCAAACATGATCTGAGGAAGGCCTTAAACAATGAGCTCTCAATCGTACCTCATTGATACGAACATCATTATTGGGCTGGAAGATAATCACACTGTACAGCCAGCCTATTCGAGTTTCTCTAGTCTTGCCGCAAAACACAAAGTAGACATCCTTGTTCATGAAGCGGCAAGAGATGACATTAATCGCGATAAAAACGCAGATCGTAAAAAGATATCGCTCAGTAAGCTAAACAAATTCCAAATTCTTGCAAAAGTTAAGGGTCTAACGAAAGCCTCTCTGGAGTCTGAATTTGGTTCCCTTCGTAAACACAATGATGTTGTTGATGCACGTTTGCTCCATGCAGTTAAAATAGGTGCGGTAGACTTTTTGGTAACCCAAGACCAAGGACTACATGACCGCGCACAGAAATACGCGGCTGACCTTTCAAGACGCGTTTTATTTGTTGCTGATGCAGCACAGCTATTGCAATCAACGTTTGAGCCAAAAGAAGTCCCGATCCGAAATGTAGCGGATGTCTCAGCACATACGATTAATCTTGAAGATAAATTCTTCGATAGTTTGCGCGATGGATACGACAACTTCAATACTTGGTGGACTGAAAAATGTGTTAAGCAACGGCGACAGTGCTGGGTCGTGTATGATAATGATGAGTTAGCGGGCTTAATTGTTAGAAAAGTTGAAAGCGAAGAGGACACAGACGCAATTTTAAATGCCAATAAAATTTTGAAGATTTGCACATTCAAAGTTAGCCCGGAAAAGAGAGGAGTTAAATTAGGCGAACTTCTGCTGAAGCAAGCCCTATGGTATGCGCAATCAAACGCGTATGATTTAGCATACTTAACTACCTACCGAGAACAAACGGCGCTGATAAATTTGCTTGAGTACTACGGGTTTGAGAATACAGCGACGAAAGATGATGGGGAACTAATCTACGAGCGAGTGTTTTCATCCTCTAAGTTAATACAAAAAGTTGGGCTATCTGTTTTTGAATGCAATCGTAAGAATTACCCTCGCTTCATTACTTCAGAAGATGTGAGAGCTTTTGGAATTCCTATCCAAGAGGATTGGCATGACATCCTATACCCAGATTTGCGAAATCCAAATCAATCAGATTTTTTTAAAGATGCGGCAACCGCTGGCTTGAAACGCCCTGGAAATACAATTCGAAAAGTTTATCTTTGCAGGGCGTCATCAAATCTTGGTGACCCCGGGTCCATCTTGTTCTTTTATAAGAGCAAATCTGTAGAATCACCTTCACAAGCATTAACAGCGGTCGGAATTCTTGAAGAAGTTGACGTTGCCAATTCGACAAAAGAATTAATTCAATTAACGGGTGGAAGATCTGTTTACAGTGAGGTGCAAATCAAAGAGTGGCAGGCAGAAAGCAAGCCGGTAAAAGTGATAAATTTTCTGTTAGTTGGGTATATTGAACCACCAATTGAACTTCACGAACTTAAGCGTATAAACGTTGTGAAGGGAAAACAGCATCCACGGTCAATATATGAACTGAAAGGGAATCGGTTAAGAAAAATTTTGGATCGATTAGATTTGGGGTTTGAACTTTGAAATACCGATAGAATACGATAAACTCGCAAACATACCTTACCATAATTAGAAAAGAGGAACTAAACTAAGAAGACTAGCATACTTGGTTAAGTCCGCTATGCGGAAGTTTCGACCGCCTCATGTTGCCCAAATTATCAACCTGAAACTTTGACACACATCATTTTGGTGTCTGAAACCTCATCGCTCAATATGATGACTGCGCTACACACGCCTCAAAATCCGCACGGTTCCCCATCACCGCCTCACGCTTTTGCGCGTAATCACTCACCAAAATATCGGCGGCGTTGATCAATCTGTCTAATGGGGGTTGGCGGTTTGGGTCGCCTATGCGGCCGTTGATGGTATTGCCTTGGGCTTTGAGGCGCGCGGCGTCTGCGCCGCTGCCATTTGCGACGCCGTAGCCGAGCCAGACGGCGTGACCAGATTTTGTGGCCTCAACGGGATTAGAGCGGAGCATGTCGGGGGCGATCCGCTCAAACAGGGCGGCTTGGTCCGGATTATAGGCGATGAGCAGGACTTGGTCCGCCA
>CAZBDT010000103.1:0-8853 GCA_964490745.1 uncultured Algimonas sp.
ATGTCATCGGCAGTTGCAGGTCGAAAAAGAGCTGTCACGGGCGGCCTTTCAAAACGAAAAGGTCCGGCAAGCCGTCCGCCCGATGCGCCAGCAGTTGCCGTGTTGGTCATTTCATAAGCGTCTAAAAATAGAAATTCAAGGCGACGACGTAGATTTGAAACAGGCAAACGGATGCAGAGCCGCCCAATAAAAAGGGTACCAAAAAAAGGCATCTGGCCGATTATGACACTTCCGTGAAATTTTGCGCGTCCCTTCATTTTTCACTATACGACGGGCCGCATCCTGAGATATTATCCTAACGTGGCCCAGCTTGTTTCAGGGTCTCGTCGACGTTTCATGGAGGCACATATGTCCAAACGTCACCGCAAAACCAAAGATTTCATCTCGGCCGCAGAGGCCATGATGGGATACGATGCTGAAGATTGGTATCAAGCGCCGAAGGGCCGAAAACCCAAAGGTAAAGAACGCCGCCGCAATCAAAAACTCGCCTTTTACGATATGGACTAAACGGGCTCGCGCTTTGCCTCTGGGGTGGGGTTATCCACCCAGACGGCAGCCACCGCTTGCCCTATAACGTTCACGCTGCTGCGGAACATATCCGGTATGCGATCCACGCCCAAGATCAAGGCGAGCCCCGCCACGGGCACGCCCACGGCCTCCAAGGCCGGGGCCATTGTGACCACACCGGAAGACGGCACTGGCGCCACCGTCAGTGAGACGAGAAACACGGCCAAAAATATCCCGCCAATCGCTGTGATCGCCAGCGGCACGCCGTAGAGATGGGCGAGAAACACAATGGCCGCGCCTTGGAATAATGCGCTTCCGGGGCGGTAAAGTGATGCACCCAAAGGCACGATCAAATCGGCCGAAGTTTCTGATACGCCGAAATTTTTCATGACCTCTTCGCGGGTGACGGGAATGGCCGTTGCCGTGCTGGTCGTGGAGAAGGCAATAGTGATAGCACCGGACAGGCCTTTAAAGACCTTGAGCGGGTTTAGCTTGGCGCGCCACATCATGAGAGGCAGATAGACCAATGCCAGATAAAGCCCCAAGGCCAGCACAACGCTGATAATAAAGACGCCAAGGCTTTGGATAACACCCCAACCCATTTTGGCTGTCGCGGGCGCGATTAATCCAAATACGCCGATTGGCGCGAGATATAAAATCCACCAGACGAGTTTGATAAGCGCCGCAGAAATATCTTCAGCTCCCTGCACCATGCGGTCGCGGCGGGACGCCTCCAATGTGCCAGCTGCTGCGGCGAAAAGGGCGGTAAAAACGATGAGGGGGAGGATGGCCCCTTTGGCGGCAGACGCGAAAATATTGGACGGGACCAAATCGATGAAAAATTCCGTGAGACCCCGCAATTGCGGGACGCTCACCGCATCAGCCGCAGGCATGGTCATATCCGGCACAAAGCGAAGTCCCATCGCCATGATGCCCATCCCGATCAGAATGGCGGGGATCAGGCTCACCCCGTAAAAGCCGAGTGTTTGCCCGCCAATACGCCCCAGCGCGCGTATATCACCAAGGCGCGCCACGCTGGCAAAGATAATCGTAACGACAAGTGGGATCACGATCATCCGAACACCGTTGATAAAGATCTGCCCAAAAGGCGCGGAACCATTGGCTATCGTCGTGAAAAAAGTATGGCCCGTTGCCGAGGCCAGCAGCCCGACAACCAGTCCCAATATCAACCCTAAAGCGATGAATTTATTCAACATCATTTCCCCTTTCAAAAGAAGGGATGCCCCGTCAGGGCATAAGACGCAATGAAAAGGATAATAAGATTTTAAGATGGTACGGGTGGACGGACTCGAACCGTCACTCCAAAGGAACCGGATTTTGAATCCGGCGCGTCTACCAATTCCGCCACACCCGCATACCAAAGAAACTCATCATGATGAGTAGCTCTCGCCTTCTATTCATTTCGAGAGTTGCGTCAACTGTTTTGGCCATATAGACGCCCTTAACCTCTATAAGATAGGGACGGGGCATGAAGGGTAAACTTGCATTTTTAGAAGGCTGGTATGAGAGTACCAAGCGCGCGGCGGGGCATCGTCATGCGACGCCGATGCTTTGCGCGGTCTCTTTTGCCGAAAGCTCCTTCTTCCCCATTCCCGTCGACATTATGTTGATGCCCATGGTGCAGGCGCGACCACAGGCGTGGTGGCGATTGGCCTTTCTCGCCAGCCTCTTTTCCGTCTTAGGCGGGATTTTTGGCTATATGTTAGGCATGCTGTTTTTCGAGACCATCGCCGAACCCCTCTTGCAGCGGCTCGGTAAAGCGGAGCGGATGGAAAATTTCGCTGAGAGTATTCAGGAACATGGCGGCCTCTGGGTCTTTGGCGCTGGCTTTACACCTTTCCCTTATAAGGTCATCACGATCATGAGTGGCGCGGTCCCAGTTGCATTTGGAATTTTCGTGGCCGCCAGTGTCTTATCCCGAACTTTGAGATTTTTCCTTGTGGCAGGGATCGTCCGCATGTTTGGCGGGATGGCCGAACGCTGGATGAAAGAGCATTTTGCGATTTTCACCATTGGCTTATTCGCGCTATTGGCGGCACTCTATTTCGGTCTGAAAGCTCTATTCCCCCATTAACCCGACTGTACGCGTAAAACCGTAGTCAGCAAAAGCGCGTGCGCGAATTGGGTCGGTATCCGGACCGATGAGGAAAGCCGTTTGGGGGTGGTCGGGCAGAGCGCGCTTTGTGATATCTGAAAGAACATCCTCTAATCGCCGCGCAATGGCTTCTCCACTATCAATCCAATTCACACTTTGCTTCACAGCGGCGCGGAGCTCATCCCGCAAGAGCGGGAAATGGGTGCAGGCGAGCACGACCCCGTCCACATCCGCCCCGACGCGCCCCATAAAGAGCGGCGCGATTTCCGCGCGCAGAACATCCATATCAACCGTCTGACCCGCCAGTTTTTTCTCGGCCTCTGCCACAAGGCGTATCGAGCCTTGCAACAAGACATGACAATCCGGTGCAAAATCCGCAATCAGATCATCTACATATTTTCGTCGAACCGTGCCCGGTGTGCCCAAAACACCGATCACGCGCGTCACAGACATTTCCGCAGCCGGCTTAATGGCGGGCACAACCCCGATCACAGGGATTTTCAAAGCCGCGCGGATAGCGGGCAAAGCTGTCGTTGAGGCCGTATTGCACGCCACAACCAGCGCGTCAGGACCCAGCATATTGACCAAGACCGCCAAGAGTTCAGGCAGGCGTGCCCGCAATTGTCCTTCCGTTTTATCGCCATAGGGACGAAACGCATCATCCGCTGCATATGAGAGATAAGCCTCAGGCAGGCGCTTTCGGATTTCCGCAACAACGGAAAGCCCCCCGACACCGGAATCAAAAACGAGAATATGGTGGCCTGATTTGGACATGTTTCGCTTTCTGCCAAGACAAGGTGAGTAAACTGTGAAGGAATTGCGGTGAAAATCGGTTTCCTTTACGACCCCCCTCCCTTATCTGACGCGCATATGGCCCCGCCTCTACTGACATTAAAAGATATTGCCCTGACATTTGGGTCAACGCCTCTGCTGGAACGGGCGGACTTGACTGTGCATGCGCGTGACCGTCTGTGTTTGGTCGGACGCAATGGGTCGGGAAAATCGACCTTGTTGAAAATTGCAGCCAATCTGGTCGAGCCGGATTCTGGGGAGCGATTTGTCAAACCCGGGACGAGCTGGCGATATTTACCGCAAGACCCGGACCTCTCCGCTTTTGCCGATGTGGAAAGCTATGTCCGCGACGGGCTGGTCGGAGCAGATGACGGGTTTCGCATTCCTTATTTGCTCGACGCGCTCGGCCTCACCGGGCGCGAGGACCCCGCCCATATGTCCGGCGGCGAAAGACGACGTGCGGCGCTGGTCAGAACGCTCGCGCCGGAACCCGATATCCTCATGCTAGACGAGCCGACAAACCATCTCGACCTGCCGGCGATTGAATGGCTGGAAGGGGAACTGGGCAGTATGAGCGCAGCCCTTGTCCTGATCTCACATGACCGTCGTTTTCTCGAATCCCTCTCGCAGCGCACGCTTTGGATGGACCGCGGCGAAACACGAGAGCTGGATAAAGGCTTTGCCCATTTCGAAGATTGGCGGGATGAGTTTCTGGCGCAGGAAGAGCTAGACCGCCATAAGCTCGCGCGCCAAATCCACCGCGAACAACATTGGGTGGTTCACGGGGTCTCTGGCCGACGCAAACGCAATGTCCGTCGCCTGAAAGAACTGGGCAATCTACGCAAAGAGCTGAAATCCGCAAAGAAGGTTCAAGGTCTCGCCGATGTGACCGTGACGGAAGGACGAAGCTCGGGCAAACAAGTTGCGAAACTGACGGATGTGTCCAAAGCTTTTGATGGCCGTACCGTTATTGATAAAGTCTCCCTGCGTATCGGTCGAGGCGAGCGGATTGGCGTTGTCGGGCCGAACGGCTCCGGCAAGACGACGCTCCTCAAACTCATCATGGGGGCATTAGAAGCTGACTCTGGCCGGGTTGAGTTGGGATTGAATCTCGATCCGCTTGTGATTGATCAAAATCGCGAAACCCTGAACCCGGAATGGAGTTTAGCCGACGCCCTGACAGATGGCGGCGGGGACAGTGTGATCGTCAATGACAAGCCCCGAAATGTCATCGGTTATATGAAGGATTTTCTCTTTCTGCCCGAACAAAAGCGAACCCCTGTCCACGCCTTATCCGGCGGTGAACGGGGGCGCCTGCAATTGGCACGCGGATTACGCCTGCCGTCAAACCTGCTGGTCTTGGATGAGCCCACCAATGATCTGGATTTAGAGACTTTAGATCTGCTGCAAGAAATCGTCGCGGATTATTCCGGCACTGTGATTGTGGTCTCACATGATCGGGATTTTCTGGATCGAACCGTGACCCGCACTTTGGCCTATGAAGGGCAAGGCAAATGGCAGATTTATGCGGGCGGATATTCCGATATGGTCGCGCAACGCGGCGTAGGTGTTCAAGCGCGTAAGGCTGAAAAACCCGCGAAAGCAAAATCCAAATCGACGCCAAGTGCAACAGCGCAAAAACCAACGTCCAACAAATTATCCTATAAACATAAATTCCGTCTGGACTCCCTGCCCGCTGAAATGGAGGGGTTGGAGACTGAGATTGCGGCGCTAAATACGGCTTTGGCTAATCCTGAACTTTATTCCAAAGACCCAGAAGACTTTAACACCAAATCCAAAGCCTTAGTCGCGGCGCAGGACAAATTATCAGCCTGTGAGGAAGAATGGCTGGAGCTTGAAATGCTACGCGAGGAGTCAGAGGGGTAAGGACGTGTAGATCATATTTATTCTACGAGACGCGCACCATCCTCTGCACGCGGTAAAATTGGAGGCATATCCGCTGCGACATGATCAACTGCAATATTCATTTTGGACCCTAAACCGCCCGAAATATGCAGCTTGTCCGCTATAAAACTTGTTGAGGGCGCCATAGAACGGATAGATGTGTTCTTACCTCGAATATCCAATTTTTGTTCGGGGAGATAAACAGTTCCTAATACCTGAAGTGAACCCCCTTCCGCAATTAAGCTTGATTTTTCCTCAAGGATTCGGTTTCCAGGCGCTGATCTATCTACGGCTTCCATAATCGCTAAACCTTTGCGAGGGCCATTAGACATCGCCTTCAAGTTCACGTTTGAATGGCTTTGAATATTCAAGACCGCGCCGGTGCCAGAGAGAATGAAGGTCACATCCTCTGCCACGGCTTCAGCGCCATTTACAAAGCTTAGCGGGCCATCTTTAATAATATATTCGCCCGGCGTGAAATCGACGTTAATGCCGTCAATCGTTAGGCCGCCGCAGAACACGCCAGGTAAGACATCGACATCACTACCGGTTCGATTGCGAGAAACTTCAATCGTGTCTTGTAGGTCGCCGTCAAAAACAGGATCCGTTTCATAGCTAAAAAAAGCCTGCACAGCGGACCGAAGAGAACCTGTTTCCTGAAAGGCGGAGTTGGCAACGGCCAGGCGTCGACGAAAATTTTTCCGCTTCAATGCCTTTGGCCTATCCTGAGAAAAATCCTCTTTAAATACGATCAATTCAGACAATTGAGTCGCGCATTCCGACGGTATAATCGGCAGCGGAACATTTTCATAGGGATCATCTATAGACTTACATTCACCCTTAACATGGGGTTCAAACTCGCCTGTTGCGCCACCGACGGTACAAAATGACTCCGCAAGAGGCGGCAGAGTTGAACGAGACGTTAAAGCTGTAGAGTGAGACGAATTTGCTTGCACGGCACAGGTGGGCGAAGAGTAACTAATCCCACCCTCAAAACGTATAGTTTCTGGATCAGTCTCATTCAATGCCATCAAGCAAATTGTATTCTCATTGGCGATTGTTGCAGCACTCACTTCGGTGAGCGTTGGGTTATAAATGCCGACCAGATTACCAAAAGATAATTGAAATTCTCCGGTTACTGACAGCCTGACGCGATCACCTTCTACCGATGGGTCAATCGTTAGCGGGACGTCGCCGTCATAATTTGCGAAGAAATATGTCTTCGCGTAGTCAGCTTTCTCTGTTGCCGAAATCGCGTTATTATTGGCGGCTGCCAATACAGCCGCATCCAATGCGCTCGTCACTTTTGACCGTTCTTTCGTGACGCGCGAGTAATCAACCGCCGCAGAGGTCAGGGCCAGAAGCGGAACCGCCGCTAGCGCAAAAAACATCGCGACTTGCCCGGATTCATTTTTTAAATATGTCTCTTTTACCCACCTCATTTGTGCAAACGTAGATTGAAAGGTTTGCGAGAACCCAAAGAAAAAGAGTCAAGATTGTGTTAATCTTTGACCAACTGGTTGGCATTTTAAATCTACAAATATTATGGTCGATATATATTTACTCGACGTTTAAAGCCGTCACCTGAATATCAAGCGTGACAGACCGTGAGACCCATTCATCCGTATCCCACGGCGCCGCGCCCACATTCCATTTCGTGCGATCCATCTCATAAGACGATGTCATCACGGCCTTTTTGCCGTCCAGCGCGAGATCAAAAGGTAAATCAATCGGTAGAGAGACGCCTTTCAAACTCAGCGCGCCTTTGGCCAAATAGCCCTCGCCTGCGGCTGAAATATCGGTCGAGGTGAAGGTCGCAATTGGGAATTTTTTTGTTGAGAACCAAACCTTATCAGGCAAAGTCGAATTCCGGTCATTGGACCCTGCATCCACACTCTTAAGTGGGATATCTATTTTGACGGAGCCGGCTTCTGGGTTTTGGGGATCAAACTGAATGATGCCGGAAAACTCTTGGAACTCGCCTGTGAATTTTTTACCCTCTTGCAGAGCGGAAAAACGAATATGCGATCCGTCCGCTTGAATATCCCAATTCCCAGTCTCGGCGACCGTTACGGCGGCCTGACTCGTTTGGTCAGCTGAGTTGGCCTCTGAACAGGCGGAAAAGCCAAGGGCGAATGCCGTCAGCGGCGCGAGAAGAGTGGTGTTTAAAACTGTTTTCATATTTTCATTACGCATAGCTCGATAAAAAAGCGCAATTACATTCTCGTAAATTTTGCGTGAGGCCCAAAAATCCTATCTGAAAAGGTTCATTTATTCGTGTTTTGGACTTTTTTGGATGGCTCGCCTTTGTTACAGCCTGACGTCTCGATTAGATCAGGAGCCCCTATGTTCTCAGATTTCCTTGCCAAATCCGGCGCTGATTTCAAACTTACCGACTGCCCAACACGCGTCGATCTATTTGAAAATAAAGCGGCCGCAAAAGAGGCGATTAATGACAATGCCAAGGCCATTTCTGATCTGTCGCACCGTCTTTACGGGGAAGCGGACCGCAAGCTTTTGATCGTTTTGCAGGGCATGGACACATCTGGGAAAGATGGCACGACGAAAGCCATCTTCCACCGCACACCGCCTCTAAATGTTAATGTTGCCAGCTTTAAAGCCCCGAGCAAAAAAGAGCTGGCCCATGATTATCTTTGGCGTGTTCATAATGTTGTTCCCGGCAAGGGCCAGATCACGGTTTTCAATCGCAGTCATTATGAAGATGTGCTGGTCGTTAAAGTGAAAAATTATGTCTCTACGGAGACGATTGAGCAGCGCTATGCCCAAATTAATGATTTCGAGCGTCTGCTGGTGGAGAGCGGCACGACAGTTTTAAAATTCATGCTGCATATTTCGCCGGAAGTTCAAGGCGAGCGATTACGGGATCGATTGATCAATCCCAATAAGCGCTGGAAGTTCAATCCCGGTGATTTGGATGACCGCGCGCTTTGGCCTGATTTTATGAACGCCTATGAAACCATGGTGCAGCGGACCTCAACAGACCACGCGCCATGGCACATTATTCCATCCGATTCACGCTCAACGCGTGGCGCGATTATTTCCGGTATCGTCCGAGAAACCTTGGAACAGATGAACCCGCAATATCCGGATCCCGGTTATCGCCCTGAAGATTTTGATATTGTCTAAAGACTATACATTATCAAAGGGCGACATTTACGGCCCTGTTCAACCCGTTCGAAAGACACACTTGCTTAAGCGCCTTTTCGAAGTCGTGCTGTTGTGTGTTGTGATCTTTCACCTTTATGCGCTGGCCTTACGGGTTCTACCTGTGCCCGGGACAGTGCTGATGGTGAAGCGCGCATTGGCCGGAGAGACGATCCGTAAGGATTGGACTTCAATAGAAAACATCTCTCCACATCTCCCTCGCGCGATTTTGGGCGGCGAAGATTCGCGGTACTGCGATCATATCGGGATAGATCTAGACGCGATTGAAGACGCTATTTCCGATAATGCAGCGGGTGGGCGCAGACGGGGTGGGTCCACAATCACGCAACAAACGGCTAAGAATGTCT
>CAZBDT010000104.1:0-8831 GCA_964490745.1 uncultured Algimonas sp.
TACGGGGCGAGCCGCCCGCCTATGACCCTGATGAGCTGTTGGGCGTGGTGCCGGGGTCGGTGACGGTGTTTTCCGTCTTGAATGACACAGACCACAAAGTCCGTTTAATCTTGGACAAAGCCCTATTTAATCATGACGCCGTTTGGTTTCATCCCCTGCGCAACACGGCGAGCACGCGCATCGCCCCGCAAGATATTGTGACCTTCGCCGAGGCCACGGGACACACGCCAACCCTCATCGATTTTAGCGAGGACGTACTATGAGCTATGGCCTAACCGTTTTAGGGTCTGTGAATTTAGACCTGATTGTCCAAGTTCAGGACCTGCCCAAAGCCGGGGAGACCGTGACGGGTGGGGCCTATACCGCCCTTCCCGGCGGCAAGGGAGCCAATGTCGCTGTCGCGGCCAGACGGCTGGGCGCGGAGACGGAAATTATGGCGGCGGTCGGCAATGATGATTATGCGCAACAAGCCCTCGTTAATTTGGAAAAAGAAGGCGTGTATTTAGACGCCGTCCGCCATGTCGATGCCCATACGGGGCTGGCTTTTATTACGGTCTCGGAAGACGGTGAGAACCAGATCGCCGTGGCGAGCGGGGCCAATGCCGCCTATGCGCCGCAAGATGTTCCGAAACTTTGTAGTGACGTGCTGATCACGCAATTCGAAATTCCGACAAAGACAATCGAGGCCGCGCTCGACGGCTATAAAGGTTTTGTCGCGGTGAATGCGTCGCCCGTCAGAGCAGGGGTAGAAAAAATCCTCAAACGGGCTGACCTCATCATCGTCAATGAAGGCGAAGCGGCGCAATATGATGTAGATAATCATAACGGTTTGGTCGCGATCACATTGGGCGCGAAAGGCGCCAAGCTCTACCGCAAGGGTGAGCTGCTCGCATCGGCCACCCCGCCTAAAGTTCATATCGTCGATACGACAGGCGCAGGGGATGCCTTTGCCGCCGGGCTGACAGTGGCTCTGGCGGAAAAACAATCTCCACAAGATGCGTTAGAATTTGCCTGCGCCGTTGGCGCTTTGACCGCAACCAAATTGGGCACCCAAACGTCCAGCCCCAAACGGGCCGAAGTGGATAGGCTTTTAGGCCGCTAAAATTTCGGCTTCATGTCGAAGTAACGCGCCGGCATGGTCCCGCGTTTGCGTAATTCTTCTTCTGAACAGCCGCGCAATTCATGCGGAAAGACTGTCCATTCATCCGTTTCATGAACATAAAAGTCAGGCGTGCGCTCGGTGAGGTTTCGTTTGGGCTTATAAAAAATCGTCGCGACACGAATATCCTCCGGTGTATTTTTGCGGCAGCGCGCGCGGACTTCACGAATGATGGCATCCACACTGCGGCCACTGTCAAAAATATCATCGATGATTAAAAGACGGTCTTCTGCATTCATCACATCGACAACATGTTGCAGACCGTAAACCTGAACCTCCGGCAAGGCTTCCTCACTGTCGAAACTCGTCGTACGTGCGCCATAGCTGGCCGTGCGAATGGCGAAATGGTTAGTTGGTGTATCCAGTGTTTCCAAAACCTCTTGGACAGCAATTCCAACCGGCGTGCCGCCGCGCCAGACACCCAAAATAAAGCTGGGTTTAAATTCAGACTCATGAATGCGCAAAGCGAGTTCGAAGGAATCCCGCAAAAGCGCTTCCGCGCTGACAAAGACTTTTTCAACATTCGGTGTTGGATCGGCCATTTTGGGACCCCCGTGACAAAGAAAAGCGCGCCATAAAGGATTGCTCGCTTCCCCTCAAACCTTTTCCTGCGCATAAGGCGAAAATGGAAACACGACCCCTTATTTTCGACTGCGACCCCGGGCAGGATGATGCGATCAGCCTAATCATGGCGATGTCGCCCGCGAGTAACTTAGACATTCGCGCCATCACGACGGTGGCCGGAAATACATCCGTCAAAAAATGCCAACGCAATGCACGCATGATGGTCGAAATTTGCGCGCGCTCAGACATACCCATCTTTGCAGGCTGCGACCGACCTTTGGTCTATCCGCTCGCGACAGCAGAAGAGGTTCACGGTGTTGAGGGCTTGGACGGATTAGAGATATTTGAACCTGCTTTGCCGCTACAAGACGAACATGCGGTGGATGCGATTATCTGCCTCTGCAGAGAGGTCGATGACATTGTCTTGGTCCCAACCGGACCTCTTACAAATATTGCGACCGCTCTGACCCGCGCGCCGGATATTGCCACGCGCATTGCTGAAATTGTCATTATGGGCGGCGCACGATCAGAGGCCGGAAACATCACGCCCTCTGCCGAATTTAACATCTATGTCGATCCCCATGCAGCGAAAATCGTCTTTGACGCATCAGTGAAAAAAACCGTCTTTGGATTGGATGTCACTCATAAAGCCCTGATTCAAGATCATCATGTTGACCGCATCTCAGGCCTCGGCACAAAGATGGGAAAATTGCTGACCGGCATGTTGCGCAGCGATTATGCTGAATATGACCGCGCCAAATTCGGGACGGCTGGCACACCTATTCATGATGCCTGCACCACGGCCTATTTGCTTAAACCGGATATGTTTGAGTTCAAATCCGTAAATGTGAGAGTGGAGGCTGAGAGCGAGCTGACTCGCGGCCATACGAGCGTTGATTATTGGCAGATGACAAACAAGCCACGAAATACAAATTGGGCCGTCTCAGTGAATCATCACGCCTTTTTCGAATTGATGATCGCGCAAATAGCCGCTTATCCCAATTGAACCTTTGATTGCCTCTTTTCAAACGCATCTATCTCGCTAAAAGAGGGGGCGCAGTTTAAAAGGGGGCCAACTACATGTCATTTTGTATCGAATGCGGGGCGAAGGCTCCGGATATCGCAAAATTCTGTCCGCAATGCGGAGCTGCCTTAGTCGAAATTGAAAGTACGTCCAGTTCGGCGCCTGCTCCAGTTGTCGTGACTCCCGAGCCAGCCGCAACCCCGCAAACAGAGACATCTAACGACTCCCAAATTCTGAACAACAACAAGCCACCATTTAACGATGCTCCGTCTCTCACAGAAAGTCTCGGAGCCTCTGCTGAGATGGCATCTACTGAACCAAAGTCAAAAACAGGGATTTTCATTGGGCTGGCGGTGGCAGTATTGGCGGCTGGGGGCGGCGCTTATGCAACCGGATTATTTGACACCAAAGACAATGGGGTGACCCAAACAACATCCGCTCCTATGGTCGAGACGCCAAGCACAACAGCTGAAGCGGAACCAAATCAGGAAGACACGACTGAGACCAATATAATTCTCGCAGCTTATCAAGAGGCCATAAAATCGGGACGTATTTCTGCCTTGGGCCAATTCGCACAAAATCATCCTAATAATAGTCTTGCAAAAGATGCAGAAGCAGCAGCCTTTTCTTCCCTCAAGAGACAAAGTTCCGTTCTGGCCTATTCCACATTCATCGAATATTTCCCCAATGCGGATACCAGCTCATATAATGGGCCACGTGTGAATTCTGACATTGAGGTCGAGACTGATGAGCAGCAAACTGTCGAAACCGCGATTGAAACCGATAGCGACATCGCGCCTCAAATCCGCAGCGCTATAAGCAGTCGCGCCGATGAACTGGCGCCCTTCATTGACCAAGGCAATGGGGATTATGCAGTCGCCGTAATTGACGAGATGTTGTCCCTCACAGACCTAACCGAAACAGAAGCGACCTATCTCCTTAATCTACGCGCTAAGGCTGAGACCGCTTCAGGATTTATGCCAGAGTCCATATCGGAATCCACGTCTGAGATTTTCGTTTCTGAATCAACCCCAACAGTTGATATCACACCAGACCTCACTGTCACAGAGGCAGAGATTGAAATCGCGACGCCTGACGAGCCGATTGTGAATGAAACTGAAATCGCCGTTATTCCCAAAACAGGTCAAGATTCGGAAACAAAGGTTGAGCCGGACACTACACCAACTCTTCAAGCTAAAACATCTGCTGCGGCTACGGATATTGCTTATGATACACCTGCAAAGCCGATAGAGCGCTTTGGTGCGATCACACCAGATTTGGCCACGGAGCCCGGGGAATGTGACATGACATTTTCCGTCAATACTTCAGGAAAACCGATAAATATCTTCGCAGCCTGTTCGGACCCGCTATTTATCGAACCTGCCACGAAAACGGTTGGGGAATGGTTATATGCACCTGCGACCCTCAATGGCAATCCGGTCCAACAAGACGATATCCTCGTCAAAATTAAATTCCATTTGGAATAGGGGCTATCCCTTCACTCTCTTGTGACCCATTTGATCACTCAGAAGGCGTGACGCGCTCTTGAATTGCACCGCATGAGCCGCCACATGCGAGGTGAAATTCTGAATATGTGAGGTCCTATGACAGACGCAGCCACCGATATCGTCAAAGACAGTTCTGATATGGCTTTTATGGCCGATGTAATTGAGGCCAGTTCCGACGTGCCCGTCATTGTTGATTTTTGGGCGCCGTGGTGTGGTCCGTGTAAGCAGTTGATGCCGCGCCTCGAAAAGGCTGTGAGAGCGGCTGAGGGCAAGGTAAAGCTCGTAAAGATCAATACGCAGGACCATAATGGCGTCGCCTCGCAACTCGGCGTGCGTTCCATCCCGGCTGTTTATGCGTTTAAAGACGGCCAGCCCGTCGACGGATTTATGGGTGCGCAACCTGATACAGCCTTGAAAGAATTTATTGCCCGCCTGACAGGGGAAACCGATCCGAAAGAAGAAGCAAAAACGCTCGTCGCACGCGCTCGTGACAGCTTGGCTGCTGGCGATCCCGGTGGGGCCGCACAGGATTTTGCAGGCGCGCTTGCTCTGGATGACGAAAACGCACCGGCGCGGGCCGGTCTCGCCCGCCTTTATATTGACGGCGGCAATGATGAAGGTGCTTTACAGCTTCTTCAAGATGCGCCTGAATCCGTATTAGAAGACCCTGAAATCACAGCTCTGAAATCGAAGTTTGATCTGCGCCCTGCCGCAGATGAGGACGACCCAACGGCTGAGCTCGCCGCCGCCGTCGAGGCCAAACCGGATGATCTGGATGCACGTTTAGAGCTGGCCAAAGCGCTCGTGGGGACGGGCCGCAATGCAGAGGCTGTTGACCATCTGATCTATTCAATCGGGAAAAATCGCGCCCATGATAATGAAGCCGCGCGTCTTTTCCTGCTCACGATTTTTGAGGCTGAAGGGACAGAATCAGAAGTCTCGCGCGACGGGCGCAAGCGCTTGTCGTCTATCCTTTACGCGTAGCTAAGTCAGAATGCGGAATTGACAGAGCTAATTCCAGCCCCCACTTCCCGAATATGAGCGCCCATTATAAATCACTGGCCCGTCGGACGAATCCCGATAGCGTTGCCCTTTTTCCCCTCAACGGGACGGTTTTGCTGCCGGGGTGCGACCTTCCGCTGAATATATTTGAGCCGCGCTATTTGAACATGATTGATGACGCGTTGCGCGGTGAACGGCTGATCGGGATGGTACAATCGCGCGGGGACAGCCTCGTTAAAATTGGTGGTTTAGGTCGTATCTCTCAGTTTTCCGAAACAGAAGATGGACGCTATCTCGTCGTTCTCAAAGGCCTGAAACGATTTCATCTCGGCGATGAATTAGAGGTCTCGACACCCTACCGCCAAGCCAAGATCAGTTTTGACGGATTTGAAACGGATGCGGATACGCATGATGCCAAACAAACAAGTGAGGCCTTATCAGAAACGGGGCGGTCTGATCGCGCGGCCCTGACGGTCGCCATGAAATCGCTTGCCAAAGCCGTCGGTGTTCAGGTGGATTGGGACTCACTAAAAGAAATTCCTTTGCCGCTTCTGATCAATCAGGCGGCCATGATTTCCCCCTTCCAACCCGAAGATAAACAAAGCCTGATGGAAGCCGGGACAAGTGATGAACGTCGCCGTCTGCTCATCGGGTTGATGCATCTTTATGCCGGACAAATTGGCGGCCAAGCGGGAGACCAAGCCAAACAATGACAGACCAGCCTAAAATCGATCCAAAAATGTTGAGCAGTTTGGTCTGCCCGAAAACACGCGGGCCGCTAACCCATGATACGGAAACGCATGAGCTGATCTCGAAAAAAGCCAAACTCGCTTACCCTATTCGTAATGGCGTGCCGATTATGTTGATCCATGAGGCGCGCAAATTATGAGCGACCTTTCCGAAGCCGAGCGCGACGCGCTGGATGCCGCAACCTTTCGCAGGCTCTTAAAACATCTGGACGAAAATCAAGATGTGCAGAATATCGACTTGATGATCCTTGCCAATTTCTGCCGCAACTGCCTGTCCAAATGGTGGCTGGCGGAAGGCGAAGAGCGCGGCCATGATCTGGCTTTGGACGACGCGCGGCTGCGGGTTTACGGCATGGATTACCGCGAGTGGAAAGCCAATCAGCCGGAAGCCACACCCGAACAAATCGCCGCCTATAATGCCCGCACCAAGGGATGCTAAGACCATGAGCTATAACCCCCATCATGATTATGCAGATGCCAGCCAGTGGCGCGGCACGACTATTCTGACCGTGCGCAAAAACGGCAAAGTCGTCGTGGTCGGCGACGGTCAAGTCAGCGCCGGAAATACGGTGATGAAGGCGGGCGCGCGTAAAGTCCGGACATTGGCAGGCGGCACTGTACTAACCGGATTTGCAGGCGCGACAGCCGATGCGTTTGCCTTGCTGGAACGGCTGGAAGCGAAACTGGAAGCCTATCCCACGCAACTCGCCCGCGCCTGTGTCGAGCTGGCCAAAGATTGGCGGACAGATAAATACTTACGCCAATTACAAGCCATGATGATCGTCGCGGATAAATCGGAAACTTTCGTCCTGACGGGCAATGGCGATGTCGTCCAACCCGACACAGCCGAGACGGGGTCCGGCATTACGGCGATTGGGTCCGGCGGGAATTACGCGCTCTCTGCGGCGCTGGCCATGGATGAATATGAGGCGGATGCCGAAACCCTCGCCCGTAAAGCGATGGGGATTGCGGACCGAATTTGTGTTTTCACCAATAATAATCTGACGCTGGAAAGCCTTAAAACGGATTAAATTAGCCACGCCTTGTTAGACGGCAATCCGCTTTCGACTTTTATTTTGGCACCGTCCATCTCGCCATTCGCCAGCGCTGTTAAAATGCGTGCATCTGCCTCTTGCAGCTTGGCATAAAAACGCTTGCCGTCACCTAATTGCCCGATCAAAATCGCACTGACGGGCTCGCCGCGCTTATATTGGACGATATAGCTCTCCACTGTCGCCTTACCCGTAGGAGATGCCGTCTGCCCCGGTGCACTTTGCGCTGCGACCACTTTTGCGATTTTGTCTTGATCCGCAAAGACCTCGCCTTCGACCCACTCCGTTGAGTAAATCCCAATCGCCTGTTTGCTCATCCAGCCGCCATTACCATGGGCGAGACCGAGCGAGCCCGGCGCGACGCGGCAAGCCCTGACGACTTCGCAAATTCCGTGCAGCGTATAATTATTTCCCGGCCCGCCAAAAAAGGGCAGCCCCCCGGTGAGGGTCATGGGCTTTCCTTTTCGGTCCAATTGCGTCGCGGCCTGATCAACGACGCAAGGAAAGCAGGAATAAATATCGGCATGATCGATGTCGGATGGGGCGACCTTGGCGGCGTCTAACGCGCCCTGAATGACGAGGTCCATGGCGACACTGCGCGAGAGATCCGTGCGGTCAAGCATCAAATTCTCTTGCGCCTCTGCATGTCCGCGCAAGAACACCCATTTTTCGCGCGGGATGTGATGTGCCTCGGCCTGTTCAATTGTCGTCATCACTACCGCCGCGCCTTGGTTCACACGGTCTTTTGCCACCATATTTTTGAGGAAGGGCGAGATAAGCGGACGGTTGGCCGCGCCGGGTGTGGCAATCTCTTCCGCGCTATAGCTCTGCTGAAACATGGCGTACGGGTTCTGCGCGGCGACATTTGACATCGGCGCGATGAGCTCTGCCATATAGGCGCGGTGATCTTTCACGCTGCGCCCCGCTTTAATCCGTCGGGCCGTTTCAATAAAACCGTAATAGGCCATGGCATCCATCAAGCCATGGGCCAGTTCCGTTTGGGAGACGATCATCGGACCGCTAAACAGTCCGCGATCCGTCCACTCGCCCTCATGATTTTCTGACCAATCTAAGCTCACGCCAGCGCGTTGCGCCGCCCGCATATTGGCGAGCGCTTCGCCGCCCGCAATCAATGCAAAACTCGCCTCGCCCGAGCGCAAAGCCTGCCACGCCTCAGACACTAATGTCTGCGGGGATTGCCCGCCAATCACGTCATAAATGGCTGTGTGCGGCGTCGCCTCAATCCGCGCCGCCACGGCGCGCGGAAATTTATCAGGCCCGCCAAAGGGACAGGCATAGGCGGGGCTGCTGTCTGAAAATGTCCGCACACAGGCCAGCCAATCCACGACCTCGCCTGAAACGCCCGCATCCTCTAACGCCAGACGCGCCGCCCGCCCCGCGATAACTGCATGAGACGCCGCCTGCGTCAGATCATCCGGAGCAGACGCAACCCATTGCCCTACCCCAACCAAAATCGGTGTGTGTTTATCCATGACCCATGATCTGTCGAATGCTGCCTGATTTGGCAAGATGACAGAATTGAAACTGCGTCCCGTGTTTTGTGTATGGTGGGATCATGTTTTTGGACGTCATTTCAAAGCGCTATAAAATAATTTAAAAACTCCGTCCTCACTTTCATAATTACAGATCATATTAATCTTGTTCTTTCGATTACAGGACAGGTAGGAGCTCACCTACTGAGTCGAGAGACGGTGGGTCTGAGCATCCGATGGTGAGACATCGGACTGTGCCGGGGCTTTTATATCGAGAGGC
>CAZBDT010000105.1:0-8051 GCA_964490745.1 uncultured Algimonas sp.
ACCCAGCACAGTCGTCACAGCATAGCGCGTACCCGCATCAACACCCATTCGGTTGAGGACAAAGATCTCCAAAAAGCCGGGTAAATTTCGCGCCGCGATAAATGTTAAAATGAGGACGACGAGAGCTTGCAAAACATCCCAAAGCGAAATGATACGGTCTATCGGATTTCCGTCTTCGTCCCGTGCGCCGCCCTGAATCGTTCCCAAGGTGAAACCATCAAACACAGACAAGGCCGGGATAAGCGGTGACCAAATCATCCAAAACAAACCTGCAAAGCCGAGCAATATAACCGTTCGCAGTAATTTCGCCGACTGACGGGTCATCGTCGTGACATCGATCTCTTTTGTATTAATGGGCGGCGGTGGCGGTATCTCATCCCCCCGCTCTTCAGCGGCTTGTTTTTCACGCCTCGCTTTTAGTTCGGCTTCGCGCTTTTCGATGGCTTGGCGGTATTTTAATTGCCGTCTGGCTACAACAATCGCCCGGCTAATGGAGCCATAAACGACATAGGTTATCAAAATCAAACCTCCTGTAATAAATAAACGGGTCAACAATTCATTGGCGCCCTCATAATAGCCTGCCACCGCAAACCCCATAATGACCAAGGGGAACCCAATAATTAAAAGCGCGATTGGCCCTTTGAATCGGGAGAGGGCCGAATCCTTATGCACGAGATTCGTTAAATCCGTGCTTTTCCCCCAAAGGATACGAGCAGAAAAAACAATCCCTGATAAAACAGTCAGCAGAAAGACAAAAACCGAAAACCCTTCCGTGATATTTTCATCTACCATATTATAGGTCAGCGCGAGAAAGAATGAAAACGTTCCCACGACGGGGACAAACCAACGTAAGTTTGAACCAACCGAACGCCGTAGGCCATCTGGCAATTTAAAATGCGCACCAAATAATCCGCATTCACGATCCCATCTTATCCAAGATCCAAATAACAGAGCAAAAGCACTGAGATAGAAAAATCCATAGGTGAGCCCTATGATCAGCCTATCCGGATTATCTGAGAGGTAATAAAGAAGGGCGATCAACAAAAATAAGAGAGAGAGAGGCATAGAATTAAAGACCCCTGCCGCGATGACGGCCGGTGTATGCCAGGCGCTATCATCTTGAACACGGCCCACTAATTTGGCGCGACGATCAACATCTGCTTTCACCGCCGGACGGAGCCGCCAAATTAAGCCCGCAATCATGAAAAAGCCCAGAACCACTAAAATATAATCAAGCGCCATTCGCAGCAATTCAGAAACCGCAAGAGTCATATTCTGCGGTGAGAAAAAGCTGACGATGCCCAGACCCACTTTCTGCGGGAATGAAAAATCGATTGCAGGTACAGAGCGGACCCAAAGTAAATTTTCATCTAATAAAGTTTGAAGACTTACAGTCTGTTCCAATAATTCGGTTTGGGCTTTTTGTAACTGCTCAACGGCTAACACCCGCGTATTTGAAAGTGTGGCGATCTGGCGCAAAAGATCGCGACGCGTATCAATGACGGTCGAAAGTGTGGCAATATCCGTCTCACTCAAATCCGGGAAGCTAGGTAGATCACGTCTGGCGTTTTCTAAAAACGAGTCCAGATCATAAACGCCTAAGGGTAAATCGCGTATCTCCTCCTGCGCAATAATTCGCTGGCGATAGGCTTGTGAAAGACTGTTTTGCGTTTCCCGCATATCAGACCGAATAGAGTCAGGCGTTTGCAACTGGTTCCCCAACCGCCGCAAGGTTTCACCCGCTTCGCGGTCCAAGCGACCTTGTTCGACCAAGTTCTTCGCTGTGTTCAGGTCACTTTCAACATCGACAAGACGCCCCCGAACAGAGGCTGTAGCCTGGGAGACAGCTGGGTCTTCAGCCGCAATTTTTGCAATTTGATCAGCTAAACCTAAGTTTGATCGTGCATATTTTTCGACGACAGGATGGCTTATGTCTGAGCGTTCTATAAGAGAAGCAATCCGATTTCTCAGATCGCGGGCTTCATTAACACGTTTTTCTCCGGATTGCACACTAATGCGCGCAACATCACGGCGCAGAATTTGAGCTCGAATATCCGCAATTGCAAGGCGCGCTGATACGAGCTCTTGTCGTTCGGGAAGGGTTGCAATCTCTTGCTCCAGTGCCCGGATTTGGTTCCGCCGATACCAGATTCTGGCTTGAACTTCTATCCGGCGCGCCTCTGACAAATCTTCTAATTCGCCATCGCCCAGCGCATTGAGTCGCGTTTGCAAGTCACTCAAATCGGCCCGGGCTTCTGATAATTCTTGTGGGGCAGCCGCTTGCCGTGATGACAGAGCGTCCAGCGTATCTTGTAAACCCTGCAGCCGCGTTTCAACTTCTCCTAAATCGGATTCTTTGGTGCGTAACTCTTGTTCCAATTCAAAGAGCGCCTCTTCGCCAATCATTTCGGTCATGGGGCCCAATTCTGCGCTCAATGCATTTTGTTCGGCCTGCAATTCAGATTCTAATTCGGACCGCAAAGCCACAGCATTTTCAACAGCTGTTATATATTGAGCGCGCCGCTCTGATTGCCGGGTCGCTTCTTCCAAACGATCAGTCGCCATACGCAATGACGTGCGAATTTGAACTTTCTGTTCTTCTGCTAATTCCGTGTTCTCGTCCAAAGCCTTAAGGCGCGTTTCAAGCGTCTGTGCGGTAAATGTTGGCGCCGTTAGGGTTGTGGCCTCCTGGGCCTGCGCGTAATTGAGACCAAACAAACATACTGCCAAGACGAGGCCGAAGCCCAGGGTTTTATATATAAAATGACGTGACATCCGCATGAAAGTCTTCAACGCTATAGCTCGCGAAAAGTAAAGAACAGCGCGGACAAAAGCTATCTAAGCGCAATAAAAAACCCGCCAGCGCGCAGCTCTGACGGGTTATATTTTGCAATGCGATTATGTGGCTATTCGCCGTCCTTAAGCTTCCGCATCAAATACACATGCTGCAAAGCCAGTCGATTTGCGGTTTCTTTCAAATTCGCAGCTGCAGAATGGCCACCATCAATATTTTCATAATAGTAAAAATCATGGCCCTGATCTTCCATCCGTTTTGCAAATTTCCGGGCATGGCCGGGATGGACGCGATCATCCTTAGTCGAGGTAATCAAGAAGACTTCCGGATAATCACCATTGGGATCGAGATTATGATAAGGGGAGATTGAACGTAGGAATTTGCCTTCCGCCGGGTCGTCCGGATCTCCATATTCGCCCATCCAAGACGCGCCTGCGAGAAGCTTATGAAAACGCTGCATGTCCAGAAGGGGTACGGCAATGATGGCCGCGTTAAACAGATCAGGGCGCTGCGTCGTCATAACACCCGTGAGCAAACCACCATTAGATCCGCCCTCAACACCAAGGTGGTCCGGCGACGTCACACCTTTTTCGATTAGGCTCTCAGCCACGGCGATAAAATCATCATAAATCCGCTGACGTTCTGTTTTGAGACCGGCCTGATGCCATTTCGGGCCATATTCTCCGCCGCCGCGAATGTTGGCGAGAACATAGACGCCGCCATTTTCTAACCAAAGCTTGCCGCGCGTGGCAGAATAGGATGGGTTTAAGGAGATTTCAAAACCGCCATAACCATAAAGCAAGGTCGGATTTTCGCCGTTCATTTCTGTGTCTTTTGACCGCACCACAAAATACGGAACCTGAGTCCCATCCGCGGATGTCGCAAAGAATTGCTCGCTGACCATATTGGACGCATCAAACCAATCCGGGAGAGACTTGGCTTTCGCTTTGCTCCCCGTCTCCGTATTATATGTCCAGAGCGTATCCGGTGTCAGGAAAGATTCCGTGCTGATAAAGGCAACATCTTCTTTGTCATTTGTCGCTCCGATGGAGACCGTGCCATTGGCCGGAAAGTCCAGCTTTTCCGATGTCCAATTTTCGCCGTTCCAGTCAAACGCATAGGCAGCGCTTTTTACGTCACGGGAAATAGATAAGAGCACTTTGGATTTTGTAACGCCATATCCGTTCAAGGATGATTTTTCATCCGGACTATAGACAAGATTCACATCCTTGATTTCGCCATCTGCATTGAAATCCTCGAACGCGAAGCTGACCAAATCGCCGGATTTAAAGCCGCGCCAATCCTCATTCAGGGCTAATAAGACCTGCCCTTTAAATTCAGAGCCTAAATTGGATTGCATGGGGATTGGGAATTTTCGCGCCTCTCCGACACTTCCATCTTCATTGCGCGGGAAGTGGAAAACCTCTGAATTATAAAAATCAACCGAGCGAGAGACGACGATTTCCCGGCGACCATCGGATAGATCAAAGGTTCCACCCCAATATCCAACATCCGTTTGTTCGCCTTGGCCCAGCACGGTCGCATCCGCGAGATCTTGTCCGCGCGACCAGAGGCGGGCTTGGCGAGGATAGCCGGAATCCGTCATCGTGCCTTCGCCGAAATCGACACCCACAACAACCGTGTCCTTATCAACCCAGCTGATTGTCCCTTTTGATTCCGGTGTGACAAAGCCACCATCTACAAAGGTTTTTGTGCGCGTATTAAATTCACGGCGGACAACAGCATCTTTCCCGCCATCGGAGAGATTGACGATACACATCTCATATTCAGGTGGCAGACATGTATTACCTTTATAAACCCAGTTTTTGCCTTCATCCTTGGCCAGCTTATCAAAATCGAGAACGGTTTCCCAATCTGTTTGATCAGAGAGATAGGAGTCCAAGGTCGACTTGCGCCAGACACCGCGAATATGCGTCTCATCTTGCCAGAAATTATGGACTTCATCATTTCGGTAAGAGACGTAAGGGATTTTGTCTTTTGATTGGAGGATCGCGAGCGCATCCTCAAAAAAGACCTGATAGCGCGGATCAGATTTCAGCTCATCCAATGAGCGTGCATTCCAAGCTTTGACTTCATCCAAGGCTTTCTCGCCCAAGACCTCTTCTAGATAAAGATGGTCCGCATCTGTTTGACCGGCCGTTTCATAAGAAATCATTTTATAAGGTCTCTTTACATCCAGTGTTTCAGTCATTTGCTTTGCCTCAGTCTCTTTTACAGACTGTTCAGTCGAGTTATCAGAACACGCCAGTAATATACACGCCGTTCCGAGCAGAAGTGCCGTCTTAGAAAATCGCTTAAGAGCCATACCTTATCTCCGTTTTTATATATACGCGCTAAAGCGAAATTAGGTCCCAGGTGCAAGACGGCATTGTGTGATCAGGCTGCTAAAGCTTGCGCAGTCCATAAAGACGCATATATGAGCGGCAAGATGAGATTTTTGATCATGAATGGTGCGGGCAACCGCTTTGGTGTTTTTGATGCGCGCAATGCGCCGGACTTTGCGCTGTCCGATGCGCAGACCATAGAGATTGCAAAACCCGGCGGCCGGACCATGGGCGAAAAAGGCGCAGATCAGATTGTCATTTTACGCGCGCCTAAATCATCGGATGCCGATATCTTTATGGAAATTCGTAATCAAAAAGGATTCGAAGTCGATGCGTGCGGAAATGCAACGCGGACGACGGCGTGGCTTTATATGCGCGATGCAAAAGTTGATCATTGTGCCGTCGAAACCAATGACGGCCTGCTGCACTGTACCCGCGCGGGAGAGTTTGAAATTGCCGTTGATATGGGACCGCCAAAATTAGAGTGGCAACAAATCCCGTTAGAAGAAGCCATGCACACGCATCATATTGATGTGAAACTGGGCCCGATCGACAATCCGACTTTATCAAATCCCGGCGCGGTCAGTATGGGCAATCCACATTGCGTTTTCTTCGTCGACGAGTTTGAGACGGTTAAGCCGCACCTCGCAGGCCCCATGATCGAATTTCATCCTTTATTTCCGGAACAAGTCAATGTCGGTTTTGCCAAAGTTGAAAGCGAGGACCGTATCCGATTGAAAGTCTGGGAACGCGGTGTCGGTATGACACTGGCCTGCGGCACGGGGGCCTGCGCCGCCGTTGTCGCCGCCCATCGCCAAAAGCGGACAGGGCGAGACGTGACCGTAGAAGTCGATGGCGGCACGCTTCACATTCATTGGCGAGAAGAGGACGGCCATGTCATTATGACAGGGCCAGTCGAGCTGGAAAGCGAAGGCACAATTTAGATCATCCGCCAATACGCCCGTTCATTTTTTTCGCTGCATCTAATAAGGGCGCATAATCCGGAATACGCCCAAAGGCGATTTTAATACCGTCATATCCACCCGGCAAAGCGTCTGGCGCGCCGACTTTCACAACCATTTGCTTATAGCGGGCATTAATTTCATCCATGGCGCGCACCGCCCGATCGCGCCGGGGATCATCACGACGCCCGGTGAACAGATCGCCCACAATATCGCGTTCATGAATAATGCCCAGCAAAACGATTGAGACCTGAGAGAAACTCCGGGACCGCAGACGAGTTAAAATCGCGGCAAAGGTTTCATCGACAATTTTATGCAAAGCAAAATCATCCCTGACAGCCGGAAAATGACGATCCAAACTATAGCGTTCCCCACTTTGTGGCCTCACGGATACGCTGAGCCGTGTGCAAAAATAATCATCCGCCCGCAAACGTTGCGCGGCGTGTGAACATAATATCCGCAAACACTCATTGGCCTTTTTCGGACCGCGCCACGACCGCGCCAAAACGCGCGAATGCCCATACATGCCGCGCTTTGTTTCAGGTTTATGGGTCTCCTCGCCATTGAGGGCGCGCCACACACGTTCGCCTTCAACACTGCCCCAAATTTTACGCGCTTGCTTGGGTTGCAGGCCCAAAAGCCCTTCTGTTGTTGTGACGCCCGCCCGGCGCAAACGCGCCACCATGCCGCGCGCCACGCCGGGAATATCAGAGAGCGGCAAATCCTTTATCGCGCCCGGCATATCGTCAGGATGTAAGATCACCAAACCATCCGGCTTATTCATCTCGGCGGCGATTTTCGCCAGCAGCCCTGTCTTGGCAATGCCGAAACTCGCCGTCACATGCGCGCCTAAAACATCCACTAAATCCGCCTTGATGGCTGTGACAAGATCAATCGCCATGGACAGCTCAATCCGTTTCAGATCAATGGACATCTCATCCACGGACCACGCTTTCTCCACAGGGATATGCGCTTCAATCACTTTCAGAATATCATGATGCTTTTCAATATAAAGCTCGTGACGGGCATGACGAAAGACGATGTTGGGCGCCAAGGCTTTCGCTTCAGCCCGTTTCATCCCGCGCCGCACGCCCAGCGCTTTCGCCCCGTAACAGCAGGCAATCACGCCCGAATGTGGAGAGGGTGTCGGGGCCACAGCAACAGGCCTGTCCCACAGCACAGGATCATCTTGTTTTTCGACATGGGCGAAAAAACTATCGAAATCGAGAAACATCTTCCACATCTGCTTGGGGTCAGAGGCGAAACGATGCTGAAGGTCATTTACAGAGGGCATGAACATATGAGAACAAAAGAGGAACATGTATGAGGAGTCGAGTCACCTCAGACCAAGAGCTGTGGATAAGATTATATTCCTAAATTTGTTCAGTGTCTTAGCCCCTTATGCCCGCATGACTTGACCCTTGGCGCTATCTCCACCACATGGCGAGAATGGCGGAAACATCCGACAATCAGGCTACGAAAGTCATTACCCTCGGCTGTCGGCTGAATGCTTATGAGTCTGATGTCATTGCGCAAAATGCGCGGGACGCAGAGGATCGCGGCGCAGTCGTCATCAACACCTGCGCCGTGACAAATGACGCCGTCGCAGAATCCCGACGTCAGGTCCGAAAAGCCAAACGCGATAATCCGGAGGCCCGCATCATAGTCACAGGCTGCGCGGCGCAAATTAATCCGACCATGTTTGCGGATATGGCCGAGGTCGATCAAGTTCTGGGCAATCATGAGAAAATGAACCCGATGAGCTTTGGCCCCGACGCGCCGACGGAGCGCATCCGCGTCAATGATATTATGAGCGTTAAAGAGACCGCCCCGCAATTTATGGGCAGCGAAAATGCGCCATCCGTCAAATCCCAATCACGCAGCCGCGCATTTCTGCAAGTCCAAAATGGATGCGACCATCGCTGCACATTTTGTATCATCCCCTATGGC
>CAZBDT010000105.1:8061-8735 GCA_964490745.1 uncultured Algimonas sp.
CCCTATGGCCGTGGAAATTCACGCTCTGTCCCTGCAGGAGAGATTGTCAGGTCCCTTCAATCGCTGGTCCGCCAAGGCTATAATGAAGTTGTGCTGACTGGCGTTGACCTCTCCAGCTGGGGCGGAGACTTACCGGGCACACCGCCTTTGGGGGATTTGGTCCGCCGAATTTTGAAACTTGTGCCGGAGCTGCCGCGTCTGAGATTATCCTCAATTGATCCGGCAGAAGTGGACGAAGTTCTGTTTGATCTTCTGACAACAGAGCCGCGCATGAGCCCCTATCTTCATCTCTCGCTCCAAGCGGGCGATGATATGATTTTAAAGCGCATGAAACGCCGCCATAGCCGCCAAGATGCGGTTGATCTCTGTCAGCGTTTAAAAGCCGCGCGGCCTGAATTCACATTTGGCGCAGATATCATTGCGGGCTTCCCGACAGAAGATGACGCCATGTTTGGAAACTCGCTGAGTGTGATCTCAGAGATCGGAATCCCGTGGCTTCATGTCTTTCCTTTTTCGCCGCGCGAAGGTACGCCGGCCGCGAAAATCCCGCCTGTGAATGGCACCATCGTCAAAGCCCGCGCCAAAGCGTTGCGTGATGCGGGGGCCGCTGAGAAGGCAGCTCACTTGCAAAGCCGTATTGGCGACACGGATGAGGCTTTGTTTGAGGAAACAGG
>CAZBDT010000106.1:0-8735 GCA_964490745.1 uncultured Algimonas sp.
TTCTCTCTCCCGCCGCAGAAATTGAAGGGCGCACAGCCGATGAAGTGATCACAGCCGTGATCGAACAAACCCAAGCCCCTCGATAAGGTTTTATGAGAATTAATATAAAGGAATGAAATTTCGAACCCAGACATATCCAACACGCGCGGCCGTTTTCGCCGCCGCATTAGGCTTGCCTGTGACGCTTTTGCTCGCCTTGTTTTTACCGGACCTCTGGTTGGTTGGCGCGGCGTGGGTTGCGGCTATATTGGGATTGATTGTTTTAGACATATTCTTATCCACCTCCATCAAGCGTATGGCTCCACAACTGGACGCGCCGGGGTCCGGATATGTCGGGCATGATTACGACGTCCGAGTGACAACAGAGTTCGGTCCGGGCATTCCGCCACGCAGGCCAGAGCAACGCCTCAGCGTGAATGACCGATTATCCGTCTCGCCCAGCTTAGCCCGCGCAGGTCAGGGCGATGGCGGAATGTTGTCCCTCTTTGCGCTACGAACTGAATTGCGCGGCACGGCAGAATTGGAGCGTATCTGGACCCGGTGGCAGGGACCGCTGGGCTTAGCCTGGCGCCAACGCATCGACCCACTGCAACGCAAAATCCCCGTGACATCTGATACGCAAATGGTCCGCGATACGGCGGCAGAAATATTTACGAAAGACGCCAATATCGGGCAAAAGCTGCAACGCCTGCGCGGTGACGGCACAGAATTTGACGGGCTGACCGAATGGCTGCCGGGGATGGATAAGCGCTCCATTGATTGGAAACATTCCGCCCGTCACGGCAGTCTGCTGTCCCGAGAATTCCGGACCGAGCGTAACCATAATATCGTGTTTGCCTTTGATAGTGGGCACCTCATGGCGGAAGAGGTCGAAAATGTTGAGACCGGTGAAGCCATGACCAAGCTGGACCGTGCGTTAAACGCTGCGCTCCTCATGGCCTTTGTCAGCTTGAAAATCGGAGATAAAGTCGGTCTCTACGCTTTTGACGAAAAGCCCTATCTCTATGCGCCCGCCATTGGAAATACGCGTAGCTTTGCCCAAATCCGCCGCGTTTCAGCGCGCGTTGATTATTCAACAGCGGAAACCAATTTTACATTGGGGCTCAGCCAGCTTGCCCAGAACCTCCAGCGGCGAACGCTCATTGTCGTGTTCACGGATTTTGTTGACAGCACTCAGGCGGAACTCATGGTCGAAAATATGGCGCGTCTGCTCAAACGTCATATCGTGATCTTTGTTGCCTTTCGAAATACCGCCTTGGATCAGCTCATCACACGAGATGCACAAACACCCGAAGAAGCGTCGGCCAGCTTGATTGGCGATGGGTTGATGCGCGAGCGCGATGTCGTTTTAAAACGGCTGGAACGCATGGGCGTGAATGTCATTGATGCCAATGCGGAGACGTTAAACATGAAAGTGCTCAATACTTACATGCTCCTCAAAGCGCGGAATGCGATTTAGGATTCACCTATGACCCGGCGAACCATCACATTAAAATCCAAACGCTTCCGCGAAGAACGCCAAGAGGTGTGGAAAGAAATGGAGCGGATGCTGCAACGCATCGAATCACGATCTGTCCGAGATTTGACAGATGAAGAGATCATCAAACTCCCGCGACTTTATCGCTCAACGCTTTCATCGCTCTCTGTCGCGCGCGCGACATCTCTGGACCAAAGTGTCGTCAGCTATTTAGAATCACTGTCTACGCGCGCCTATTATGTCATTTACGGGAACCAGCAGCGTCTGCGCGACCGAGTTTATAATTTCTTTGCGCGCGATTGGCCTTTGGCGGTTCAAGGGGCGTGGAAAGACACAATTGCCTCCAGCTTTATATTTGCTTTGGGGATGTTGATTGGATTCGTCCTCGTCTCGAATAATCCGGATTGGTTTTACTCTTTCATGAGTGAAAGCATGGCCAGCGGCAGAACACCGGCGGCGTCCGAGGAATATTTGCGTGAAACGATTTACGGATATGAAAAAGAGGAAGGCAGCCTCGGCGCATTTGCGGCCTTTTTATTTTCCAATAATAGTCGTGTTTCGATACTCGCCTTTGCCTTAGGCTTTGCCTTTGCGCTACCGACCGTTGCGCTCCTCCTCTATAACGGCCTGTCTATTGGGGCCTTTATAGCCGTCTTTACAGCTAAAGATTTGGGCTTCGAAGTTGGGGGCTGGCTTTCAATTCATGGCACAACGGAATTATTCGCCATCGCCTTAGCCGGAGCCGGCGGCATTTTAATTGGACGCGCTGTGGCCTTTCCGGGCGATATGACGCGCATGGAATCTCTGAGATCAAAAGCTGAGCAAGCCGCCATTATACTAGGCGGCGTCATCGTTATGATGTTTGTCGCAGGTCTGATCGAGGCCTTTGGACGACAACTCATCAATAATGACTTTATTCGCTACGGTATTGGCGGGGCCATGCTGATTTTCTGGTTGGTCTATTTCTATTTGCCCCGGAAGGAAGCAGATCAATGAGTTCAGCCGGCCTTCTGACACTTGCCCAAATCAAACAGGGACGACGTCACCTCGTGACGCCCGAAGGCGTGGATTTGCAAGTCGAGCTCGCCGATGTAGGCGCGAGGATCGGGGCCTTTGCCATTGATCTCATTGTTATCACTCTCATACTTTTCGCTGCTGCTTTTGCCTTAGGGTCTATGAGTTTTTATGGCGAGGAACTCGCGACCATTATTTTGGTCCTGATCGCCTTTCTCTTACGCAGCTTTTATTTCACGCTTTTTGAATTAGGACGCCGTGCCGCAACGCCAGGAAAAATGGCGTTGAAAATCCGTGTCGCCGCGCGGGGAAAAGCGCGGCTTTCAGCGGCCAGCGTTTTCGCCCGCAATGCGCTACGCGAAATCGGGTTCTTTCTTCCCATTGGATTTATATTCGGGATTGGCGCAGGTGGCGTTGATGGTTGGATGAGCCTCTTGGCGACGATTTGGGCTGGCATTTTCCTGCTCTTTCCTTTGTTCAACAAAGACCGCTTGCGTGTTGGAGACCTCGTTGCCGGAACTTGGGTCGTCCGCGCCCCACGCCCGATCTTGGGCGCCGATCTGGTCACGACGGATAAGCCTGAAAATGAGGCTATCTTTGCAAAATTTGCGTTCACGCCTGAACAAATTGATACTTACGGCATCAAAGAATTACATGTCCTGGAAGATGTGCTTCGCGCCCAAGATAGCGAAGTTCTGAAAGATGTGGCGAGCCGTATCCGAACCAAAATTGGATGGGTTTGGGAAGAAGGTGAAAGCGATGTCGCATTTTTGCGAGCCTATTACGCCGCGCTGCGCGGTCGCTTAGAATCTAAAATGTTGATGGGCGTACGTCGCAAAGACAAATTCGATAAACGCTAACACTCGATCACATTGACGGCCAAACCGCCTTGGCTGGTCTCTTTATATTTTGAGCTCATATCAAGGCCTGTTTGGCGCATTGTCTCGATCACTTGATCTAAGCTGACTTTTCCGAGCCCCGTTCCGTGCAAAGCCAAGCGGGCTGCATTGGCGGCTTTCACCGCGCCAATGGCATTGCGTTCGATACAGGGGATTTGCACCAGCCCGCCAACAGGATCGCAGGTCAGGCCCAAATTATGTTCCATTCCAATCTCTGCTGCGCTTGCAACTTGGTCCGGTGTTGCGCCCCAAACGGCGGCGAGGCCAGCCGCCGCCATAGAGCAGGCTACACCGACTTCACCTTGGCATCCCATTTCAGCGCCGGATATTGAGGCGCGTTGTTTATAAAGCAATCCAATACCGCCCGCCGTCGTCAGAAAGATACGCGTTTTTTCGAAATCCGCTTGGCCCGCCTCATCACAACAATAATGGCGAATGATCGCCGGAATGATACCCGCCGCACCATTTGTCGGTGCCGTCACAACTTGGCCACCCGCCGCATTTTCTTCATTCACCGCCATGGCATAAACATTAAGCCAATCGAAAAGCGTTTCGCGCTCATTCGCACCCGGCGCGCCGCGTAACTTGGCCCAAATATCCGGCGCACGGCGCTGAACTTTCAGACCGCCCGGCAATTCCCCGCACGTGTTTAAACCGCGCTCGATGCCCGCTAGCATAACCGTGATGATATTGTCCAAACGCGCCTGTGTCTTTGCGCGTGGACGACGGGCATCTTCATTTTTAAAAATTAAATCCGCAATAGTGAGATTATTTTCAGCGCAAAGCTGCAGCAGCTCTTTCGCCGACCCAAAAGGATAAGCAACAGAAACGCCGCTGACCGAGACTTTATCATTCTTGGCAGGTTTTGAGAGCTGGCTATGGCTGGCGGTAAACCCCCCACCTGTTGAATAATAAGTGCGTGCATAGATTTGTGCGCCCTCCGCATCAAAGGCCCGCATTTCCATTTCATTGGGATGCAGATCGGCGGCTTGCTCATAATCCAAAATCATATCCGATTCCGGATCGAAATTTACAACTTGCCCGTCACGACTGAACCGCCCCGCCTTGGTCATTTCATAAAGGGCAGCTTCGGCTTTTGCTAAATCAATCGTTTCAGGCTTAAATCCCAGCAGACCCAATTGCCCCGCACGCGGCGTCCCGTGACCCATCCCTGTAAAGGCCAAGGACCCGCGAAAGATCATGTTGATGCGGTCTGTTTTGTCGAGATGGCCCAAGCGCTCCAACCGTTTCCAAAACCGATGCGAGATGCGCATAGGCCCGACCGTATGGGACGAAGACGGCCCAATACCAATTCGGAATATATCAAGGATCGACAGCATGAGTGCCGCTTACGCGCATATTCCTATCTCTGGCAATAGCAGAAGATTGGAATTTTAGAGGCTGGATAGCTATTTATTTTCAGCGGGTTATTTTGTCCCGTAAACGGTTTATGATCGGCAAAATATTGCCTTAAAACGACCTCTTTAACGGAAGACCGGATCATCCAAACTCCTGAGCTTGCGAGAATGTAGCGTCCCCTTCTCGGCCCCGCTTTTCATAATCCGTACGGCTTCTAAACCAATGTTCAAATGTTGCGCGACGCGGGAGCGGTAGAAGGCGGCGGCCGTTCCCGGCAGCTTAATTTCACCATGCAAGGGTCGATCTGAGACGCAGAGTAGGGTGCCATATGGCACGCGGAAGCGATATCCATTTGCGGCGATTGTTGCACTTTCCATATCAATCGCAATGGCTCGAGATTGGTTCAAGCGTGGGCGCAAATCCGCATAACGCATTTCCCAATTTCGATCATCCGTCGTCACAACCGTACCCGTGCGAACATGGCGTTTCATTTCTTGTCCTGATAATTGCATCACATCGCCAATGGCTTCCGTCAGAGCAATCTGGACCTCAGCAATTGTTGGCAAGGGAATATCGGGCGGCAGCACTTCATCTAAGACTTGATCATCCCGCAAATAAGCGTGAGCCAAAACGAAATCGCCCAAAATTTGCGAAGATCGCAGCCCGCCGCAATGGCCCAACATGAGCCAGCAATGGCTACGTAGCACAGCAATATGATCCGTTATTGTCTTCGCATTAGACGGCCCCACGCCAATATTGATGAGTGTAATCCCCATCCCGTCTTCGGCCATCAAGTGATAGGCGGGCATTTGTGGCAATTTATAATTTGGATCCTCCGCATAGTCAGCCCCGTCGGTAATCACACCCTGCCCCGGTGCGCAGAACCCTGTGATCTCCGGGTCTTTTCCAACGACCTCGCGCGCGTGGTCGACAAATTCATCAACGTAACGCTGGTAATTTGTGAAAATGACAAATTTCTGAAAACAGCCGGGAGCCGTTCCTGAGTAATGCCGTAAGCGCTGCAAAGAATAATCGGTCCGTAATGCTGTAAATAAAGCCAAAGGATAAGGTTTTTCAGAATCCCGCTCCAAAACACCATCGGCCAAATCATCATGGATATGGGTCAGGTCAGGCAGGGGGAAATGCTGGCCAATCGCCGCTGACCGTTCTGCTGAGAGTTCAAAGGACGATGGATCGATCGCAAAGACTAATGGAATTTTCGTATCTGACGGCCCGACATAATATTCGACTTCATGGGCGGTTTCGACCCGCTCAAGTTGATCTAACAAATAGCTTTCAAAAATATCCGGAGAAGTGATCGTCGTGCCGTACCATCCCGCTCCGCGAATAGAGACAAAACCTGAAAATTTGATATTACCCGCATGACGTTTCCCAATCCGCAAAAGGAGATAGGGATAGGTCGGCGCGGAGACAGACATGGTCTCACCGGTCTTGGCATAGGCTTCAAACGCGACATTCAAATCCTCGACCGCACCATTATAAAGCCGACCTAATTCGCGCAGAGCTTCCGCCTTATTTTCGCAAGGGGATAGATCGTTAAAAAAAGTGGGTATGTGGCCAAGTAGGTTCAAATCAAAACTCCAATGATTAAATAAATTTTTCAGGTCCTATAGGGTTTCAATCCTATTGACCAGCCTAATCGTCATTCTTTTATAATGGCGAAATACCCACGAATCCTGCCAGAGCAATCACAACAGAGGCAATCGCCGCACTGAGGAAATTCGATAGATTACCTGCCAGAACGGTTTTCAGCCCTAATTTAGAAATCTCGGTTTTTCGGTCAGGCACAACAGCGCTGAGCCCAGCAATCAAAATGGCCAGCCCGCCAAAATTCGCAAAACCGCAAAGCGCCAAAGTAATGGCAATTTGTCCCTGTTGAGAGAATTCATCCTTTACGCCGGTAAAGTTAAAATAGGCGAGAAATTCGTTTAGAATGACTTTCTCTCCCAAGAACCGTCCAGCCTCGGCCGACTCACTCCACGGCACACCAATCATCCACGCTACGGGCTGGAAGAGAGTCGAAAAAATCCCTTCCAGCGACAAATCGGGCTTACCAAACCAGCCTCCGATACCGCCCAAAATCCCATTGAGTAAGGCAATCACAGATAATACCGCAATTAACAAAGCCATGACGGCCAGCATGATCTGTAAGCCTGTCATGGCACCATTTGTCAGCGCCTCAATGAGTGAACCTGCACGTTGGTCCTCAATTGATTTGGCTTCCGCACTATCAATGTCAAAAGGCGTTTGCGTTTCGGGGACAAGGATACGACCTATCAACAACCCCCCCGGAGCCGCCATGAGGGCCGCTGTAATTAAAAGTTTCGGATCAATACCAATCGCTGAATAAGCCACCAAGACCGTCCCCGCGACCGAAGATAAGCCTAAGCTCATCATCACGAAAAGCTGGGCGCGGGTTATTTTTGGCAGATAAGGCAAAACCGTCAGCGGGGCTTCGGCCATGCCGACAAAGATATTCGCGGCGGCACAAGTCGATTCCAAACGGCTCGCCCCCGTCACTTTGCGCACGACCGAGCCAATGCCGCGAATTATCCACGTCATAATCCTGAGATGGAAGAGCATGGCAAAAAGCGCTGCAATGAATATAATGATTGGTAGAATTTGGAAGAAGAAAATGACGTTCGTGCCGCCTTTCTCATCTCCCAATTCGCCAAACATGAACGTCGTGCCCTGTTTGACAAAGCCTTGCATCGCTTCAACACCCGCCGACATGCCCCCGAGAATAATATCACCCAAGGGTGTTAAAAGTGCGAAAATGGCAATGGCGATTTGTAGCGCCAAAGTGCGCGCCGCAAGGTCATATCGAATAGCAGATTTCGTTTCTGAAAAAAGCCAAGCCACGGCCAGTAAAACGATAATGCCAATGATTCCGGTCATGCCTAAATCCCCTCATTTCAATCTCTTTGTCTCTCTTACCGTACAGCATAGCAAGGGGTGAACGGCGATTGTAACTGTGGATGACGTCCATAAAAAAGGCGCCCCGAAGAGCGCCTTTAATAATCTTTGATAAAGCTACTAAGCCTTAGAATTCGTATTTGGCTCCAAAACGAATTTCGTAAACTGACGCAGCATTGATAGAGAATGGCGACAATGTGCCATCGCTCTGGCGAACACGTGTATTCGGGAAATCAGCCTGTTCCAGAACACCCCAATCGCTATTGATAAGATTTGTTAAATTATCAATCACCATGAAGATTTGTGTGCGGTCTTCAGCGCGAAGTCCTGGGAGATCTTGGCTGATGCGCAAATCAACCTTCGTCCAAGATGGGGAGTTAAACTCATTCCGTTCTGTGCCCGCTTCAAGAATACGGTTATTGCTCAAGAATGGTGTAAAGCCATAAATGTTACGTTCCTGACGGTTCTGAACATTTGAGTATGGGCGACCAGATTGTGACAAAATAAACGCATCAAAACGTGTGTCATAATCTTTGATAAAGTCTTTCTCATAGCTCACATTCGCGGTGAAGCGGTGCTTTGTGTTATAGTTGGACACAGCCACGATTTGCTCTTGCGGGTCAGTGAAAACGCGATTGTTGTAGTTTGAGAACGCTACAGCACTTGTCATAGGCTGCGTATCTTTGGCATCTGAGTAGGCATAACCCACACGGGCGGACCAACCGCTATCCCATTCTTTCGACGCACCAATAGACGCGATGAAACCTCTATTGTTCTCATCCGCATTTGTCAGAACGAAACTATCCAAGAGCGGGCTGTCATAGATTGGGTAAGTCACTCCATCAATAACTTGCGTGCCTGTTTGGACAAGGTCACCACGCTGGACGATGGCTGTGTTCTCGGCTTGTGACCATAAGAGATCCGCTTGGAAGAACCAGTCACCACCAAAAATACCTTCGCCAGTATCAAAGAATGGGGCCCATGTCGCACCGAGTGAGTATTTCCACTCTGTCGGGACTTTAAAATCAGGATCAAGATAGTTGATTTCG
>CAZBDT010000107.1:0-8286 GCA_964490745.1 uncultured Algimonas sp.
AAGGAGATCATTATGATGAAGACAGTTATGGGAGCCGCCAGTGCCATGGCCCTCCTTTTTTCCGCGCAAATCGCGAATGCGCATGAGGTGGATAAAAGCGATTGGGTCGAGAAAAGCTATGATTTGGAAGGATTTGACGAAATTCGCCTGCAAGGCGTGTATGACGTCACAGTCGAAGTCGGGCCGGCCTATTCCATTCAAATATCAGGTCCAGCCAAGCGGATGGACTCGTTAAATGTCCGAGTAGAGGGTGATCAGCTTTTGCTTGATCATGAGGGGCGAAAGAAAAAAATAAAGAAAAATCAGGGTTTGCAAGCGGTTGTAACGACACCCGTTCTGACGAGTCTGGAGCTGCAGGGCGTCGGCTCCATCGTTGCAACCGGGGTTGATACAGATAATTTTGACGTGGAATTGGAGGGTGTCGGCAGCATCGAAGTCTCCGGCCAATGCGACAGGCTCACTGCGTCTCTGGAAGGTATCGGATCGTTGGATGCTTCAGATTTAAAGTGTAACGATGTCAAAGTTGATGTTGAAGGCATGGGAAGCGCCGAGGTCTATGCCTCCGAATCTGTCGATGCTGAGATTGACGGAATGGGCAGTATCGAAGTCGACGGAAACCCGAAGGACGTGAAAAAATCTAAATCCTTTATGTCGTCTATAGAGATCAATTAGCGACGTTTTCTGGGGGGGAATTTCCTTCGCCTCCGGACCGCCGCTTTACGCCCGCGCTTTGGCTTTCCACGCATCTCTAAACTCGCATCGTTCAACGCCCAAATATCTGCATCCCCCGCTAAAATGGACTCGCCCAGATCTATCGCGGTTTGTAAAACGGGCAGGGGCGTATTCTTCCAAGCGGGCGGTGCAATAACATCTCGCCAAAATTGCCCTACGGCGTTGTCTAGCAAAACTCTCGCGAAGCAATGGTTCAGATAGACGGGCCAATCTTGATTTGATTCGGCGGCTTCGGGCAGATCGTGATCTACGAGGGTGCGCCAGCGTTTGCGGATAAGGCTGTCATCTTCGTCCGGATTAACGTCCAGTCTGTCTTCAAAATCTAAATTCAGATTTTCAATCATCTCTGAATCCGCACGGCCAGCTGTGCGACGCGCGGAATTGGGGCGGTGTTGATAGCGACGGACCATGTTGTTCATCTGTTATTTTGCGTAGCTGGCTGCAACGTCTGCAGACAGGCCATGTTGACGCAGACTCAGTGGGCGGCCGTTCTTTTCAGATTGGGTTAATACAAATTAACATATCTCTGGCTGTATTCGGCCTCATTTTTGCTTAGAGACTAAGAGACTTTTTTATGTGGGAGTGTCCTATGAAAACTATCATTAAAACTGCGCTTGTGACGGCGATTTTGTCCATTGGCGCTGCACCAGCCTTTGCCCAATCCGCGGATGTCAGCCCAACGCTTCTGATTGAAAGTGGGCCAAGTGATAAGCCGCAATATCGTCGTATGATCTTTGTGAAATATCTGTCCGGCAATTATGTCAGTGTGAATTACAAAGCCTATAATCGGGCTGAGTTTAAGCAAGTTCCGAACACGACACCCGCAGACGTCATTTCGGCATGCGCCAATGGTCGGGCCTCAACACTCTCAGAGATACGTGCTTTTGAGCGTGCGGAAGCGCGTCGTGAAAGAAGCGGTCAAGCACCGGAAATTGTGCGGTTTTGCGTAAAAAATGTCTCGAATTGGGAAGGGGGACAACGTGCTACCTATCTTGACCCAATATTCAACGGGTTACCTCACGCCGCTTCATTGAATAATTAGGCTTTAGAGATTGGACCCGGGCCTCGTCCCGGGTTTCTATTTTTTCATTTGACTACGTGTGTGGTCATATCTATGACTACTTTTGTAATTCAAAGGTGGTCAGTGTGAAACTTAAAATCAGTCAATCCGAACTTGATGTTATGAACGTGCTTTGGCGCGAATCTCCGCTGGGGTCCGCCGAAGTTGTAAAGCGCTTGGAGACAAAAAAAGACTGGTCGGCGCGCACGATTAAAACCCTTTTGTCGCGTCTCGTGAATAAGGGCGCTTTGACGACAGAGCCGGAGGGGCGGCGGTTTCTATATACGCCCGCTATCTCGCGCGATGAATATGCGGGACCGGCGACGCGCAATTTTGCTGCCCGTTTATTCGGAGGGCGCGCTGCCCCGCTCGTCGCCCATCTCGCGGAAGGGGACGGTCTCTCGGAGGCTGATATTGCGGAAATAGAAGCGCTTTTAGAGAAGCTTAAAAAATGACCCTAGAGGCTTTTCAAAGCTGGGTGCTTCAAACCGGATTGGTCGTCAGTCTTTTGATTATCATTGTCTTGGTGATCCGACGTCCATTCGCGCGATTCTTCGGGGCGAATGCGGCCTATGCACTTTGGAGCTTGCCACTCATTCGCTTGGTCATGCCGGGCTTATCAATTCCGCAAAGCTGGCTGCCAAAGCCTTTGCAGCCCGTTTCAGAACCGAGGCCCAATTTAGAGGTCATGTCGGATATCGTAATCGCGCCGACAGATATTCCGGCTATTGTTGTAGATAGCTCTGAGATCGCCGTAGAACAAACCTTGCAATGGGCGACAATAGCAATTTCGATTTGGTTGGGTGTAGCCGCCTTGTGGTTAGTGTTTCAGCTATATCAGCAATATCGGTTCAAAGTGAAATTGAGATCGGAAAGCACAGAGCCTGGTGACGCTTTAAGGCTCGAAATGATACAGGCTTCGGAGCGAGTGGGTCTTCACAACACACCTTTGGTCCGTGTGTCAGAGGAAAACACCGGACCTTTTGTGACAGGCGTTTTTCGCCCCTTGGTTATTTTGCCGCGTAATTTTGAGCAAACATTTGATCCGCAGCAGAGACATTTCGCATTGGTGCATGAATTTGCCCACATCAAAAGATGTGATCTCTGGGTGGCACTCGTTACACTGATATTTCGGGTTATTAACTGGCCGAATCCTTTGGTGCATTACGCCTCGCACAAATTACGCAGCGATCAAGAAGCAGCGTGTGATGCCTTTGTTGTGAAAATGACGGGCGGGGACAGTACCCATTCTTATGCGGAAACGCTCGTCAAAGCTGTTCGACAAGAGACAAAAATCTCAAAGTCACATGCGCAACTGGCTTTGTCACTCTCAGAGGCCGATCAAGAGATTTCAAAAGGAGACTGAAATGAAAAGACTACTTAACTTTGGGGTGTCTGATCCCCTGACACTCGGTATGGGACATCCTGTTGCTGAACGATTGGAAACTTTGGGTCGTGCCAGACCCGCAACGTGGCGCAGTCGCAGCCTCGCACTCAGTGCCATGAGTGCGATTGCGATCGCCAGTGCGCCGCTCAGCATCGCCGCAGATACAACGAATCCTGAGATGAAAACTCAAACAGAAGCGCGCTTTGCATTAAGTTCAAACTTAGACGGGACGTCAGGACAAAGCTACGAAATCATCACAGTCGACGGGGAGAAGAAGGCCTATCGTATTCTTGATGGTGGAGACCGAAAAGAAGTCGATCTTGTCCGCAAAGATGACGGTGCATATCGCCTAACCTATGAGGATGGGAAATCGATTGATTTACCGAATATTGATTTAAAGAAACTGGACGGCCTGAAGGATTTGTCCAACTTTCAAAGCTTTGAGGGGTTAGAGGGTCTGGAAGGCTTAGCAGGTTTGGAGGGCTTACAGGGTCTAGCAGGCTTACAGGGCTTAGCAGGTTTGGAAGGTTTGAAGGGGCTCGAAGGTTTGAAAGGTCTTGAAGGTCTCGCAGGCTTGGATGCGCTAAAAGACATGGATTTAGCAGGAGGCAATATTCGAATTGTGACGACCGAAGGTGCAGACACAATCATAGTAGATCGTTCTGAACTCTCAGGTGATGTAAAGGACCGTTTTTTTAAATTCTTTGCTAATAACGGAGTGGCGGAAAAACAACTCGACGATACAATCGTAACGGCACGCTTTGATTTTTCTGATTCTTCCGATCCGTTGGCAAGCGCGCAGCGCCAACTAGAGCGAACAAAAAAGCAATTAGAATCGTTATCCAATAATGAAAACCTGTCTTTTGACTTAAAGAATGCGCTACGGGATATTGAAAGCGCTCAGAAATCATTGGAGGAGGCTGAAAGCCGATTATTGGGCGACTAAAAATAATACTCTGCTCGCCAATCCTCTAAAAATCCGAACTTGTGTGGATTAAAGCCTCGCAAGTTTCTGTACCTGCCCCTTTGAACCCCGGGGCAGGTGCTCTTATATCGTTTTTATGAAAAATTGGCTTCCCTATCTTCTCGGCACCGCATTACTGGGCGGGCCTGCGACAGCCTTTGCGGATCAAACCCCGGCTGAGGTCACACGGGTCGTGCCGTCGTCTCAGGCGCAAGTGCAGCTCTCATATTCACCTGTTGTGAAGCAGACAGCGCCAGCCGTGGTCAATATTTTCACCTCGCGAACGGTGCGAACCCGCAGCCGGTCTTCCTTTTTTGATCAAATGTTTGGGATGCAGCGCGCCCCGCGAGAACGGGTTGAAAGCTCGCTTGGCTCTGGCGTGATTGTGCGTGGAAACGGTATCATCATCACCAATGCGCATGTGGTCAAAGGGGCAGATGAATTAAAAGTTGTCTTAAATGATCGCCGCGAATTTGAAGCCGAGGTCGTCGCCCAAGATGAAGAGACAGATTTGGCGGTTTTGCGCATCGATACAAATGGCGAGATGATGCCAAGTTTGCGGGTGGGCTCTGACTCTGAGCCTGAAATCGGTGATATTGTCTTGGCGATTGGGAATCCATTCGGTGTGGGTCAAACCGTAACATCCGGCATTATCTCGGCTCTGGGGCGTACGAATGTCTCTGATATTTCCAGTGCAATTCAGACAGATGCCGCTGTGAATCCCGGAAACTCCGGCGGGGCGCTTGTGAATTTGCAAGGCGAGTTGATCGGTGTGAATACGGCGATCTTCTCCCGCTCAGGTGGATCCAACGGCATTGGCTTTGCCATTCCATCTGAATTGGTTGAGCGCGCGATAGATTCAGCTTTGTCTGAAGGTCGCATTGTGCGGCCTTGGATTGGGGCGCGCACAAATAGTGTGGATGCGACAATGGCGGCGGCCTTGGGCTTAGACCGCGCACGCGGTGCGGTGATTAATGAGTTATTAGATGGCGGGCCTGCGGAGAAGGCCGGTTTGGATAAAGGGGATGTGATCCTCTCGGTTGATGGCACAGAGATCAATGATGATAGCGGTTTGCGCTTTAAACTTGCGACACTCCGTCCGCGTGAAACCGTTGATGTTGAATATGTTCGCGACGGGCGAGAGCGTAACGCAAGAGTGCGCGTGGATACGCCGCAAGAACGTCCAGCACGAGATGAGCGAGCGCTGGATGGCATTCACCCCTTTGACGGTGCCATCACCGTGAATATGAGTCCGGCTTTGGGTGAAGAGCTTGGCTTTGATCCTTATCTTGAGGGAGTTATGGTCTTAAAAGTACGTCGGGGGTCTGCGGCGAATTATAATCGCCTTCGCCCCGGAGATTTTATTTTGAGCGTGAATGACACGGATATTACGTCGACGCGTCAGCTCGAATCGGTTCTGCTGTCTGAACCCGTTGATGTGGTGTGGGATGTTCAGATTGATCGCAATGGCCGCATTGGCTCTTTGCCGATTCGATACCTACCACCGCAAGATTAGTATTCCCAAAAGTGGTGTCGCTGCACTCATGAAGGGTTCATTTACTTTTAGTTAGCTTTACCTCTATCACACGATACGTGTCTCATGGGGGGAAATACACATGGCTGATCGAAAGAATGACGAATATCAGAACGTCAAATTTTACGCGGAGCATTCGACCGCAAAACAATCCGGATTTTCAAAATTCAAAGTCGGCGAAGACTATTATTTTTGCCGCTATGTTGACGGTAATATCGCCATGCTCAGCCAAGCTTATATAGGCGAGGCCGGACGGGATAATGGGATTGAGTCCGTCAAAAAGAATGAAAAATCAATTAGAAGATATAAATTTGAACAACGCGGTTCACAACATGGCTTCGCGCTCAAAGCAGGGAATGGCCATGAAATCGCGATCAGCCCGGATTATGCGAGCCTCAGTGCAGCCGAAGCCGTATCAGAGCGTTTAACGGGTCAGGCAAGATCGACAACGAACGCAAAACCCACAAAATCAAAATCCAAAGCGACGAAAAAATCGATTTCGAAAGCTAAAGCTAAAAAAGTGAAGGCGGCGAAGACTGCCAGCGCGGCAGCGGCTTTCACTGGCTCTGATGGACGCATTGAGAACTACCGACCTCTCTCTTTTTATCAGACACATGGCGGCAAGGCCGACGGTTTCAACCGTTTCGAAAAAGACGGGGCCTATTATTTTCATTATAATGGAGGCGGAAAAATCGTTCTTATTTCTGAAAGTTACACGTCCAAATCCGGTCGGGATAACGGCATCGCGTCTGTGCAGAAAAATATGAAGCTGAAGACTGCTTATCAGCATCATGTCCATAAAAATGGAAAGCACTATTTCGATTTAAATGCGGCGAATAAGCAGGAGATCGCGACATCACGTTGGTATGATTCTGAGGCGAAAGCTCTGGCGGGCGCTGCCCAGCTTCGGGGTGAGGTCAAGAAAGCGCGCCCTGCAAATGTTGAACAAAACTACATGCCGCTCGCCTTTTACAAGAAACACACATCTGCCAAACAAGACGGATTTGAAAAATTCAAAGGTGAAGACGGTGAGTATTATTTCACATATGTGGAGAACAAAAAAATCGCTTTGATTTCTGAAGGTTATCCGACGGCTACTATCCGTGACAAAGGCGTCGCGTCTGTTGAAAAAAACATGAAGCTGGAAAATCGTTACGTCTACGGAAAAGGCGTAGACGGCAAAGATGGATTTATCTTGCGCGCCGGCAATCACAAAGAAATTGCGCGATCTGTCGGATATGGCTCTGCGGCTGCAGCGGCGGCTGGTGCCGCCTATCTTATGGGAACACGTCGACGGGCTGCGAAGAAGCCAACTAAAACAACAACGACGACCTTAGCGGCGGGAGCAGTTGCGGCCACACCGGCTACCCCAAAACCCAAACCTACGCCAAAACCAAAGCCCAAGGCGCCGGCTCCGAAGATTCCTGCAAAGCCTGCCGTAGTTAAAAAGCCTGTGGCAGCCCCTGTGGCGGCTCCAATCGCAGCAGCAGCTGCTGCTGCGGGGACGGCAACTGTCGCTGGTGCAATGGCGGCAAAAACACCGACGGCCGAAACGCCAAAGGCAGCGCCTGTGAAAGCGGCGGCTGTTACCGCTGCGCCCGCCGCAGCAGCAGCGGCAGCGTCAGAAACGGGTGGAGGTGCCGGGATTTGGGGCTGGCTAAAATGGCTCCTTTTGGGCTTACTCGCACTCTTGGCCGCCTTGTTTTTGTTTAAATCCTGCACAGGCGGAGATGCGGATATAAAGAAAATAGCCGCGACGACCACTTCTGAGAGCGCCAGCCCAGCTGCGATGGTCATCTGTTGGAATGACACGAAGGCTCAAACGGAAGCCGCGTGTCCGGCCAAAATCACATGCTGGGATGAGAGTTTTGCAATATCGGAAGCGGCTTGCCCTGTGAAACCCATTGCGAAAGATTATGTGTGTTGGGACGGTTCGAACGCTGTTGATGCAGCCGCTTGTCCAGCAGAGCCTGTCACAACAACGACCGCGACGACGTCACCGTCGCAGGCAAAGCCACAGACTCAGGCAGACACAACCATTGCCTCTGCCGCGCCGAAACTCTCGGTTGGAAATGCGACGTCAGGCCCAGCCGGAGATAAGATGACCGCTCCGTCTATCGCCGCACGTATATGTGGACCGTCGGCTAATCCACTCTTTGATGTGAGCGCCTTTAAGCCAACAAATGTGACCTATCTTGGTTCAAATCCGCAATTTGGAGATTCAACGGGCTACACGCCGGATGAATTTTTCCGTCGCTTGCAGGTCAAATATCGGACAAGTCCGCGCGATAAATCCTTTTTGGATCTGATGGCAAGATCGCTTGGACATGGTTCTTTTGCGAATATGGATGCCACGATGTTCAGTAATGACACTTTGGCGCAAGGCAGCTCAGGCTTGCTTGGCTTTGGAGCGCAGCACGCCTTACAATATTCGACTTTAAATCTGTCTGATACTACGCAGCTAGATGCCTTCAGAGTGAGCTCCGCCAATGGCACAGATGTTCATTTCATGAAGCGCTGCGGTAATTTCATGTATGTCTGCACACCGCAAAATTAAGACCTTTTGAACTGTTAAGCGGAGTCCTCGGACTCCGCTTTTTTGTTGGCCT
>CAZBDT010000108.1:0-2578 GCA_964490745.1 uncultured Algimonas sp.
AAATCCATGAGGTTGCCATACCCCACTTCATTTTGCGCCAAAAGCACCAGCGTCCCATCCGGCTCGCTATGTATCTGACCGGGCTGTTTTGCCCCCTCTAGATCAATGGTGAGCGTCAGGCCGATGATCGGCTGAAGCCCCTCACCCGTGACTTTTTCACAAAATTCGAGCGCCCCGCAGAGATTATTCGTATCTGTGATCGCCAAAGCCGGTTGACGATAGCGCACAGCTCGCTTGGCAGTTTCATCAATTTTCAGCGCCCCTTCCAACATAGAATAAGGAGAGCGCATCCGCAGGTGGACGAAATCGCGAACGGGTCGGGACATTAAACCTCCATCATTGAAAGACGGATTAGCCGCCAATCACCATCATCCACATGGTTACAACGGCCACGAAGCCTGCCAAGACGAGTGCGGAAGAAATGTCGTGGATGAGTTGACGTGTCATAAGGTTTTCCTCAGTTCAATTTTATAAGTGTTCTATATTTGTTCTATATAAATGAGAACAAATCGTCAACATCCTGTGAAGAAACGACCTGTGGATATTAAGGTTTGGGAGCGTGGGGGATGGGAGCGAGTCGGAGTTGTGGCGTTTGGCAATGGGCGGCTTCGGTAAGCGCAGCAAGAGAAAGACTCTTCTGATAAGGAGGATCGCTAGGTCTGATTTGGTGGCAAAGCGGACGTTAGATGAGCGGCTTATAACGCCCAAAAAAAACCTCTGGTAATTTTGGTTTTCTGAGCCGCACTTATCATAAGTATTCAAGTGGTTATTGTTGACCCGAGTAATTCTTGGTAGTAAACCTGATGTTCAAAATTTTTAAAAATAAATTAAGTGACATAAAAATCAAATCGATTGTTGATGATGTTAACTTAATCTCGGAATCTGGAAATGATAATCTCAAGTGGGAACTTATACAGCCTCTAATAAAAGGTTTGGCGGAGCATAAAATTGCGGCTCTAGGCATTATTGAACTGATCGATAAAGGTCACTTCAGCATTGATCAAGCTTCTGAACTATTATCCAAAATTTACCAAGCCTACGATGATGATGATGTTATTATAGAAATTGGAAAAACTTTAGAGTCTGCGAGGGATATTGATGATCTCAATGCGCCCCCTCCTACAGACCCATTATTCAACAATATTGTTCGTCGTCTCTCCTCAATTGCATCGCGTGAAAACGGCACAGAGGCAGAAATGAAAGTTTATGAAGGCCTTTCTACAGCTGCTCGCCTTTGCGCTCGTCAACATGACAAAATTGCTAATCAGAGCTATGCGCGGATTACAGAGCTGTATCCAAAAGCTTCATGGGCGCATTATGGCCAAGGTCTCTTTTTCAAAACACGAGCGCGTTTCGAAGAAGGCGTTAAGGCTAATCAGGCGGCAATTTCTCTAACAGATAACCCGACTCAAGCTTATTTTTGGAATCTTGGAATTTGTGCGACTGGCTCAGGGCAAGGTGAGATTGCCTTAAAAGTCTGGAAAGAGCAGGGGCAGAAAATTGAGATGGGGCGATTTGATTTACCTGAAGGCGGGTATCCATCTTGCAAAGTTAGGCTTGCTCAATTTCCATTATCGGAACGCAATGTAAACAATGACCATCCCGGACTCGAAGAGACAGTCTGGATTGAAAGATTAAGCCCGTGCCATGGCATTATTCGGAGTGTGCTTTTTGATGATTTAGGTGTTGATTATGGTGACGTCATTTTGTTTGACGGCGCACCTATCACTTACCACAAATATGGTGACGAGAAAATTGCTGTATTTCCGCACTTAGCAACTTTAAAAAAACAGAATTATCAATTTTATGACTTCAAAGGCACACAAGATGAGTCTGGTAGGCTTGGACGCATAAGTTCAATTTTAGACGATGATGCAGTTATTTATTCGCACACAGAAAATTTTAAAATTTTATGCGCAACTTGTTGGCGTGACGAAGATACGCAACACCAACATGACGAAACGGAAGAGAAACATGTGGTGTCTGGCCGGATAGCCGCCCCCCCTAACGTGGATCCAAAAAAACTTCTGGATCAAATTGATGTAGCTATAAGAAACGAACCTCAGAACAGAGTTTTTTCTCCCGACCTATGCCGCGCAGCAGGTTTTGAGCACCGCGCAATTATTGAGAGTCGCCGGTTCAATATGTTGAGTTCCGAATAACTTCGTGGCGTTTGCTTGCTAAAGCGTAATAGGAACGACTTAAAATCGCACCATTTAAGCCACTGAACTAATATCTCCTATGGGGATACTTCTACCACAACTGATAGCCCAAAACGACTCTGGCGAGGCGAGATTCTGAGGTCGGAATCGTTCAAATTTCAAACCTTCAAAACTATATCCCCATTTCGGGCGAGATTCCCGCGACGAAAAATTTCATTTTTTCAGGGCGTTGTAAAAAACATCTAAGAGATGCATCCTCACTTTGGGGTTATGGGGTCATATTTATTCTTGTCTTCTTTCACAGGGCGGTCATGTGCACGCGGAATGCCTGCAATCGATCCTGTGAATCGATTGCAGTGGAGCGCCGAACCGCTATGCGGTTCGGTACCTCAACAAATCGATTAACAATCGAGTTG
>CAZBDT010000108.1:2588-8075 GCA_964490745.1 uncultured Algimonas sp.
AAAACCATTTGCACATTTTCCAGTTCCACTGGAGCCTGAAACCACCCTCGCGAACATCCTATTTAATACTGAGACGAAAGAGAGACACGAAAAAGAAACAGGGCAAACCTAACGAATTAATCAATTGTCATCCCGCACGGAACGAAGGGGAGATGCGGGACCTATCGTATGTTCAATCAAGCTTGCGCTTATAAACGTTAGGGCCCGCATCGGCAGGCTTCGCCTTTGTGCGGGATGACAATTGGATAGGCAAATGACACGTCCCGCATTTAGCTGTTTGCGCCTCGAAACAACGATGCGGGATGACAATAATATGCGGTTCGATTAATACCTCTATGCGCGCCAAATAAAGCGGTCTCGACTCTTTGGCGAGGGAGCGTCATAGGTTTGGCATGACTCGCAGTAATTTTACGCCGCGCACAGCGACGGCCATTATCATCGCGAATATGATTGGGGTCGGTGTGTTTACCGCGCTTGGCTATCAACTCGCCGATATAGATAGCCTGTTTGCTGTGATGATGTTGTGGATCATCGGTGGTCTCGCGGCCCTTTGTGGCGCGCTATCCTATGCAGAATTAGGCGCGTCCCTGCCCCGATCCGGCGGCGAATATACCTTTTTGGGCGAGGCCTATCATCCGGCGGCGGGGTTCATTTCCGGTTGGGTCAGCGCCACGATTGGCTTTGCCGCTCCCACCGCCGTTGTTGCGATTGCCTTTGCGAAATATGCGGGCGCGATCTTGCCGGCGGGTTTGGGCGACACGTCTCAGAAAGCCCTCGCCTGCGCGCTGGTCATCATATTGGCGCTCTTACATGCGCGGTCGCGTCGCGTTTCGGGGACGACACAGACGGCGTTCACCGCGATTAAGATCGCCCTTATCGCCGCCTTTATCCTCGCCGCTTTTCTGTTGAGCGCGACACCGCAGAATTTGGACCTCGCGCCGAAAGCCAGCGACCCGTCTGTCATGCTAAGCGTGCCTTATGGGATCGCGCTGATCTATGTGTCTTACGCCTATACGGGTTGGAATGCGGCGACCTATATTTCCGGCGAGTTGGAGCGTCCGCAGCGCGACCTCCCGCGGATTTTGTTTGTCGGGACAGCCCTTGTGACGGTGCTATATGTGCTGCTGAACCTAGCCTTTCTCTATGCCGCGCCTGCCGATGATCTGCGGGGTAAAGTCGAGATTGGCTATATCGTAGCAGACGCCATTTTCGGCGAGACGGGCGGGCGTTTGGTGGGAGCGATGTTGGCGTTACTCCTCATCTCCACCGTGAGCGCCATGACCCTCGCCGGACCGCGGGCTTTGCAAGCCGTGGGCGAAGATTACCGCGCCATGTCATGGCTCGCGCGTAGCACGGCAGAGGGCGTGCCTTGGGCGGCTATTCTGTTCCAATCGGGGATCGCTGTGTTCTTTATCCTGACCCAGACCTTTGATCAGATCCTCGTCTTTGCGGGGGCGATGCTCGCCTTTAACAGCCTGCTCGCCATTTTGGGTCTGTTCGTCCTGCGCTGGCGGCAACCTGATCTACCTCGCCCTTACAAGACGTGGGGCTATCCCCTCGTCCCGCTGATCTATCTGAGCATTACAGCGATAACGCTCGTCTTTGTCGTGATGGACAGGCCGAAAGCCGCTCTGGGCGGAGTGGGTTTAATCGCAGTTGGATTTTCCTTTTGGGCTTTATCCGAAGGTCTCAATCGTCGGCGCCGTCCACGGCACGACTAAGCCGTCACGGACCGTCAGGACACGCGTGAAGAACGGCACGAGGTTCATATTATGGGTTGCAATCAGGGCTGCCACGCCCTCATTTCGGGTGAGATCTAACAGGCTGCGGAAGACAGAATCTGAGGTCGCAGGGTCGAGATTTCCGGTCGGTTCATCCCCTAATAATATCTGAGGTCGGTTCGCTAATGCGCGCGCAATCGCAACGCGCTGCTGCTCGCCGCCTGACATCTGGCTAGGGCGGTGGGTCATGCGCTCCGCCAGCCCCATATTTGTGAGCAAGCGCGCAGCTTCCGCCTCGGCTGTTTTGCCTGATACACCTGCAATCATTTGCGGGATGGCGACATTTTCCAGCGCTGTGAACTCTTTCTGCAAGTGATGGAATTGATAGACAATGCCGACACTTTCACGGCGGATGCGCGTGCGTTCATCATCCGAGAGCTTCAGACATTCTCGCCCGTTAATATAGACCTCCCCTGCATTAGGCGTCTCTAACAGGCCCGCCGCATGGAGCAATGTCGACTTCCCCGAACCGGACGGCCCGATCAAGCCGACAAGCTCGCCGGGATAAATGTCAATATCCGCGCCTGCCATGACGGTCAGTGTTCCCCCACCGGAGGGGTAGGAGCGATGCAGGTTGCGCACAGATAGAACGGGTCTGGACGGCTTCGTCATTATTCATACCTCAGCGCGTCAACAGGGTCGATCTTAGACGCCGACAATGCGGGAAGGAGTGTGGCCAGAGCTGAAATTAAGAAACCCCAGAACGCAACGCCAAAGACTTCACTCCAAACGATTTTAACGGGTATACCGCCCGCGAGTTGATAGACATCCTCGGGGAAGAGCGGTTGGCCCGTAATCCCCTCAATCGCCGCTTGGACTAACCCGATATTGAGACAGAACACCGTCCCAAGGATCAATCCCGCCAATGTGCCGAGAATGCCAATCATCGCGCCTGACATCAGGAATATGCGCAAGATGCCGCCTTGTGTCACGCCAATCGTCCGCAGGATGGCAATGTCCTTGGATTTATTTTTCACCAACATGATCATGGAGGCGAGAACCGGGAATGCGGCAATAATCACAACGACCATGAAGATGAACCGCATGGCGATTTGTTCTGTCCGCAGCGCCGTTGCCGTTGCCGCATTTTTATCCCGCCACGTTTGTAAGAAAGCGGGCTCATCAATCGCATCGTAAACAGCGCTCGTCAGATCATCCACTTTATCAGGGCTATCTAATCTAATTTGTATATCGGGAGATACAGCTCCGCCTTCGAAGAGAAGGCTAGCCTGTTCTAATTCCATATAAATATATGAAGTATCGACCTCAAAAATGCCGACCGAAAAGATAGCGCCAACAGTGTAATTTTTTCGAATGGGCTGCGGTCCCGTAATTGTCGTCCGGGTGCGTGGAGAGTAGACGGTAATTCTATCGCCTACGCGCAACCCTAAACTTGCGGCCAAACGAGACGCTATAGCAATATTATGATCTGAACCTTGGCCCATGCCAAAATCATTTAGAGTCCCTTGCGTGATACCATCTCTTATAAGCTCAAAACTGTTCAAACTATCGGCACGAACGCCGATCACCTGACCCAGCCCAAACACGCCATTCGCTTGAACGCCTGTGAAATGTTGCGTGTATTGAAACGCTTCATTCACCCCATCAATTTCAAGCAGACGTCTTTCAATAGCCTGTATATCTTCCGATACGGGAGACGGATTGGCGAGTTCTGCGTAGATATGGCCTTGACTTCCAATGGTTAGCCGAATGACCTCTCCCCGAAAGCCGTTCATAATCGACATGATGATAATCATCGCCATGATAGCAAGCATGATGCAGATGAAAGAGATTGCGGCGATCAAGCCGACACCGCCTTGGCTTTTTTTCGCGCGTAAATAACGGGTCGCAATGCGCCTCTCGATTGTACCGAAGGGGCTGTTCTTTCCGCTCTTGCTCACGCCCGCACTCATCTACGCATAGGCCGAAATGATATGCTGGACAGCTTCATCCGGGCTCATATTTTGCTTTTCGCCTGTGGCGCGGTCTTTGACCTCGACACTGCCGTCTTTCAATCCGCGCGGCCCCACCGCGATTTGGAACGGCAGCCCGATGAGGTCCATGCGAGAGAATTTCACGCCAATAGAGCCTTTTTCATCATCCAGGAGCGGATCAATACCCGCCGCTACCAGCTTGTTATATATGGCTTCTGAGACCGCATCAGACTCCTCATGCCCGGGCTTGAGATTCAAAACACCTGCCCCGAATGGCGTGACCGACTTTGGCCAGATGATACCGTTTTCATCATGGCTGGCTTCGATAATTCCGCCAACAAGACGTGAGACACCAATGCCGTAGCTGCCCATCATCGCCGTTTGCGGTTTGCCGTCTGAGTCCATTACAGTGGCTTTCATCGGAGCCGAATATTTGTCACCGAAATAGAAGATATGACCGACTTCAATCCCGCGCGCGGTCAGCTGCTTGTCAGCCGGAATTTTTGCAAATTCATCGGCGTCATGCATTTCTTCCGTCGCCGCATAGAGAGAGGTCCGTTCTTCAAAGATGTGACTCAAATCGCCGTCGAAATCGACATCGCCCGGAGGCGCCATTTCGACCAAATCTTTGTGGCAGAACACTTCGCTCTCACCACTTTCTGCCAGAATGACGAACTCATGTGAAAGATCGCCACCGATTGGACCCGTGTCGGCTTTCATCGGAACGGCTTTAATACCAAGACGTGCAAAAGTGTTCAGATAGGCGGTGAACATTTTATTATAGGATTTGACGGCGTCTTCTTCGTTCAGATCAAAACTATAAGTATCCTTCATCAGAAATTCGCGGCCGCGCATGACGCCAAAGCGTGGGCGGCGTTCATCCCGGAACTTCCACTGAATGTGATAAAGCATTTTCGGCAAATCTTTGTAGGACCGCACAAAGGACCGGAACACATCCGTGATCATATCTTCATTTGTCGGACCATAAAGCATCTCACGATCATGACGGTCCGTGATGCGAAGCATTTCCGGGCCATAGGCATCATAACGCCCTGTTTCCCGCCAGAGTTCTGCACTCTGAATCGTCGGCATCAGCATCTCGATGGCACCGGCCTTGTTCTGTTCTTCGCGTACGATTTGCTCGATTTTCTTGAGCACTTTGTGGCCCAGAGGCAACCATGTGTAGATGCCGGCGCTGTTTTGACGGATCATACCCGCACGCAACATATAACGATGCGATGCAACAGTCGCATCCGAAGGCGTCTCCTTCAGGAGCGGCAGAAAATATCGGGACAGACGCATGGCGCGGGCTCTTAATAATTACAACGTTTTGCGGGCATAGACGAGGCCCTATGACGCGACAAGTATTTCAATCGCAGCCATGTGTTAACGAGGCGTTTACTATAAAATTAACGTTTGAACAGATTTTGAAGCATCGCCCAGTCAATGATGCCTGAGATGATGAGACCGCAGGTTAACGCCCAGAGGATCGTTCCAATGATGGTCGTCTGGATAAACTTCTTTTTGATATCCAACTTATACGGCGCACCGGGTTCTGTGCCTTCGACAACGTCACCCTCCTCTGCCTGCCCACGAACACCGATAGGCAGAATTATAAAGAGTGTGAGCCACCAGATGATGAGCCAGACGACGAAGGCAGAAAACAGGTTCATGCTAATGCTCTTTATGAGTTTCCATCAATTCAATCAGGACACCGCCCGCATCGCCGGGGTGTAGGAACACGACAGGCGTGCCATGCGCACCGATGCGGG
>CAZBDT010000109.1:0-8069 GCA_964490745.1 uncultured Algimonas sp.
AGACAATAGCGTCCAAACGACGCTCAAGCAGACCGATCAAGTTTTCGGATGCATCGCCCTTCATCCGTGTGGCTTGATCATAAGTGCGACGGAACTGTTTTTCTGTGATATTGCCGTAATAGCCTTTGAGCTTTTGTTTCGCACGAAGCTGTGTACCAAAATCAGAAAGCTTACCACGACGGTTTTGACCGTGCTGTCCCGGAGGATAAGAACGTTTATTGACTGGCGACTTTGGACGTCCCCAAATATTTTCGCCCATGCGGCGATCGATCTTATATTTTGTTGAATGACGCTTAGACATGTGCGTCCTTTCTATGTTGACGTGGCCCGGCTCACCTCACCTTGAGGCAGCGATAAAAACGGCGGCACCACACCCTCCCGTAATTGAAGCGGCTACCTAACCAATACAGCCAAAGTGTCAAGTGTTACCGACACGAAATTCGATTGGCTTTTATCGCATTTAGTGACAGAGGCTTCGGCGTGAGTCAGACCCCACATATCGCATCAACGGATGAAACAAAATCCGGTCTCATTTCAGGCCTGACAGCCTACACGATATGGGGCCTATTTCCTATCTATTTTGTTGCCGTTAAACAAATCCCGACCCTGGAAATCCTTGGCCACCGCATCCTTTGGTCTATACCTTTTGGCTTTCTCATCCTCCTCTTTCGGAAACAAATAGCAGAGACTTTTGCAATCTTTCGAAAGCCAAAGGCAGTCGCTCTATTGGCCCTCGCCGCCATTGCACTGGCAACAAATTGGGGATTTTATATTTGGGCAATCCAGCAAGATCAGATTTTCCAAGGCAGTCTCGGCTATTACATTAATCCACTTATCTACGTCCTAGTCGGTGTTATTATCTTTAAGGAGGCTATTTCGAGACTTCAGATTTGCGCTATTGTAATGGCCTTTATTGGGGTGATGATCTTGACCTTTCAAGGTGGTGTTTTCCCTTGGATATCGATCATTCTTGCGATTACTTTCACACTTTACGGCGTGTTGCGAAAGCAAATCGCGGTGGGCGCCATGCCGGGCCTATTTGTTGAGACATTGACACTGCTTCTCCCCGCAATGATCCTCTTTGCTTATCTGGCGCGGACTGACACGCTGGCTTGGGGAGAATATGGCTGGGGAATGGACGCGCTGCTCATCTTCGCCGGCCCCCTAACCGTGCTACCGCTCTTAGCTTTTGCCTTTGCGGCACGGCGCATCTCACTATCGGCTTTGGGCGTATTGCAATATATTGGTCCGACCCTACAATTTGCGTGTGGGATTTATTTCGGCGAGCCCTTCACCTCTGCTCATGTGTGGTGCTTTGGATTTATCTGGATCGGCGTCGCCGTCTTCACCTTTGACGCTATCCGCCGATCCCGGAATCAAGCCCCGGCTGTTTCCCCGATAGGAAATCCGCGAATAAAGCACCGCCCGGACTCGCGATAAAAACGCCGAGCAAATAAATCGTAAACATAATCAAGAGCTGACCCAGAAATAGGTAAGCTCCATCCATCAACATATTTTGATCGGGTGCTTGTGGTGTCTCTTTCAAATTTTTGCGCCGCGCTGATGTAAAAACAAACGCCGAGAGCAAAGCCAGTAGAACAACAAACCAAACACGAACACCTAAATAACCGGCAACACCGCTTAGCAATAATAAGACATAACCAATATATTTCATGATGCGCCTCCTGACGGAATTGGACGTCTGAGTAAAGACATAGCATGTTACCAAATACGAGAATGTAGATGTGTAATAGACGTACGAAAGTTCCTATTGCCCATAATTTTCAACGGGTCAGCCAAATTTGTTCTTAAAGCAGGACGTGCCCGCAAAGTTGTCTCACCTATGTAGTACCCTCGCTTCTTGTAGAATTAAGTAGTACGGATCAGTGGTAGCCCTTTACCTTACATTTCCGGTACAAAAACCTCCGTTCAGTTTAAATTCAGCCCATAAATTCAATTCATGAGCAAGCACGACATCCAATAAGTCGAGTTAATCGCCTTTTCCGTATGTTGGCCGATAATACTTGGGCGTGTGATATAAATTGGAAGGACTTCCGAAATGAATAAAAGCTGGACTTTAAGGTCTGCGCCGCGCGTTCTAATTATAAGCGCCATAGGTGCTATGGCTATGAGTGTCGTCAATTTCAGCGTCGCCGCTGCGCAAGACGTAAAAAGTTCTGCGCGTTCAACTTCTACGATTAGTGCAACAATAGACGGTCGCCCCGGTGAATCTTATGAAATTGTGACCGAGGACGGCTCTAGCACAGCTTTTCACATTTTAGAAAATGGCGATCGCTTACCCGTACCTTTGACACAAAAAGAAGATGGAACTTCTGAAATTCTTCTTGGTGATGGAGATATTGTCGAGATTCTGCAGAATAGTTACGGGACCAGTCAATCTTGGAGCGAATCTTCAAATGCAACTGCCAGCTCTAGCTCTTACACAGGTATGTTCAATTCCGATAAGACACTCGGTTTTTCTGATTTATTTGATCGACGGTCTGCTAATGGCCGTGAAGGCCAAAATCGCGCCTCAGATCATGTCCCTAACATGAGAACTCAACCACAAGAGCTTATGAGAGCCATAGGCGAACGTCAGCAAAATAGCCTCGAAGAGATGGCACAGCTTAGAGTCGAAGATTCTGATGGGTCAACAGACGGAAATCCGATGCAATATGGCGAAAGAAACCGTTATTATGACTATAATGATAGAGTTTACTCAGGAAATGAGTCTCGCGCAAATCGCCGGGAACGGATGAACGAAATGCGCCAGAGACTCTTTGACATGCAGGGTGTTACCAACCTTGAAGAGTTAATGGCGGGTAGTCGCACAAGTTCCATGAGCTCCGCGCAAATACAGCTCGATTCGGCCATAAGACAGTTGGAAGATTTACGAGAGAATGGAAACACATCTTCAGCCCTAAAAGAAGCCCTTCGCGATCTAGAGAGAGCGCAAAAGGCGATTGATAAAGCCATAGTTGAAGCGGGCGAGTAAGGCTCGGCGACATTAGATCCTCATGATGAAATTAGCCTGTCTCGCGTCATCACAAGGTAGGTTTTTTTGAATATATATGAGCAAGGCTCATCGAATGTCCGCGGAGACAAAACGCCCTCACTCCAATATATCAGTCCGATATAGCCTTATCTTCAACCCACCATGCGGTATGGGTGCACTTGTGTGTGACCAGTTGAGATTTGTCGCTTGGGCCAGTCCGTCATCAGACGTGACGAGACCGACGCGCCAACCGGTAAACTCGGCACGCATAATATCACCAAATTGTCTATGGAGTGCGTAGAGCGCTTTTTTGTTACCGATCCGCGTACCGTAAGGCGGATTAACGATGACCAGTCCTGGCGGACCTTCAGGACGTGTTAATTTTGATAGCGGTTGGGCCTTAAAGTGACAGGCTTCAGAGACACCTGCCCGTGCGGTATTTTCTTTGGCGGCATTAATCACCGTACCATTTTGGTCAAAACCATAAAAATGGATCGGTGGTGTGCGGGTGAACCAGTCAGTTTTAAATTTATTGACCGCATCTGCGTCATAACTAACCAATTTTTCAAAGGCGAACTCTCGACTACGCCCTGCCATGAGATTGGCGGCCATCTCGGACGCTTCGATGAGATAAGTCCCAGACCCACACATTGGATCGAGTAGAGGCTCTATTCGCTTATAACCACAAGCGCGCAAGGTCATGGCGGCAATTGTTTCGCGCAAGGGGGCTTTGCCGAGGGCTTGTTTATATCCGCGCTTGTGCAAAGCGACACCGGACGTATCGACGGATAATTGGACGATATTTTTAACAATCCGCGCTTTAATCAGCACCTCAGCCTTAGCCCGGTCCGACGAGATCACCCCATTGACCGCTTCTGCAATGGCACGCTCCAACCGTTCCTCTGCGGCGCCGCTGTGATAGATGCCATTGCGTTTATTCGTGGTTACATCGACTTTGATTGCGCAACCGACTCTTAAATATTCAGCCCATGGAAAATCCGCCGCATTTTTCTCTAACTCTTTCAGATTTTGCGCGCGAAATTCGCCAATACGGGCCAAGACCTTAGACGCGCCGCGTAGGACGAGATTGGCACGCCAGACTTCCGGCCATCCGCCTTGGATAAGGACGCCGCCGGAAATGATTTTGGGCTTTTTAAATCCCTGCTCTCGCACCTCAGCGAGAAGCATATCTTCCAATCCCGGGAGCGTGACGAGAAAAATCTCAAAATTCGGCAAAGGGGCATTGGTCATATTTTGCGGGGCCTATCATGGGGATGACGGGAATGGAACGGAGAAGCGTAAATGCAATAGATTGAGACTGTAACTCACGGCATGGCTATGTTTATAAAGCAGCCCGTATTCTCGTGACATGTGAGTAACCCTATGCCGTCCCTCTCTAAATTCATCGGTTCAGTTCTGCTGGCAACAACTTGCCTGATTGGAGGATGTGGCGAGGCTCCACAGCTCGACACACCCAAAGCTACGACAAGCCCGGGCGCGCAAGTTGCAAGTCTTGATGAACGCTATAAAGCTCAGATCGCAACGTTAAAATCTGACCCCACAATTCAAATCGCATTTGAGACAATTCGGTCACATCGCGAACAGAATAATCTCGACCTGATAGAGCTCACCGAAATTCCCGCCCCGCCCTTTGGAGAAACACCCCGCGCCGAACGCGTCGCAGAGATGTATCGCGAAGCGGGTCTCACGGACGTCACGATAGACGCGGTTGGCAATGTCATCGGCAAACGTCCTGGACGAACGGGCGAAAAAACCATCGCAATCGGCGCGCATCTCGATACAGTTTTTCCGATCGAAACAGATGTGACGGTCAAACGAGATGGCAACACCTATATTGCACCCGGCATTGGCGATAATACGCGCGGCATTGTTGTGCAGCTTAGCCTTATCAAAGCCATGAAAACGCATAATATTGAGACAGAACATGACCTCCTCTTCATCGGAAATATTGGGGAAGAAGGTCTCGGCGATTTGCGCGGGATTAAACATCTCTACCGCGATGGTGCGCCCCGCATTGACAGCTTTATCGCTATTGATGGCGGCAATGATGACAGCGTCGTTTTTGGCGGCGTTGGGTCCTATCGCTACCGCGTGACCTTCAAAGGACCGGGCGGGCATAGCTGGGGTGATTTCGGTGACGCCAATCCGCATCATGCCCTTGGACGGGCGGCAACGCTCTTTGCGGCGCGCGCAGTGAGTGTATCCGGTGAAGGCCCAAAAACGAGCTTTAACATTGGCCGCATTGGGGGTGGTACGTCAATTAATTCCATCCCTTTTGAGAGCTGGATGGAGGTCGATATGCGCTCCGTGAATGTCGCAAAACTCAATGAGATAGACGCCGTCTTTCGACAGGCTATGCAAGACGGCTTGAACGCAGAAAACGCAGCCCGCACACGCGGCGAACCGATCACGGTCGACATCAAAAAAGTCGGGAACCGCCCCGTCGCTAATGGCGATGCAAATAGCCCCCTCGTCCAGCACGCCTTAGCCGCCATCCGCAGCTATGACTTTTCACCGAAATTGCGAACCTCCTCTACAGATGCCAATATCCCCATCTCCATGGGCCTCCCCGCCATCACGATCAGTCGCGGCGGGGTCAGCGCAGGCGCGCACTCCTTTGAGGAAACATGGACAGATAAAGACAGTCACATCGCCATAGAAATCGCGCTGCTGATTGCCTTGGCGCAGGCGGGGTATGTAAATTGCTGTAGCCGATGACGGGCGTGAATTTACTTGCACTTTGCCTCTATTATATGTCTGACGTCGCGAGATGACCGAGATGCCTTTGATTTCCAGGAGCCTATAGTTTTTCATTTTGTGAGGATTGCTAACAATGAAGATGAATAAACACGTAGAAAAATGGGCAAATAAGAATTTCAGCCTTACCAAACAAAAGGTCGTAGATTTATCTGCCAAAGCGAAGCAGTTTAATAGCGAGATGATATCTACGGTTCATGAGGGTAGCCCGGCATATTTCCTGGGAATCAAGCCGGGGTGGATACTGATAAGTATCAACGGAAGAGCCTATACAAAAAGCTCCATATTCATGAAGAAATTTCAGATCAAGAAATCCGTAAGAGCTAAGTTCGAATTATATGATCCCATTAAAAAATATCGATATATTCTGAAAGGAAAACACTGGCCATTTGGAATTGTTCTTCAAACACCGCCTGCAAAAATTTCAGATAATTTAATAAAGGGTAGCGGAACATCGGACTGGTCAGACCTACATTCTCTTTGGGGTTTGGGATTTATTGCAGAAATAGGTGAGATTTATCCTGCACTAGAACTTGTTTGCGCAAGGCTTGCGCGTCGGCCCAAGCCCACCACCTTACCTCCACCGAATGAACCGTTTCCACCCGGCGCCCACATTGATGCATTGTCGTCGCTTTCTATTACCGCGTTCGCAGCGGGTCATATCGAACGCTCGAAATACATATTCAGATTAACAGAAGCCCGAATAAAACAAGGCGGAGGCATGAGTAATTTTTCAGTCTCAATGCATTATTATCTTGGAAGCATATTAAGTGATCTAGAGGGGCAACATGAACGCGCTATTCTATATGCGCGACGATCATTCAAACGGACCCCCGACGTCCTTGAGGTCCGGAAGAATTTAGAGGCTCTAACGGGCGAAAGCCATGCTCCCGTAAAATCTGAATTTGGTAAAAATTTCCAAATGGACTATCAATTACCTAATTTAGACCCTGTCGGGGTCTTTCAGTCATCTGATAAAATTCTCAGCTTTCGCGAGAGTTTGAACCAGTTGGGTGAAAATCAACTCCTGCTCGTTTTGGTTATGGGCCACTATCGTTCAAACGGATATTACTTGGAAGATATCATTGCCGCCGCGCCGATTTTTAAAGTCTTCAGGCATAAGGTGAAAGCCGTTCACGTAATCTGCGAAGGTAATTACGAACCTGATCCCAAGGGCCGTCAAGAGGATGAGAAATTGGCCAGGTCCTTTACTATGCCGATACATATTTTATTCGATGAAGATAAAAAAGTTTCGAAACAGATAAATGCAACAGGCTACCCCAGTCGATTTTTCTTCAATAAAAATGGTGATATCCTAAGCGAGAAACAGCTTTGGGATGAAACGGGAATATGGGAATCCTTTCGGAAGTCTTAAATCACTGTCTTTAGCAATCTTTACTTCCGCGCCTTCCCCCGCCCCTTTGCCAGCGCTTTTATTATCCCTCTAAACGTCCGCACTTCCTGTTCGCTCATCTGGGCGCGAGTTAGGGGCGCGCGGATGTTTTGTTGCATCAGGGCTTTCTTGGCGGCAGGGTAAAAAAAGCCGGCTTTATCAAGTTCATCTTCAAGATGTTCGAACATGCGGGTCAGATCTTCGCGCGGGGCGACATCACTACGCACATCATCGAAGATATCCGGCACGTTTACGGACCCGCTCTGCGCCCAAATGAAAGCGAAGACGTTGACGGCTTGGGCAAGGTTCAACGACTGAAAGGCAGGGTTGACGGGATAGGTCAGGATTTTATCGGCCAGCACTACATCTGCATTGGTGAGACCCGCTTTTTCCGGCCCAAAGAGAATACCAACCCCCTGCCCGACTTTGGCGCGCATTTCTTTACCGACGACATCCGTGCCGACCACGGGGATTTCCAGCTCTCGACGGCGGGCCGTTGCCGCGAGAACAAAGGACAGGTCCGCAACAGCCTCTTCCACCGTTTCAAATAGTTTCGCATTTTCGATCAATTCAACAGCACCGGCCGCCATGGCATCCGCAGCTGGATTGGGCCAACCATCCCGCGGCGCGACCAGGCGGAGTTCCGTGAGGCCAAAATTTAGCATCCCGCGACAAGCCGCGCCGATATTCTCACCGAGTTGCGGGCGCACCAAAATAACAGCGGGTTGCGGCGCGTTATCACGCTTTATCACGCGTCCCAATTGGTCTTTTACCGCTTTTCCCATAGATCATAACTTTCAATTCAGTTTTGCTCGTGTAAGGCAGGATCAACACTTTAATCTGCACGTTTAATGAGGATAACATGGCTAAAATCAAGGTCACCAACCCCGTCGTTGACATGAA
>CAZBDT010000110.1:0-1220 GCA_964490745.1 uncultured Algimonas sp.
CGGCGATGGTTTTTGAAGAAACGGCCGGTGCAACCCAGGAGTTGACCCACTTGGATATGTGCATTTTTTGTTCACAAAAATTGCACGAGTCGGCTCTCGTTCCCAAAGTCCCGGCACAGTCCGATGTCTCACCACCGAATGCTCAAACCCATCGTCTCCAAGACCAGATAGTGAGCGCTAACCTGTCCCGTGTCCGAAAGAACATCTTCAATATAGCACAGCTTTGGAAAGTGAGGATTATTCTTTTTTGAAAGGAGGACAGAGTTTGCGAAAAGCGCGGAGAAATTGGGAATTTGGGAGATAAATATGAGGAAACAGGATTTTTGAAATGGGGACGCGCAACGTCCGCATTTGGTCCGGTGACCAAATGCAGTGGAGCGCCGAACCTGTAAAGGGTCGGGTAAAGCCGTTTTGTAATGTTCTCCCCTGTTTTACTGTATCTCTCAATGGCCCCAGCGGGCACGGTAGCCCCTGGAATCGATATGGACGAATGGGCCTCTGACCGAATTTGCGCCGTAAATCCCAACGCCGCCTGCGGGCCAGTTTGGGCCGCCTTTTTTGGCTAGTGTTTCTGCCAATTTGGCGAGTTCGCGTGCATCGTCCTTCGTGATTTTTCCGTCCCCGTTCAAATCATCCATGCGCCCGTCGCCGTCCCCGTCGAGCCAGATATCCGCCGCGCCCCCATAGAGATGGCGGGATGAGGTTGTCCGGTTTCCGATAGAGCGGTTATAAAAGGGTGTGCGAAACCCGCTCATGACGTGGAATGTCTCGGCTTTCCAGCCTTTGGCGTTTGCGGCCTCCAGCAGGGCCTCAAGCTTCATGAGCGTTTCAGGGCGCACCAAGAGGTAAGTCGGATCATGGCCCGGCTGTTGCTTGCAGATAAATTGACCTAAGGTGAAGCTCGGAGATATTTTGAGGTCCGACGGCCCGTAAGACAGATCAATAAATCCGCGCGGGGCTTCATAGGTAGAAAGGCCTCTGAAAAGGGTCTTTCTATAGGCACCTATTTTATATCCGTTCAGTTCCGCATTAGGGGTGTTTTCGAAAGGTGTCAGCACAAAGACGTGCAAGAGAATTGTCTCGCCATTTTTTTGGAATCTGATCTCGTGACGTCCGGGCGAGGCGGGAGCTGTCCACACCCAATCCTGTCCGGTTTTTGTTAACAGCCCTGTCGAAACGGCGGGTGTCGCCTCGCTTGTCAGGGTCAGCGTTTCAGACGG
>CAZBDT010000110.1:1230-2457 GCA_964490745.1 uncultured Algimonas sp.
CAATACGACCCGCATCGCATTCAGGCGGGCACGGCGCTTGTCATCAGAACGGATAAATCGCTCGTGATACCGTCAAACGTTATCGTAAACCCCGTCCGCTTGGCGTCATTATTGCTCGCCTTAACAGGTGAAGAGATCAGAAGAGTCCCGGCGAGACAGATGCTCGTCAGGGTCGTTTTGAGCCATGTCATATGGCCGTGTCCTTTAAAGCGGGCGCTATCGCGGCCGCGGTTTCGCCTTTAGGCCCGCCAAGACTTTGGCGTCCCGATCATATATGTCGTCGAGATAGCGAACGCCATATTCGCCTTCATTTTCAACCGTAAAATATAGAATATGGACGGGCATAGGTTTCGAAAGATTGACGCGGGTTTCGCGTCCGGTCTGTACGACCTCATCAATGCGCGCGCGCGTCCATTGCTGCGTTTCCGAGAGCAGCCAAGCCGATAAATCCAGCGGATTTTCCGTGCGCAAACACCCGGAAGAGAAAGCGCGCTGGCGTTGCGCGAACAGGCCCTTTGACGGTGTATCATGCAAATAGACGTTATGTTTGTTCGGAAACATGATTTTGACTTGGCCCAACGCGTTCAGCTCGCCGGGGCGCTGGCGAATGCGGTATGGGAAATTGCCCGGACCGACCGTGTTCCAATCAATTGAGCTGGACTGCACGACGGCGCCTTGGCGGTCCAGAATTTGAAAGCCTAGGCGTTCGACGGTGGCAGGGTCTTTCCGAAATGTCGGTATTTTATCCCGCGTTGCGAGGGAGTCCGGCGTCTCCCACCACGGATTGAGAACGAGATAGGAAATATTGTCAGAGAAGACGGGTGTTTTGCGATAGGTCCGCCCCACAATCGTCAGATGTGTGCGCTCTTTCACGCCGTCATTCCAGGCCGTGACGTCAAAACCGGCAATATTTGCGCGCAAGTGACGCCGCCCCAGATCATCGGGCATCCAGCGCCAGCGTTCCATATTCACCAAGACCTGATTGATTTTGCCGTCCGGTCCACGATTTAGCGCGCGCAATGTTGCAGGTCCAACGGCCCCATCCGCGTCCAGTCCTGAGCCCGCTTGAAAGGCTTTGACAGCCTCCACCGTGGCGGCATCCATAAAGGAGTCATTGCTCAACGCCGCGAGATATCCAAGCTCTACCAGACGCGATTTGAGCGTCGCGACACGCGGGCTTTGCATGCCGGATTTCAATGTTTCTCCGGCGGGCAATGAGGTTTGCGG
>CAZBDT010000110.1:2467-7996 GCA_964490745.1 uncultured Algimonas sp.
CGCGCGCAGGGCCGCCAATTCCGTTTTCAGGGCTCTGTAACTCGGCTGTTTGGGCGCGAATTGTTCCAAACTTTCTGCAATCGTTTTTGACGCGAGGGCCGTGCGCAGCGTCTCGGATAAATTGGTTTCGCGGCGCGCGGCGGTCCAATCCGGCTCGACAGATGTTGGGTTCAGCTTGCCGTAAAGCATATGGGCGGCGGCAGAAAACCAAGCATCCGTGGCGAGACGATCCCGCGCATCAGAATGATCCGTCATATCTCGCAGCGCGTCTAAATGATAATCGGAAGGCGTCAGCCCATGCGCCGCAAGCCCCTCTAATGCCTGCAAAAGCGATGAATAAGTTGCGTTATCTTTCCATATCGCCGCTGACTGGCCATTGGCGTAGAAATCTTGCGTCGCCTTTGGCGCATTGAACTGAGACGGCGCAGTTTGCGCGGAGACGCTTACGGCGAGCCCGGTGAATAAAAGCGCGAGTAAAAGCTGTCGTAAGACCATGGCCAAATTCCTGTTGAGGCAATCCATGGCCATAGATTTACGCTATTTTTCAGGGTCTCAAAATAGAAAATGCAAAAGCTCTCCAATTATTCATGACCCGAATTTTGATATGGCCCACTTTCCGCCACGTAGAATATGATAGAATGCTTTGTCGATCTTGGATGGCAGCAGAAAACAAAAAACCGCCACTTTGCCCGAAACATTTTCGGGCGAGATGACGGTCTTTAAATTTTCGGATGCGTCAAAGCCGAAGTCTTACGCCTTCGGAACTCCGCTGCAATCGATCCCCCGGATCGATTGCGGGCGCTGCGTTACTTCTTCGCGCGCCCACCTGACATACCGCGGCCTGTTGTGCGTTCTGCAATTCTTGCAGATTTACCGCGACGGTCACGGAGGTAGTAGAGCTTGGCGCGACGGACGCGGCCGCGACGCTTGACTTCGATGGCTTCGACCAGCGGGGAGTAGAGCGGGAAGACGCGCTCGACACCTTCGCCGTAAGAGATCTTACGCACGGTGAAGCTTTCTTTCAGGCCAGCGCCGGAGCGGGCGATGCAGACGCCTTCAAAGGCCTGCAAACGTGTGCGCGTGCCTTCTGTAATCCGGACCTGTACGACGAGTGTGTCACCCGCAGAAAAGTCAGGAATGTTTTTCTCACCTGAGAGCAGACGCCTTTGTTCGGCTTTTTCCAGTTTTTCGATGACGTTCATTGTCCGTCTCCTTGCTGTGCTTTGGTCACCATCGCCTTTTCAAAAAGGTCGGGCCGCCGCGACTTTGTTATCTCTTCACTTTTTTGGCGTCGCCAAGCTGCGATCTTTGCGTGATCACCGCTGAGCAATCCCTCCGGAATGGTCCGGCCCTCAAACTCTCTTGGCTTGGTATAGAGCGGATACTCCAACAAGCCGTCTTCAAAACTCTCGTCCGAGGCGCTGTCTGCCGCGCCCAGAACACCGGGCAGCAGGCGTACGCAGGCCTCGATCAAGGTTTGTGCCGCAACCTCGCCCCCTGCGAGAACGAAGTCGCCTATGGAGATTTCCTCCATATTGCGGGCTTCGATCACCCTTTGGTCGAGGCCTTCAAACCGTCCGCAAAACACAATAAGACCCGGGCCCGATGCCAACGCCCGCACCCGCTCTTGGGTGAGAGGTTTGCCCCGGGGGGTCATATAAATTAGCGGTCTGTTATCAGACACGGAGTCGATAGCGGCTGCGGACACGTCAGGTTTCAAAACCATGCCGGGGCCGCCACCCGAAGGCGGACTGTCGACGCTGCGGTGCCTATTAGTCGAAAATTCGCGAATGTCTACCGTCTCAAGCTGCCAAATGCCGCTTTTTTCAGACCCACCAATGATGGAGGCGCCCAACACGCCGGGGAAGGCGTCCGGAAACAGGGTCAGGGCGGTGGCGTGCCACGGGGCTGGGCGGCTGGAAGGGCTGGGTTTGGGTGATCTCGACATGCGGGGCGGATAACATAGAGATCTGCCAATATCACGCGAATCCTACCTCCCCATTTAGGGGGAGGTGCCAAGCGCGCAGCGCTTGGTGGAGGGGGTGGGTAAATCAATTTGATCTAAAATCGAATTTCATAGAACCAATCGGCGCAGTTCCCCCTCTGTCTTCAGCTTACGCCTCAGCCCTCTCCCCCGAGGCGGGGGAGATAGTGGTGGTCAGACTGATCATGGTTAACGGGACGTAAAGGCTTGCGCGGCAGAAGGGGAGTTATGATTCGCACATTTGCATTTTTGGCCATATTCGCCCTGTCCGCTTGCCGATACGGCGCGCCGTCCAGTGTTTATCCGGAATATCAGCCGCGACCGGGGCAGGGGCAATATGTGCGTCCGGCCTATCTAAACCCGCAGCCAACACCTTTTATTCCCGCGGTTGATGCCTGTCAGTCGCGTCTCTATGCGGGGCTGGTCGGGCAGCATGAGGGCGCGATCTTCATCGCTGGCTTGCCCGGGCGTAAACGCGTTATAAAACCTGCGCGGTTGGAGGGCTTTGGCTATAATCCCGGTGATACATTTTATGACGAGCCGCCTTTCGTGCAGGTCCAAGAATATCTGGCAGGGCAATCGCTCTATGCGCCTGCGATATCGAATCTAATGGACCGGCTGAATCTGGGTCCGAATATCCAGGAGAGGCTGACGATAGAACTGGATGCGGAAGGCTATGTGCAGCAGGTCGATTGCCGCTAAGCGCTGCGTCGCTGCCCCGGCGTGATCCGCTTTCGAGTCGGATTGGGGTCCGCTAAGATACGTAAGATTTTGAGTGTCTCCGGCTCTGCGTCGATTTGACGACTGGCGAGGCGGATTTTCTTGCGGAGTGTTTTCGACCCTTGCGCGCTCGGGCTCGCGAGAATTTGCATGGAGGCTTGGTGTCGAACACGGAAGATCAGGCAAGCGCAAAAGCAAAGCGGATTCTCTATCATACGCTGTCGCGTGGCGCGCCGATGTTCACCCGATGTCAGGCATTCAGAGAGTTGCGGCGAAAGCGCGGTGAGAGCAAAGCCCTGCCCATGATAAGCTGCTGCGGTGAGGGTGATTAATTTCTGCCTGAGGGACGTCAGTGGGATTTCGGATTTAAATCCGGCGATCCGTTCTTTTGCCAAGTTTAAGATAACTGTCGCCGCAAAATATCCCGGTTGAGCGCAGTCGGACGGGTCATATAAAATGGTCTGGGTCGGGGTTGTGATATAAGGCATTTGACCTGCGGCCAGTGCGTCCAGCCGACGGTTGCCGGCCATTCGGTGCAGCTCCAAATCTTTGCATGAAGGGAACAGAGCAGAATTAAATGACTCCATGTGGCAGTACGATTTCAACAAAGCGAACTGTTCTTCTGCCCAATCAAAGACCGTGCGTGGATCAGAATTTGTCCAAGCCAGTGTCACTAAATTTTGCGATGCGAAGCAGGACGACTGAAGGGGCGGAGGACCAAAATTTCTGATCAAATAGGCCATGACTTCATAATGAAGCATGGCATCTTGTTTACGAATTAAACGCGCATTTAACATGGCACCATCATCCCAGAAGCTGCGGTGCCAGCCCATTTATCCGCAGCGATTAATTATGTCTGCTAATCTAATCCTTCCTGCTCGCGGGCCTGATCATGTGCTTCCAGTGCCGCCAACCACTCCAACTCCAGCGATTCGATCAACATTTCTGTTTTCGCACGATCACGGCTCAATGTGACAGCTTCATCTGGATTTGTGGTAAATAAATCCTCACTGGAAAGCCGCGTATCTATTTGAGCCAGCTTGGCTTGAGCGGCCTCAAATTGCGCTTCCAAATTTTCGGTTTTCTTTTTTAGAGGCGCAAGTCTTTTGAGTGATTCTGCGCGCTCTTGTCTGTTTCGCTTGCGGGAGTTATCGGGTTTAGAGATCTGTTTTTTATCAGTTTTTGTTTTTTCTAATTGCAAGTGGCGGTAATCTTCCAGCGAGCCTTCAAACCGCTCAACCTTACCTGAATCGATCAGCCAAAGACGGTCGACGACAGCTTCTAACAAATTACGATCATGGGAAATGACGACGACGGCACCTTCGTAATTATTTAGGCTTCGAATTAATTCTGCCCGACTGTCAATGTCCAAATGGTTGGCCGGTTCGTCCAAGACTAGGAGGTGAGGTTTATGAAATCCGATGAGGGAGAAAAGTAATCTCGCTTTTTCACCGCCCGATAGATCGCCTGCAGGCGTCTCAGCATTTTTAATGCCAAGGCCAAAGCTCGCTAATCTCGCGCGCCTCTGCGCTTCCGTCGCTTCCGGCATTAATTCCACAACATGATCATAGGCGCTCGCGCGCGGGTTGAGGGCGTCAATCTGATGCTGGGCAAAATAGCCGATACGCAGTTTTTTATTTCGCTTGATGAAGCCGGGTTTGGCAGGGTCTAAAAGAAGTGGCTGCAACTCATCCATAATGGCTTTAGCAAAGGTAGATTTGCCCTGACCGTTCTTTCCCAAAATCCCGATGCGGTCATCCGGATCAATGCGCTGATTGATTTTACGCAGAACAATATGATCGCCATAACCCAGCGCAACATCATCAAAACGTACGATTGGTGGAGATAAAGGACGCTCCGGCCCCGGCAGGCTGATTGGCGCGATGGGGTCACTGACAATGGTGGCGACGGGTTGCATCTTTGCGAGTTTTTTGACGCGGCTTTGGGCTTGTTTTGCTTTCGAAGCTTTGGCTTTAAACCGCGTGACAAAGGCTTCCAGCTTGCGCCGTTCGTCTTCTTGTTTCGCCATCAGCGCCATATCAAGGCGATTTCGCTCGGCGAGTTGACGCTCGAATGTGTCGTAATTTCCGCTATAGCCGAACAGCTTCCCCTGACGCAGATGCGCAATATGCGTCACGGCTGTATTGAGGAAGTCTCTGTCATGTGAGATGACAAAAACAGTGCCGGAATATTTTCGGATATGTGCTTCGAGCCAGACTGCCCCTTCCACATCTAAATAGTTTGTCGGCTCATCCAGCAAAAGAAGGTCGGGCTGCGCAAACAGCATAGCAGCCAAGGCCACCCGCATACGCCAACCACCGGAGAAATCAGAGCAGGGCTTGAGCTGATCTTCGGCTGTAAACCCCAGACCTGAGAGAATAGAAGCTCCGCGTGCCTCAGCGGAATAGGCATCAATATCGGACAATCGTGTATGGATTGCGGCAATGCGCATGGGGTCCGTCGCCGTTTCGGCTTCTGCCAATAATGACTTTCGTTCTTTATCTGCATCCAGAACAGTTTGGATCAGGCTTTGTGGTCCGCTGGGGACTTCTTGGTCGACCACGCCTAGTTTCATATTTTTACGCAGATTGATCTCGCCGTCATCGGGACTAATCTCGCCTTTGATCAGGCGGAATAATGTCGACTTACCCGTCCCATTTCGCCCCACTAGACCGACCTTATGGCCTTCATTGATGGCCAAAGTCGCTTGGGTGAAGAGGGGACGACCTTCGATTCGATATGTTAGATCATTGATGTGAAGCATTTATATTCTCTGGTCTACTCCTATATCGCCTTTACAGCAGAGCAAGCCCGCATTAAGGGCG
>CAZBDT010000111.1:0-7920 GCA_964490745.1 uncultured Algimonas sp.
AGAATAAATCCGGCTTGTTGGAAAATCATTTGCGGATGATGATCGACCGGATTGAAAACCGAAGCGAAGTTGAACTCGTTGCCATCGGCATTGGGCACGACGTCACACGCTGGTATTCCCGCGCGGTCACCATCATGGATGTCGAACAGCTCGGCGGGGCAATGACGGAAAAACTGGCGGAATTATTTGATGACGCGAAACGGCGGTAAGTGGCATGGCAAAAACGGCACAATATGAAACGGTCCGCCACTGGGTCGAGGCCGAATATAGCGTCACAAAGTCGGCAGCGGGACATCTGAACGAAACCACCTTGTCAAAAGTTGGGCAAGTCCTGCGGCAGGTTCATCCCCAAAGTCCCGCCGGAATATTAGGGCTGGCAAAGGGTGATATTCCCGCGCCGTCACCATCATGGACGTCGAGCAGTTGGGCGGTGCGATGACGGAGAAATTGGCGGAGTTGTTTGATGACGCGAAACGTCGGTAAATCGCCCGGGAGACGATTTACAGTGAAGCGCCAAAACCGCTAGTCGGTTTCGGAAATGGCGGCAGTAGTTTCATGAATTAAGGACTGATTTCGCATTGTAACGCACCTTTATTGTCCAAAAGCCGCACTTTCACGCCCTCAGTTTCACAGTTTTGGTTCATTCTTTACGGAGCGAGCAGGTTTTAGTGGGCTAAGCTGGCGTCCTTCAGTATTCAAAATACATCATCGACTTTCCCCGATGTTTACAACTTTATGACCCGGTCGCTGCGCAGATAGATGCGTGCACCGGGTCTTTTTTGTGTCCAAAGATAAACGCTAAAAACTGCATACCGTACGGCACAGCCGTCCGGCGCTTCACTGCAATCGGTCCCCCGGACCGAATTGCGGGCGTTACGCGTCCACCGATGTTTACAACTTTATGACCCGGTCGCTGCGCAGATAGATGCGTGCACCGGGTCTTTTTTGTTCCAGTTTTTATTAACTTGTCTCAAACAAGCTCCACCCGCCTTTGCCTGTGACTTTGCGCAACACGACATAAAGCAAGAGACCAAACGGCCCCGCCATAAAAGTGAGCAGTAAGCATGGGATCAATAGGACATGAGAGACACCACGACGTTTGGCATCTCGCGCAGCCCAAGCGCCTACGAACAGATCAAATACTAGATAATGTACCCATCCGATTAATAGTCCCATATCAGCAGCAAAAAGCGCCCGCACCCCAGCAATCGACGTAAAGCCACCATCTTCTGCACCCATACCGCCAAAGATAGAGAGGATCAGCCCGATAGAATAACCTGTCCCCAAGATCAGCGGATAGAGCATGGAATGGACAAGTTTTTCTGTAACGGACCATTTGGGTAAAGCGATCAAAAGGACCCAAGCGGGAAGCACGCTTAAATTCGCCAGCGTAAAGAGTAAATCCAAGTCCATTTTATGACCTCCTGATTATGGTTACTCTTTTCTTAATATAAATTCACAGTGCTTTTGGAACTTAAAAATAAATTCGCGCGTTGTCTTTGGCAGTGGATAACCACGAAGCGAAACAGGAGGACATTCAATGTCTAAGAAATTTACATTAATGACCACTTTGGCTCTATCTGTAACAGCTTTTGCGCCAAGCGCATTTGCCGAAGACGTTGAGAAAACAGCCATGATGGACGCACCAGTCATGGAAATGAACAATGGCGCGACTGAGGCCGCTGTGATCGCGGTACGTGCTGATATGCCCGAAGAGGTCATGGAAACGGTTGAAACAAGTAACTTTATTGCAGTCGAAGGCCCAGACGGCCAGATCTACTACAACCACATCGTGGAAGTCTCTGAGCTACCAGATCCGGAATTAAATCTGCGCGTAATTGAGACTTTTGAAGTCGCACATGATGGCGCAGTTTATACAAATAAACTCGTTGAAGAAGTCGAGTAAACACGAATTAATTAATAATTTTGTGGCGCACCTAGCCCTCCCAAAAATTAGCTCTGTGCGCCCATACCCTCCCTCCTATGTCAAAGGATTTATATAATGACAAATTTATTGAAATTAACAACGCTTGGTATTGCGGCGATCGCTTTTACAGCCTGTACAACAACAGGTAATATTGAGCGCAATGCCGCAGGTGGAGCCGTCTTAGGCGCAGTCGCAGGTGCCGCTATTGGTGCCGTTTCAGGCGACGTAAAAGTCAGCGAAGGCGCCGCAGCCGGTGCAGCCATTGGTGGTACAGCCGGTGCAATTCGCGGCTCTAATCAAGATGCCCGTATGGGCGGAACAACGGCGCGCCCAAATCTGGACAAAACAACGCGCTATTATGACGATAATACGGGTCGTTATTATTATTACGAAATGGGTACATCCCGTACATTTTATGAAAATTATGAGCGTCGCTCATAGACGACCTTTAATTTATTTCGACGGCTCCCAATTGGGGGCCGTTTTGCGTTTTAGCGTCCAAGACCCTATATAAATCATATGAAGCGATATGATTATGAACGGGTTGCCAAAATTCATCCCGCAGGGACAATCTTAGAAACGGAAGCCTACGGCCTCATCCGACATGTCGGCATCGCTACAGGTTATGGCACGGTTATTCACGCCTCTCGGCGTTACGGCCAAGTTTTAGAAACGTCTGAGACGCTCTTCGCGCGCGGCAAACCCATTCGCACAATTCCGCACCGCTCAACCCTGTCGGGATCACAGCTCGTCGTGCGGGCCCGTAGCAAGATCGGCCAGCGCTACGGCGTGCTGACGCGCAATTGCGAGCATTTTGTGGGCTGGGTGATTTCTGGCCAAGCGCGCAGCGGCCAATTAGGACCGCTAGATTTGGGACGACTTTAATCGCAGCTTGATTTAATCACGCTCGGACCTTTGATCCGGTTCAAACGTCTTCTCAACCCGTAGGCTTTGTAATTGATTGCGTTGTCTGGAGAGTATTTCAAAGCGGTAGCCGTGATAGGCAAAGACTTGTCCTTGATTAGGAATGGTCTGGCTTTCATGAATGACGAGGCCCGCAATTGTCACCGGACCTTCATCATCGGGCAATTTCCAATCCATAGCCCGGTTCAGATCACGAATGGCGACATCGCCCCGCACGACTGCGCCGCCTTCTTTCAACCGCGTGACACCTGCGAGTTCTTCATCATATTCATCTTGAATATCGCCGACAATTTCTTCGAGAATATCTTCTAATGAGATCACGCCCATCAGCGATCCATATTCATCAACGACCAAGGCGAAATGTTCTCGCTTTTGTTGGAACGCCCGCAATTGCTTCACTGCACTTGTGGTTTCCGGTACGAACCATGGATCGCGAGCAAATTTCTTCACATCCAGCGAATCAATATCGCCATTTTGTTTTACGACGGCTTTGAGCAAATCTTTCATGTGCAAGACACCGATGATGTTGTCAGGGTCTTCGCGGTAAACCGGAATGCGGGAATGGCCGCTGGCAATGGCCTCTTTTATAATTTGGTCTGGCGCTTCATCCGCATCGATCATGGCAATATTTTTGCGGTGGGTCATCACTTCTTCAATGGAAAGCTCACCGATTTCCAGCACGCCGTAAATTTGATCGCGCGCGCGTTTGGCAACACCACCTTCTTGCAAATGCAGATCGACCGCGCCTTTAATTTCATCTGCCGCCGTCCACGCACTCGCATTCGTATCTACACCGAAAATCCGTAAAACCCCATTCACAATCATCTGCACAATAGACACGATTGGGCTGAGAAGTTTCACGATCAGATTGATCGGGCGCGCAACAACCAAAGCCCATTTATCCGGTTGGGAAATCGCATAGGTCTTCGGCAAAACTTCGGCAAAAATCAAAATCAAAGCCGTCATTACAACCGTTGCCAATGCAAGCGCCGTCGCGCTCGCTCCAAACATATTTGTAAATAAAGTTGTGGTTAGAACAGATGCCAAAATATTGACGAGATTATTTCCGAGTAAGATTCCGCCCAGTAGACGTTCGCGCATATTCATTAAACGCTGAACAATTCGCGCGCGTTTATCACCGTCTTTTTCGGCCGCATGCATACGCACGCGCGACGCCGCCGTAAGCGCTGTTTCACTTGAAGAGAAAAAACTTGAGAAAACCAGTAAGGCTAAGATAACGGCAGAGAGTATTAAGTTCTCAGTTTCCAGAAACGCGCTCATTCCGCTTCACCTTTTAACTGGGTTAAATAGCTGAGCACAGCCTCTCGGTCTGCGCGTTTTTCAACATAAGTGTCGCCAATCGCGCGTGGCAATATAAGCGTCAGATGCCCGCCCTCATTCTTTTTATCTTGCCCCATATGACGCAAGAGCGCTTCGGGGTTTCCGAGCAAGTGAGACATATCCGCAAGACGCGGCATAGAGGTCGCGGATAAATGCGCGCTCACCTTTTGCGCATCAGACAAATCACAAAGACCTTGTTTGGCCGCGAATTGAAACGCCATTTCCATGCCTGCGCTGACAGCCTCGCCGTGGAGAAGATCACCGTCATAGCCCGCTTCTAGCTCCAAAGCATGTCCAAAGGTATGACCCAAATTCAAGAGCGCGCGCACACCGGATTCCCGTTCATCTTCTGCGACGATTTTTGCTTTTGTCGCACAAGACACATAAATCGCTCGCGACAGAGCCTCCGGTTTTAATGCCAAAATATCCGCGCCCAATCCGTCATTCAGCTCTTCAAAAAAACTCGCATCACCGAGCAAACCATATTTCAGGACTTCCGCATATCCGGCCTTTAACTCTCGCGGGGGCAAGGTGGATAGCAAATCCGTATCCGTAATCACGGCGCGGGGTTGATAAAACGCCCCGATCAAGTTTTTACCAAATTGATTATTGATCGCTGTCTTACCGCCAACGGAACTATCTACTTGGGATAAAAGCGTGGTCGGCACCTGAATGAAGGGCATGCCGCGCTTATAGATGGAAGCCGCGAACCCGGCCAAGTCACCAATGACGCCGCCGCCAAATGCAATCAATAAATCAGAACGGTCAAATCCGGCCCGAAACAGGCTGTCTAAAACCTCTTCCAAATTTGCCATAGATTTTTGCGCCTCGCCTGCCGGGCGGACAATCATATGGGTTTGGTAATCAGAAAGCGCCTCAGCCAGAGCCCCGCCATATAGACCATGGACCGTTTCATCCGTGACCACGGCCACACGCTTTGTCGGCGCAAAATCGCGAATAAGATCACCCAAGCGCGAGAGCTGCCCAGGGCCAATACGGATGTCATAGCTACGATCACCCAGCCCGACATGCAGACACTGCGAAGGATTACTTAGCGTCATGGCCCTGCTCTTTACGGGGTGTCTCTTTAGGGGATGGATCTTTATATGACTTTAAGGCGCGCATGACGCGGTTGACTGTGCGTATATGCGGGCCGCGTGCAATTTTCACTTTGAGGTGGGCCTTGGCATATATGGGGTGACGGATTTCCATCAATTCCCTCATTTTTTCGCGCTTATCAACGCCGCGCAAGAGCGGACGATTATCATTACGCGAGACACGTTCAACCAATACATCCAGATCACCCCTGAGCCAGATAACAATGGCTTGCTCCTGCAACAGCTCTCGCGTTGGGGGGTGAATAAAGGCCCCTCCGCCTGTTGCCAATATCAGCGGAGGCTCTTCCTGCAGCAGACGCTTGATCACGCGAAATTCACCGTCACGGAAATCAGCCTCGCCGTGATCACGGAAATATCCCGCAACTGTCCGGCCAGAAGCTTGTTCAATCGCATCATCACTATCATCAAAGCGACGGCCCAGCCGTTTGGCCAGTCGTCGTCCGACGGTTGTTTTTCCTACGCCCATTAGGCCAACAAGGGCAATGGGTTTATCACTGTGCAGCGGCATGAGCACGCTTTCATCTGGTTAACGCAAAGCCTGACTGAATTTTCATTTGGCGATTGCTAGTCTTAAATCGCAATATGGTCTTAATTGGCGCATATCTCAACCAATAAGGTCGCGTGATATGTATCGCCATGGTTAACTCTCTTAGTTAACCCTGTGTAAATGACACGGCGTCAAAAGCATGAAGAGGCCAAAGAGGAACTTATGAAGAAGATCGGATTGATTGGCGGCGCATTCGTCATAATTATTGCAGCTCTATTTATGTGGGCGCTCTCTGGGGCTTCCGACAAACATGCCCCCACGGAAGTTCAAACAATTGATGTGAGCCCGCAGCTATGAAGACGCTCTGGTTGACGACGGCATTATGCCTCCTGCCATGCGCTCTATTTGCGCAAGATTACGGTCTTTCGGCCCCGGCAGAAATCGAATCTGAAACTTTAGGCGCGGCCAAGGATTTTGATGCGGGCACCTTGCAAGACGGCGCTTTGGATACGAGCCTCTGGCAAGGCACATCTGCCGGATGGGCAGCGCGTTTGCTGTCTAACGCGCCCTTAAAAAGCCAAGACCCGATTATTCGCGACATGGTCCGCACTGTCATTTTGTCCGGCGGTGTCCCCCCACGCGCCGAGACACGGGCGGAATCCCAAAGCTATGAATCTGCGCGCTTGCAAGCGGTCTTAGCGGTTGAGTCTGGACGCCCGGACTATGCTTCGACACTGGACAATTTTTTGGCGCGCAACCCTGACCTTGCCAAAGCGCCTTTAGCGCAAGTCGATCTCGCACTGGCGGGAGGAGATTGGCAGCGCGCCTGTGAAATCTCTGATACGGTCACAACTGAGCGCGCCTTGCCAGAATGGGCGAGACTCCGCGCGACATGCCACGCGCTGCGCGGCGAAATGAGTGCGGCGGATGTGACGCGAGATCTCTTGCGCTCCGGTGGCTATGACAATCCCGCCTATCACGCGCAAATGGATGCCTTGCTGACTGGACGGGGACCGGCATCAGAGACAGACCCATCGGATGCGCTTGTCACTTTTTTGGCCAGCCGCGCGCCAAAAGAACAGCCCATGGCTGGTGCCGCGCCGGCTGACGCTAAAGACGCCGAATTAGCCGCTTTATTCAATTCATTTGCCGACACAGAACTGGACGTATTGGCGTCCGCCCTCGGCAATCTGAGCTTTGACATAGCGACGCCCGATCCGGATTTGGAAACAGCCATGTCCGATCCGTCTGCCCGCGCAACAGGCAGATTATTCGTTTTGGGACAAAGCGGCGATGCCGCCGCACTCGATGCATTTATCTCGCGCGCGGTGAAAGCCGGCATTGACGAGACTGCAGTGCTAAAAAAATTGACGCCAATCATTCAACAATTGCCCGCCCGTGCGCGCGTGAATACAAATCTGATCCGCTATAGCCGCGCTGCAATTTTGGCGCGTGACATTGGCAGTCTACAACAGATTTTCAGCGCTTTGCCCAACGGCCCGCTTCGAGCCAGAGTCGCATTGATTACAGACGCGTTGGGTGGTGGCTTTAATGGACAAAATATGGGCCGCGATATTGAAGGGCGATTATCAGATCCCACGACGCGATCTCAAGCTGTGACGGACGCACAAATTGCTTTGGCACTGGGGGCAACATTATCTGACGTGGCCGCGACTATTTTAGCCGAACAGAGATTACCCCGCCTAACACTTCCGCAAAATCAACTTCTTCTGCTGGACGCAGCTGTCAAAGATAATTCAAGGGCAGAAGTAACTCTCTTAGTTGCGACACTACTGAGTCGCGAGGGGTTGAATGTAACTGACAAAGCGCGCCTGATCTCGGCTCTCACAGAAAGCGGTCTGCCGCAATTTGCGGGCCCGCTTGCCGCAGACATTTTCTATGAGGGATTAGACGCCGCTTTGTGAGTATAGATCAACATATCGACGCCTTTTTAGAAATGATGGCGGCTGAGCGCGGCGCGTCTGAAAATACACTCGCCGCTTACAGGCGAGATTTAGAAGGCTGGAGTGCGGCCCTTTCCAAATCCAAAACCTCACTTCTCACTTGCGAAACAGGGGCATTAGAAGCGGTCCTTTCGCGGTGGGCGGCGGCAGGCCTAGCCC
>CAZBDT010000112.1:0-7131 GCA_964490745.1 uncultured Algimonas sp.
CATGAGCGGATATGATAAATTAGACCAACTCGGCACGATGGCACCTTTGCCCAATTCGCCGGATGAGGCGGAGCTGGAACGGGTGCCTAATCCTTGCAGTGAGCCCTACATGGTGCGTCTGGTCGCGCCAGAATTCACGTCGATTTGCCCTGTGACGGGCCAGCCCGATTTTGCGCATCTTGTTGTTGATTACTGTCCCGATCGGTGGATCGTCGAGAGTAAGGCTTTCAAGCTGTTCTTGGGGAGTTTCCGCAATCACGGTGATTTTCATGAAGCCTGTACTACAGGTATAGGGCAGAGATTGGTCAAAGAAATCAGCCCGAAATGGCTGCGGATTGGTGGCTATTGGTACCCACGGGGCGGGATTCCGATTGATGTTTTCTATCAATTTGGAAAAGCCCCAGAAGGCCTATGGATACCGGATCAGGGTGTGCCGCCATATAGAGGTCGGGGCTAGGTCACGATAATTTAAGATAGCTAAAGCGGCTTTTTACTTGGGTTTGTCGCATCTCATGCGTACATAGTCTTTATCGCCGCGTAAGGAAGCCGGAAATGCCGAGCCTAATCGTAACCAGTCGACTAGAAGACTGCACCGAAACAAAAGATGTCTGTGTTTGGACAATTTTACAGGAAGAGGCTGCTGCCTATGCTGTTCGTGAGGTCGCAATGTCATCCTTGCTCCACGCAACGATTTTAGATCAAGATGATTTGGGTGGCGCCCTTGTTAACCATTTGTCGAATAAGCTAGCAACGCCGGATTTTTCTGCTTTGAAGATGCAAACTGTCCTAAGCGAGGCGATTGAGAGTGATGGTTCCTTGATCGGGTGTATTGCCAGAGATTTGGAAGCCGTTCGCGAACGGGACCCGGCTTGCCAGACATACCTACAGTGCTTCCTATATTTTAAAGGGTTTATGGCCATCCAGACGCATCGACTGGCGCATGCGCTTTTAAAAGAGGGCCGCGATCTCGTGGCTTTTCACCTTCAGAACCGCAGTTCTGAGCTTTTCGGTGTCGACATTAACCCCGCCGCAAAGATCGGCTGCGGTGTGATGCTTGATCATGCGACAGGCTTCGTCATGGGTGAGACGGCTGTGATTGGTGATGATTGTTCTATCCTGCAGGGTGTTACATTGGGCGGGACTGGAAAGTCAGATGAAGATCGACATCCTAAAATTGGGGATCGTGTCCTGATCGGTGCCAATGCCTCTGTTTTAGGAAATATAGTAATTGGCGACGGCGCCAAGATTGCGGCTGGGTCTGTCGTCTTGAAGCCAGTCGAAGCAAATTGTACAGTGGCAGGTGTACCTGCAAAACCTGTTGGCGGCCCTTGTTGTGGAAACCCGGCTAGCTCTATGGATCATAACTTTTAGGATTTTTCATGACCCCTCAACAAATTTCTCAAGTTCAATCTTACTTGCGTAAACGTTTCGGAACCGAAGGGATCGAATTAAAGCCGCGTAAAGTTCAGGACAGTGTCGAGGTCTATTTGGATAACGAAATTCTCGGCTTGGTCTATATTGATGATGAGGACCCATCCGATATCTCATATGATCTAAATATCTCTATCCTTCAGCAGGATTTGGACGGCGTTTAATGGCCGTTTATCAATTAGGGGATGTGAGACCTGAGTGCCATGAAAGCGCTTGGGTCGCTGAAACAGCGTCGGTCATCGGGAATGTCATCATGTCAGAGGGCAGTTCTGTCTGGTTCGGCGCAACTGTTCGCGGCGATAATGAGCCGATAAAATTAGGCGCGCGTTCAAATATTCAAGACGGCGCTGTGTGCCATTCCGATCCGGGTTCGCCGCTGACGATTGGTGAAGACGTGACGATTGGCCATCTCGCCATGGTGCATGGCTGTACGATTGGCGATGGTAGCCTCGTCGGTATTGGCGCGACGATTTTAAATGGTGCCGTCATCGGAAAAAATTGCCTCATTGGTGCGCATGCGCTTGTGACAGAAGGAAAAGTCATTCTAGACAATTCTGTGGTAATGGGCTCACCCGGAAAGGTCATAAAAGCGCTATCTGATGAACAAGCCGCACGAGTCAAAATGGGCGCAACGGTTTATGTAGCAAATTCAAAGCGTTTTCGCGATGATTTAAAGCGGATCGACTAACGGTCTATGTTCCAAAATTGCGCGATCTGGGCGTCCATTTCCGGCGATAAATTAAACCAAGCGGTTTCATTTGCGAAGCTATCTAAAACAAAAAGTCTGTCTTCCGGACCTAGGGGTTGGCTTAAAACATCCCGTAGTGTCTTTGCTTGAGTTTGAGCTTGTAAAATCCAAACCGTATTACCCAAGCGTTGGGTGGGGCCCAGGCTTTGGAGATTTTGCAAGAAATTCATTCCACGGCCAGACTTTATTTCTGCCATGATCATAAAGACTGTGAGTGGCGCTTCGGGCTTAGGTGGTTTCGCGAGCGGCGCAACCGCTTGTTCAAGCCAATTCATGAGGCTCGGATCAGCAGCGACGGGGCGGTAACCCATATTCGCGGTCTGACTGATCAGAGATTGCGCGTTGACCCTTCCTTCAACCATATAAGACCACAATGTCTTATCATCAAAGGGACCATAGGCCTGACCATCGACTTGGATAAACCAGTGTCGCAGAGATTGGCCGTGATCAGTGTGAGAGCTCATGACCTCTGATAGCCTAGATTCGGTTGATGGTGAAAGGGTGTTAAACTGTATGTTCTTTAGGCTGAATAAGATTTGATGACGTACCTGCTATTAAGCCGTTCAAACAGAGTGCACATATTAACGATACACTGAAAATTACGCCGAGATCGGTGTTATAGTTTTCAGGTTGAAACAAAATGACAGCCTCAACGCCTATGACAACCGCTCCCATGCACATAGCTAATTTGCGCCCATTTAAAAGACCGCTGACCAACCATATGAGTCCCCCCGCTAAGATAATGGCTCCCATAATCAGCCCTAATCCCGGGCGGGCATCTAACCCCGGGATTTTATCGAAGACTAAAAACGCAAGTTCTGGTTTGGCTGTGGCAAGTGGTATAGCCACGACTCCGCAAGAGACGATGAATATTCCGACTAAAGAGATATGTGAACTTTTATAGCGTTTAAGCGAGGTGATAATTAATGTTGATGCAGCTACTGTGAATGTAATCCACCAAAATGTGGTAGGCGTCCAAACTGGTCTCGCCTGAGCCGGATCTAGCGACAACCAAGCCATCTGAACATATATGACCGCGACGAATGCAACGAGCCAGCCGCAGATTTGGTGCGTTCTGCCACCAAACTTCCCGACGTCTAATCTTGCTTTACCGATCCAATACTGTGCACCAGCAATGGCGAATCCCATACCTGCCAATATTTTCAAAGGCATCTCTGATGTTAGCGTACCAATCCAGATATAAGCTGCCAAAATACCAAAAAAGAGTGCGACGGAAGATCGGAGGCGCTCAGAAAGAGAAATTTGTGCGAGGATGACAACAGGCAATATCCCTGATCCTAATTGCGATAGCCGGTCACTAATTCCTGTCATCAGACCCAGTTCAGGATACAGGCTGGCTATATAAAGTAGAGTAGAAAACGTACTTAAGAGTGCTGCAGGAATGGATTTAAAGAGCCATCCGGTAACCAAGGAGAGACAGGAAATTAAGAGCGCCAGCTCCATATTTACAAGGGAAAGACCTGCTTGAGCCAACCATGAACTGATCGAAACGGCCATAGCGGCAATCATGATCAGTCCTGAAATATTCCTAAGGGGAGAGTTTTGCTCGGCCCACATCGTGATTGAAAAAAGAACTCCGCCGAGTGCAAGGCTTGGCCAAAATAGTAAATTCAGGGGTGTAGATTGCCATATCGCATATATACATGTGAGTATTGACAGGACGGGCACAAACCAAAGAGCAGCGATCTTTCGTTTATGAACAACGATCGGGCTCGGTGCTTTACGTTCCGGTGCAGTAGCGACAAGTTTTAGGCTTCTACTCTGCAAAGGTGCACGAATTGGCCTATTGTCATTTGCGCAATATATTGGCTTTGGCTCCCTCATTGAACCTGATTGTCATAGTATTGACACAGTTGCGACAGACTTCACCTGATACGGGTGGATAAGTGAAGGTTTCGCAACTTAATAGGTTATTCAATCGGAATATCCCACGTTTCTAACTGTTATCCTTGCCTTCGTTAGATTTTATAGCTTCGGCAGATGCTGCAGACGGCATTTGGGAAAGAACGTCCATCACAGAACGAATCAATGGGATTTCATGCTGCATAGCCGCGTAGCCGCGCTCGATGAGTTCTGCGGCTTTGGTGAATTCCATCATCCCAATATGACCGATGCGGGGCGCCACAAATACATCTGGCGGATCACCCGCTAAGCGAGAGCGGGAAATGCGGTCCATCACAATGTTTAAGGTGCCCATCATAACAGAGCCGATTTTAGGGCTTTTTCCGGGCTTGACTTCGCCCAACATGGATTTGAGCAATAGACGGTCCGGACGTAATTTATTGAGGCTTTGGGACGCGAGTTCAAATGGATCTGCGTCATCGTCAAGAGGCTCGTCCTCTAAATCGATTTCATGACTACTGCCCATTGGCCCCAACGCGTCGCCGTTGAGACTAACTGCGATAACCATCTGTGCACCAACCGCACGACAAGCTGATACGGGAACAGGATTGACCAAGGCACCATCAATCATAAAGCGGCCATCGACTTTAACGGGTTCGAACGCCCCGGGCAGGGCATAAGATGCTCGTATGGCAGGAACAATTGGACCGCGTTGGAGCCACACTTCGTAGCCTGTACGTAGATCACACGCGACAGCCGCGAATTTTTGCTCCAAATCTTCGATCCGCACGTCACCCATATAATGGTTGAGGACGCGTGCCAGCCGTTCTCCGCGCATAAGCCCAGATCCGCCCCAACGAACATCCATATATCCCATCATTTTGCGTTGATTAAGAGACCGAGCCCATTTTTCGAGAACGTCTAACTTTCCCGAGAGATAAGCCGCGCCGACAATGGCCCCGATGGATGTGCCCGCAATGATGTCAGGCTTGATGCCGGCTTCGATCAGGGCCCGCATAGCCCCGATATGGGCCCATCCACGCGCGACTCCTCCACCTAAGGCTAGTCCGAGTGGGGCGCGTTGGCCGCTACCTAATATGTGTGGTTCGATACGCATGGCGGAACAGTTAACAAAAACAATCCAAAAAGAAAGTCATGGCGTCAACAATATGACGTGTAGCTGAATGGCTTTTCAGCTGTCGTATTATGAAATCTAATCATAGCGGACGGATAAAGCTTTGCCTTAGCTAATCGCTTTTTCACATCCCGCGCGTTCGCCTTTTTTGACGGCGCGCGCCGTCCAATAGGGTTGGCCATTTTCGCCAGGGACTTGGCGACGCGAAGTCGAATAAAAATAAAAACAATTTTTCACGCGATACACTCTGAAACATCCCCCTGTGAGTTGATCTGAAGGATACATAAAACAAAGCGCATCTTGTCGAACGAACCACCGTCCGGGTTCGACCAATCCGTCTTCTTCATAAGTTAATGTACCATCCGGAAAGTGTTTTTCGCGGTAAAAGGACTGCGCTTTTCCGTTTCGCCCAAAATTATAAGCCCCATCCATTTCCGCATCAGAGAAAATAGATTTGATCTGATCTCCCTTCAGTTGATCGGCATTCGGACGAATATCTGTATCTTGGCTTTGCGCAAGAGCAGTTGCGGAGAAAGTCAATGAGAGGAACAGGGTTGAGATTACTCTATACATAGCTTGGCTCGCAATTTGCTGTTTCACCCGCGATAACACTCCGCGCTGTAAAGCCAAATCGAGGGGCGCCGCCGCCGCTGACTTGATAATGATAGTAGCAATTGCCCTGTATATACATTTTGAAGCAGGCCGTTATGAGCTGTGGGGCATCGTAATCATAGCAAATCACATTATTTGTAATGGTCCATTTTCCCGTATCGATGCGGCCCTCTTGCACATGTATGATACTGCCATCTGCTCGGGTTGTTTCTTCAAATGCATATGAGGAGATCCCGTAATTCAGGAAGTTGTAGCTTCCAAGATGCTTCTTACCCGTGAATGCTGCGCGAAGCTCAGCTTCGTTCAGAGGTTCATCATGTTCAACATCCGGATAAGTTTCATCAGGACCAAGTGCGAAGGCCTGAAATGGGATTAGGGCAGCTATTAACACAGAGGCTAAATATTTCATACTGATCCTTTAGCATGGAATTTGACTCGCGCCATGTTAGGAAATTGTCATGTCTGACATTGATCCATCCAAAAACTCAGAACCACCACAAAAGCGGCTGAGGCGCGCCTCTCGCTACCAACGTGTTCAGGCCCGTAAAGCCGCGCAAAAAGCTTCGGATCAGCGATTTTACAACGCCATGTTCACGATGATCGGGATTTTCGCCTTATTGGCCGTTTTACTCGGCGCTATCATGTTGAACGGAGCGCCGACAGAAGTTACCGGGATGGAAGGGTGGACGACGCCTTGGCTCCTTGGATTTACAAAATTGGAAGTCGCCGGTTTCGCCTTTGTCGGCTTTATTACCATCATTATCGCTCTGCGCTTGCGTAAGAAGCGTTAACAGCTTGCGATTCGCTTCACTCTGGCGTAAGGGCCGCTCGCTTTTTATTTAACAGATCATTGGAGATCATCATGGGCTATCGTTTCGCCGTCATAGGTGCCACCGGCAATGTCGGGACAGAAATGCTCACGATTTTGGCCGAGAGCGATCTGCATGTGGATGCGGTTCACGCCCTCGCCAGCCGTAAATCTGTTGGCCGCGAAGTCAGCTATGGTGACCGCGACATCAAATGTGAAGACTTGGAGCGCTTTGATTTCACAACAGTCGACATCGTCCTCATGAGCGCGGGCGGCGATGTGTCCAAAACGTGGTCGCCAAAGATTGCGGCAGCCGGCGCGATTGTTATCGACAATTCCTCGGCCTGGCGCATGGACCCCGATGTCCCGCTCATCGTGCCGGAAGTTAACGCGCATCAAGTCATGGACTTCAAAAAGGGCATCATTGCCAACCCGAATTGCTCGACGATCCAAATGGTTGTTGCGCTCAAGCCTTTGCATGACCGCGCAAAAATCAAACGCGTTGTTGTTTCGACTTATCAATCTGTCTCGGGC
>CAZBDT010000112.1:7141-7839 GCA_964490745.1 uncultured Algimonas sp.
GAAGTCAGCTTTGGCGATCAAGACATCAAATGCGAAGATCTGGAAACGTTTGATTTTACCACTGTCGACATAGCGCTGATGAGTGCTGGCGGTGATGTGTCTAAGAAATGGTCACCGAAAATCGCGGCCGCTGGGTGTGTTGTCATTGATAACTCTTCGGCTTGGCGCATGGACCCAGACGTGCCGTTAATTGTTCCGGAAGTGAACGCCGACGCAGTTATGGATTTCAAAAAGGGTATCATCGCGAACCCGAACTGCTCGACCATTCAAATGGTTGTCGCGCTGAAGCCCTTACATGACCGCGCCAAAATCAAGCGCGTTGTTGTCTCTACCTATCAGTCTGTTTCAGGCGGCGGAAAGAAAAATATGGATGAGCTTTGGCTGCAAACGAAAGGTATCTATTCCAACGATCACTTCCAGCCCGTAAACTTCACAAAGCAAATCGCCTTCAACGTCATCCCACACATTGATGTTTTCATGGATAGTGGCGACACGAAAGAAGAGTGGAAGATGAAGGCCGAGACGATGAAAATCCTCGACCCGAAAGTCAAAGTGTCCGCCACCTGTGTGCGCGTTCCAACTTTTGTAGGCCATGCCGAAAGCATCAATGTCGAGTTTGAAAATGAACTTACGGCAGATGATGCGCGCGACCTTCTACGTGAAAGCCCGGGCATTATGGTTGTCGATAAGCCGGAAGA
>CAZBDT010000113.1:0-7828 GCA_964490745.1 uncultured Algimonas sp.
ATATAGCGGAGCGCCGAGCAGCTAAGCTGTTCGGGTAAAACAGTTTATTCGAATATGATTACGTCTCAAACAGATTGAGAAATATGAGGAAAGGCGATTTCTGAAATCGGGACAGGCCGGAATCCGATAACTGTATTCGCTCACTGCCGGATCAAAAGAATGTAGGCCCTTACACCCTCACCTCACTTTTTCGCTATTGCCTGATTTTCTCTCTTGCATCCCTACTGTCTCACTGTATTAGCACGCTGGCACAATGACAAATGAACCCACATATCTCCCGCTTGAGGTTGCACTCACCTCTTTGGACAATCCGGACGAGGTCAAAGACTTCCTAATCGACCTTTGCACACCCGCAGAATTGCGGGCGTTAAGCGAGCGATGGCATGTCGCGCAAATCTTGAATGAAGGCGAAAAATCATATCGCGACATTCAAGCCGAGACAGGCGTATCAACAACGACTATAGGCCGCGTGGCCAGATTCTTACGGGATGAACCGCATGGCGGATATCGTGCCGTTTTGGATAAGAAAGACATATCATGAGTAACCGTTTGCGCATCGCGCTTCAGAAAAAAGGCCGGCTAGCCGAGGACAGTTTTGATCTGCTTAAAAAATGCGGGCTGCGCTTCTCGATCCGTGGCGGGGGATTGCTGGCGCGGGTCAAGAATATGCCGATTGATCTGCTCTTGGTCCGCGATGACGATATTCCGTCCTTCGTCGCAAATAATGCCGCCGATATTGGCATCGTCGGTGAGAATGTGCTGGTCGAAGAGCAATTGACGTCAAAGTCAAAGCTCGATGCAGATATCGCCATACGCCTTGGGTTTTCGCGTTGTAAGCTCTGTTTGGCTGCCAGTGAGCGCGGAAAAGTGCAATCTGTTAAAGATTTGAATGGCACACGTATCGCAACGACCTATCCCGGCGTGACGGCACGTTATCTGTCGGAAACGGGCATTTCGGCTGATCTCGTGGAAATGAAAGGCGCCGTTGAACTTGCGCCATCCATTGGGATTGCGGAGAGTATTTGTGACCTCGTCTCTTCCGGCGCAACACTCGAAGCCAATGGTTTGGCGGCCTTTGAAACGATTTTGGAAAGTGAAGCCGTTCTTATTCAGTCTGAACGTGAACTGTCAGCTGAAAAAGCCGAAATCTTAGACAAGCTGATGAACCGTATTGACGGTGTCCTGAAATCCAAAGACTCAAAATATATCATGCTGAATGCGCCAAAAGAGGCTGTCGCGAAGATCACAAATCTTCTGCCCGGATCAGATGCGCCGACAATTATGCCCTTGGCGGGTCAAGATGACCTCGTTGCCATACAAGCCGTCTGTACTGAAACCGTATTTTGGGAAACACTTGAAGGCTTGAAAGCGTTAGGAGCGCGAGCAATCCTAGTTCTGCCAATCGAAAAAATGATGAGTTAGTGAGCCTTGTGATGCGCCGTATAAATTGGACAGAGTTAGACGCTGAAGGTCGCGCAAGTGCCCTCGCCCGGCCACAAGCCATTTCTGATGAAGGCTTGATTGATGGGGTGCGTACAATCTTGGCTGACGTTCGTGAAAATGGCGATGAAGCTCTTTTGCGACTTACGGAAAAATTTGATGGCTGTCAGGTCAAGACCCTCGAAATACCGAGATCAGACTTAGAAGCCGCTTGGGACGAGCTCTCCGCATCAGATCAATCGGTGATCGAGCGCGCGCGCCGCAACATCAAACGCTTCCACAAAGCCCAAATCCCTGACCCGATTGAAGTTGAAACAGAGCCCGGCGTTGTCTGTCGGCGTGAAGCCCGCGCGATTCAGACCGCAGGACTATATGTTCCGGGTGGGACGGCTCCGCTGGTTTCAACACTTCTCATGCTCGCCGTTCCCGCAAAAGTCGCAGGGGTTAGGAATCGTATTATTGTCACCCCGCCTGCAAAGGACGGCTCTGTGAACCCGGTTATTCTGGCTGCTGCCTATCGATGTAAAGTCAGTCGCGTCTTCGTTGTGGGCGGCGCACAAGCGATTGGCGCTCTCGCCTATGGCACGGAAAAGATTCCGAAATGCGATAAAATCTTCGGCCCCGGCAATGCGTGGGTCGCAGCGGCGAAATCGCTCGTCGCGCAGGAGGCTGGCGGCCCCGCCATTGATATGCCCGCCGGACCGTCAGAGGCGATGGTCTTGGCCGATGAGGCTGCTGATCCGGCTTTTGTCGCGTCCGACTTACTGAGCCAGGCGGAACATGACACAGTCGCGCAAGTCGTTTGTGTTGCAACAACGGAGAGCGCCGCGGCGCGTATTGAGGCCGAGATTGAGGCACAGCTTGCCAAACTTCCCCGCGAAGAGATTGCACGCGAATCTTTGAAACATGGACGCATGATTATTGCAGGAGAGCGGGCCGAAATTATTGATATTGTCAATCGCTACGCGCCCGAACATTTGATCGTGCAGTTGCGAAAGCCGGAAACCTATGTTGGTGCGATCCGGAATGCCGGTTCGATCTTCTTAGGGCCGTGGACACCGGAGAGTGTCGGCGATTATGCGAGTGGGACAAACCATACCTTGCCAACTTACGGTGCGGCGCGTGCCTATTCCGGTGTGACGCTTGAAAGTTTTATCAAATATGTCTCAATCCAACAGCTCACCAAGAAAGGGCTCAAACGCCTTGGCCCCGTTGTCGAGCGTTTGGCAGAGATGGAAGGGCTGGACGCTCATAAACGTGCCGTGTCCCTCAGACTGGAGGCACTACAATGAGTGAGTGGCCAAATAGCATTGCGCGGGAATCCGTCGTGGACATGTCCGTCTATTCAGCACGGGGCGGGGCGACGGATGCGCTGCACCTTGACGCGAATGAAAATCCATATGCGCCGCCGCCTGTCGTCGGCGCGGCTGGGTATAATCGTTATCCCGCCCAGCAACCTGAAAAATTAGTCAATCGCCTTGCTGACCTTTACGGTGTCAAACCAGCGCAGCTTATGGTGGGACGCGGGGCGGATGAAGGCATTGAGTGTCTCTTGCGCGCATTTTGCGAGGCCGGACAAGACAGCATTCTGACTTGCTCGCCAACCTTTGGCTATTACAAAACCTGCGCAGATATTCAGGGCGCGGGCGTGGTAGACGTGCCGCTCATCCGAACATATCAATGGGATATTCCTGCTATCATCAAGGCCGGGAAACCTGCCAATGTGAAAATAGTCTTCCTCTGCTCGCCCAATAATCCGACGGGCAATAGTTTAACGCGGGATGCCATTTTAGATGTGTGTGGCTCATTACCTGAAACATTGGTCGTTGTGGATGAAGCGTATATCGAGTTTTCAAAGCAAGACAGCCTGTGCGAGTTAGTTGGCACAGTGAAAAACCTCGTCGTGCTGCGGACGCTCTCAAAAGCCTATGCTTTGGCAGGCGTTCGGGGCGGGGCTCTTATCGCAGAGCCAGCCGTGATTGAGTTGCTCTTGAAAGTCCTGCCGCCCTACCCGATTGCGCGACCGGTTGAGACAGCAATTCTCAACGCCCTCGCCCCGTCTGCCATGGCTGTCCACGCGCAACGTTTGGAAGAGGCTTTGTCAGAGCGGGACCGTTTGGCGGAAGGATTAGCCAAGTCGGATTTTGTCGAAACCGTTTATCCGTCTGATGCGAATTTCCTCTTATTAGAAGTCAATAACGCAGACGCGCTCTTCACGCGATTGCGACAATATAACGTCAAAATCCGGGACTATCGTTCGACGACAGGCCGAGTGCGTGTGTCCGTAGGATCGCCTGATGAAAACACAATCGCCCTGCAAGCCTTTGGTGTGGCCGATAATGCTGAGCGGAGTGACCGCATTGGCGAGGTTTTCCGCAAAACAAATGAGACCGACATTTCTGTTCGCGTGAATTTGGACGATCCTTCGCAGACACACATCGAAACGGGCCTCGGATTTTACGATCACATGTTAGAGCAAATCTCGAAACATGGCGGGATGGGCCTGACGCTGTCCTGCCAGGGCGATCTCCACATTGATGCTCACCACACAGTCGAAGACACGGCGCTCGCTTTTGGCACGGCGCTGAAACAAGCGCTGGGCGATAAGGCCGGGATTGGGCGCTATGGCTATGTCATTCCGATGGATGAAACGCAGGCGCAGGTCGCGATTGATCTATCTGGCCGTCCGGCTGCGGTTTTTAAAGGTGACTTCCCGACGGATCACGTTGGGGACTTCCCCGTCGAGATGTGCCCGCACTTTTTTGAAAGCCTTGCGCAAACGCTGGGTGCAGCGATCCATATTGATGTGAAAGGTGATAATTCTCACCACATGGTGGAAGCCTGTTTTAAAGGTGTGGGCCGCGCCTTGCGCCCTGCCCTCGGCATTGTTGGCAGCTCAACCGAAATTCCATCGACGAAAGGCACGCTCTGAAATGAGTTTGGTTATCGTTGATACGGGCTGCGCCAATTTGGCGTCTGTCAGCTATGCCTTTGAGCGTTTGGGCGCGTCTGCGGTCATCACAGATGAGGCTGAGGTGATCACATCGGCGGAGCGTATTGTCCTGCCGGGTGTCGGCTCCGCGCCCTTTGCCATGCGCAATATTGATGCCAAAAAGCTCAAGTCCGTTCTGCAAAGCTTGACCCAACCTGTCATCGGTATTTGCCTCGGCATGCAGCTTTTATTCGAGACTTTGGAAGAAGGTGGCGAAACAGTCGACGGTTTGGGTTTAGTAAAAGGTGCGGTGACAGAATTGGACACAGGCGACCTGCCAGCACCGCATATGGGGTGGAACACGCTCACACCGCTGAAAGATGATCCGATATTAAAAGGCGTCACAGAGGGTGACTTCGCCTATTTCGTTCACTCTTTCGCCGCAGCGATTTCTGATGCGACCTTGGTAAGCTCTGAATATGGGTCACCTTTCTCCGCGATCGTGCGTCAAAATAATGTCTGGGGCTGTCAGTTTCACCCGGAGCGCAGCTCGAAAACCGGAGCGCAGATACTCAAGAATTTTCTGGACCTAGACCTATGATTTTTCCGGCTATGGATTTGATGGATGGCGGCTGTGTTCGCTTGCTCAAAGGAAATTTCGGCGCGCGCACCAATTACGCCGCCGATCCCGTCGATGTCGCGAAATCTTATGCGGCGGCTGGTGCGGAATGGATGCATATTGTCGATTTGGACGGCGCGAAAAATGGCCAAGCCGAACAGTCCGAACTCATCCTGAAAGTCGCTAATAGCGCCAATATCAAGGTTCAAACAGGCGGCGGGCTACGCGACCTGGCCCAGATACAACGATTGCTGGAGGGCGGTGTAGACCGTGTTGTTATCGGCTCCCTCGCCGTGACAAATCCGCAAATGGTCAAACATTGGCTCCGCGAGGTCGGTCCTGACTCGATCTGCCTCGCATTAGATGTGAACCAAGGTGAAGACGGCGAATACCGCCCCGCCACAAAAGGATGGACCGAAGCCTCAGAGAAAACCCTCTGGGGCGTTATCAGTGATTTTCTAGGCTCAGGTTTGAAAACGATCCTCGTCACGGATATTGGACGTGACGGTATGGAATTGGGCGGAAATGTCGAGCTTTACAAACGCATTCAAGCCGAATTTCCGACGCTCGACCTGATTACCTCTGGCGGTGTTGGCACGATAGATCATGTCAAATCCCTCAAAGCGATTGACCCTTACGGCATCATCATCGGCAAGGCGCTCTATGAGGGTAACTTTACCTTGAACGAGGCCATTTCGTGCTAACCCGGCGCATCATACCTTGTCTCGACGTGCGGGATGGTCGCGTCGTCAAAGGCGTGCAATTTCGCAACCATGAAGATGTCGGCGACATCATCGATCTCGCCCTACGTTACCGCGATGAAGGCGCAGATGAACTGGTCTTTTATGATATCACAGCCTCCGTCGATGATCGCACAGTCAGCCCGGATTGGGTCGGTAAAGTCAGCCGCGCCCTCGACATCCCGTTCTGCGTAGCAGGCGGCATCAAAACCGTTGAGGCGGCAGGCGCGCGTCTCGCGGCAGGTGCGGATAAAATCAGCATCAATTCACCCGCCCTCATGCGGCCCGAGCTGATCAATGAAATGTCCGACGCTTTCGGCGTGCAATGTATTGTCGTTGGGATCGACACATTTGCTGATGGCGAAACCTACCGTGTCAAATCCCATACGGGCGACCCCGATAAAACACGCGAGACAGGCCGCCTCACCCTCGATTGGGTGCAGGAAGTCGTCAAACGCGGCGCGGGCGAGATCGTCTTGAACTGCATGAACCGCGACGGTGTGCGCAAGGGCTATGACATTGACCAACTCAAGGCGGTTCGTGCTGTTTGCGACGTGCCGCTCATCGCATCTGGAGGTGCAGGCGCGACGGAACATTTTGAAGACGTGTTTAAGCAGGCCAATGTCGACGGGGCGCTAGCGGCTTCGGTCTTCCATAAATCCGTCATCGCTATTCCCGATTTGAAAGCGGATCTGCGCGAGGCAGGCATAAGAGTAAGATTATGAAGATCGACTTTGAAAAAGGTGGAGGTCTCGTCCCCGCCATCGTGCAAGATACCGACACGCTGCAAGTCCTGATGTTGGGCTATATGAGCGCGGAATCCGTGGCAAAGACCGAAGAGACAGGATTGGTCACATTTTTCAGCCGTTCTCGCCAAACGCTTTGGACAAAGGGCGAAACGAGCGGAAACACGCTATCGCTCGTCTCCATGACGGTAGATTGCGATCAGGATACAATTTTGGTCAAAGCCCGCCCGACAGGCCCGACCTGTCACGAAGGCACAGTCTCTTGTTTCGGTGATGACGGCGCAGAAGGCGTTGGTTTTCTGTCCTACCTCGAAACTTTAATCGAAGGCCGTAAAACGGCAGACCCTGAAAGCTCCTACACGGCCCAACTCCTACAAGGCCCGCTCCGCCGCGCGGCGCAAAAAGTCGGGGAAGAAGGCGTAGAAACCGCCCTCGCCGCTGTGGCGGAAACGGAAGACAAGCTGGTCAGTGAGGCTGCGGATTTATTCTACCACACGCTGGTGCTGTTGGCGGCGAAGAATGTGAAGTTGGAGGCCGTGATTGCGGAGTTACAGGGGCGGCATTAATAGGTAGAAGATAACGTCACACCGTCGCGGCCCAAGGGGTCGCCCGGTGCCTATTCCGTGAAATTGGAATAAATCTATGGTATCGGCGTTTTACGCTCCGCCTATGGAATGGGCACCGGGCGGCTACGCCGCGTCGGTGTGACATTGGCGGAAAATACGGCACTACCAAGACGTCAGCACGTCCAATATCCACGCAAACCATTTGGGTCTGAACGCACCAAGGATTGCGAATAATAACACGAAAGCGATCAGTCCATAAAAGGCATAAATCAGAGATATAAACCCAAGGTTGGCTACAAAGACAATAGCAAAAACACCCACTACTAAACCTGCGATCCCGCCGCCTATGAAACCTGCAATTCGGTCCGTCACCTGATCAACATGATTTGGTCGATCTAAATCATTGGGTTGTTTGATATTTTTCATTTCATGCCAACAGCTACAAAATTGTTTATTATTGGCTGACGGGATGTCGCTGTGATGTCAAGTTTGCAAAATTTGAAGCATGGCGGGCACGTAATAGACCGTTACACCGACGCGGCACAGCGGGTTACCCGGTGGCTATTTCCGTGAAATCTGAGCAAATCTGTGACTTCGGCGTATTACGCTCCCCTCACGGTATGGGCACCGGGCGGCTTTGCCGCGTCGGTGTAACATCAATTAGAGTTGGTCATGAATCCGCTCGCGTGGCTCGCGGCTTTCTAACACTGGTCAGAAAGCCTCAAACCTCGCCTTGGTCTCCGTGCTCACCCAATTGCCGTCCACCATATGAATACCGCATTCCG
>CAZBDT010000114.1:0-7765 GCA_964490745.1 uncultured Algimonas sp.
CGCCAAAACCGTTGAAGTTGGCGATCACCGCGTACATTTGACCGGTAAAGAATATCAAATGCTAGAGCTTCTCAGCTTGCGCAAGGGGACAACCCTCACAAAAGAAATGTTCCTGAACCACCTCTATGGCGGCATGGACGAGCCTGAATTGAAAATCATCGATGTGTTCATCTGTAAGCTACGCAAAAAGCTGGCGGCTGCAACACAAGGCGAGCATTACATTGAAACCGTTTGGGGCCGTGGATATGTTCTCCGCGACCCGTCAAAAAATAAGATGAGTGCCTAAACGCCCATCTAAAATGGAAATAGGGTAGCCTCCCCTACCCGATAAAAATAACCCCGCCATGTGCATTTCAATTTTGAAACGCACGTAGTGGGGTTTTTTGTTAGTTTAAGTTATATATAGTGGTTAAAGGTGGATTACCCGCCAAACTTATAACGCAGACCAGCACCGAAGCTTGTTTGCGCATTCTCAATGTCCAGCGTTCCTGGGAACAACACATTTTCTGTCTCGACATCGCTCGTTTTGCGATATGCGACTTCACCGAAGAATTCTAATGGGCTATCGAAAGCAAGTGTCGCATCGGCTTTTCCCTGATAAGCAACTTTGCTGGTAATGATTGACTCTCGACGGAAAAATATTTCGACCGTTAGAGATGCGGTTTCATAACATTCAGCGTAATTAAATTAGCCCTTAAATCACTACGCATGAAAGAAGTCGAAGCACAAAAATACCAAACGGTTTCATCTATATATTGGGGCAAGAAAAAACCCTTACCGCAAGTGCAAGGGTTTCAATTTCGATAATGAGCTAGAAAACAGATCTTACAATTATAGTCCGGCGTCTATTGCGAGGAATGATAATTCTGCAAAACTTCGAGGCCCGTGCTTTGAACAAATTGCGTCAAGAGCTCTGACGTGCATTCGTCCACACTCTCGCCGGTTAAAAAAAGCGTAGAGTCGATAGAATTACAAAAGCGCTCGGCTCTCACTTTAAGCTTCGTATAAGATTTCTCAATACCTTCAGGAGCGGCGAGTTCTGATTTTTTCAACTTCACAGTCACGACACGATCAACCAGTGTTCCGCCGAAAGCCGAAGCCTGCGTCGCAAAACCTAATGTAGACGCCGCCAATACGATTGCTGTCGTGCGACCTAATGTCTTGACTAAAGTTGATGGAGATACCATTGAGACTGTAGATTTGATAAGCATGAGATGGGTCCTTTCTGTTACTGCTTCTTAATCGCGGCGGCGAGGTCACTACCCTCGTCGCCATTTTTGTTTAGCAGGATCAGAAATTCTCGGAAGATACGTTTTTGCCGTAGGAGCTATGCAAAAAATCATAGTAGTTTCAATAGCTTATATATTTCCATGCAAAAAATCCAGAGCAGTTTATCTGCCTGGTTCATGTGATGCGATTTGTGCTTGGCCCTTATGACCTATGTTAGATAACCTTATGGGGCGCCCCTACGTCAAATGCAGACTAAGATTTCAGACGAAGTGACACTGAAATCATAAATTTTGTGCATATTCGTCATGACTTTGCCTGTATCCAGTTCAAAGGCAGAAAGCCTACTGCCCCTTGTCTCAAGGGCTGCAATCCTTATCTTCTGCCTATGCCAAAGCCGTCTGTAAAACCTGCCTCTGAGGCCAATCTGTCCATGTGGCAGCCGCACCGTCCTGAACGCCCCGAAAAGATTGAAGGCGGCAAAACATTTCGCTTGGTCTCAGAATTTGAACCTAAGGGCGATCAAATCAAAGCCATTCCCGAACTCGTCGCAGGCGTAAATTCGATCGATCGCGATCAAGTGCTGTTAGGTGTGACGGGATCGGGAAAAACCTTCACCATGGCGAAAGTTATTGAGCAGACCCAACGCCCTGCCCTGATCATGGCGCCGAATAAAACCCTCGCGGCCCAGCTCTATTCCGAATTCAAAAGCTTCTTTCCCGATAATGCTGTCGAATATTTCGTCTCTTACTATGATTATTATCAGCCGGAAGCCTATGTCCCGCGCACAGATACATTTATTGAAAAAGACTCATCCGTGAATGAACAGATTGACCGGATGCGCCATGCTGCGACACGCGCAATTCTAGAACGCGATGATTGTATTATCGTGGCGTCCGTCTCTTGCATCTATGGTATCGGCTCGGTCGAGACCTATACGGAAATGACGATTGATCTGTCGCGCGGGCAAGAGATTGACCCACGCACATTGATGCAACAACTCGTCCAGTTGCAATATACGCGAAATGATCTCGCCTTTCAGCGCGGCAGCTTCCGTGTCCGCGGAGACACAATTGAACTTTTTCCGGCGCATTATGATGATACGGCGTGGCGCTTTGAGTTTTTTGGCGAAGAGATTGAAGCCATCACAGAGTTCGATCCACTGACAGGGCGCTCGACAGCAGAAAAACAAAGCGTCCGCGTTTATGCGAATTCGCATTACGTCACGCCGCGCCCGACCGTTCAATCGGCCATGAAGGGAATCAAACACGAACTCAAGGAAACGCTAAAGCTTTTCGAGAGTGAAGGTAAATTGCTGGAGGCGCAGCGCCTGTCCCAACGCACTGAATTTGACTTGGAAATGATGGCCGCCAGTGGCTTTTGTAACGGCATTGAAAACTACTCTCGTTACTTGACGGGTCGCGCACCCGGCGAACCTCCGCCGACCTTGTTTGAATATCTGCCGGAAAATGCGCTGCTCTTTATGGATGAGAGCCATGTCTCCGTGCCACAAATTGGTGGCATGTCGCGCGGCGATGCGAACCGGAAAAGCACGCTGGCGGAACACGGTTTCCGCTTGCCAAGCTGTATCGATAATCGCCCGCTGAAATTTGAAGAATGGGACGCCATGCGCCCGCAAACCATTCACGTCTCCGCCACGCCAGCCGATTGGGAAATGGAACGCACGGGCGGCGTCTTTGTGGAACAAGTCATTCGCCCCACCGGCCTGCTCGACCCGCCCGTCGAAATTCGTCCTGTGAGCGGCAAGACCCATAACCAAGTTGATGATATTATCGATGAGGTTCAGAAAGTCGCGGCAAATGGCTACCGCTCGCTGGTGACGACCCTAACGAAAAAAATGGCGGAAGACCTGACCGAATATATGACGGATCAGGGCATCAAGGTTCGCTACATGCATAGTGATGTCGACACGCTGGAACGTATCGAAATTATTCGCGATCTACGTTTGGGTGTCTTCGATGTTCTCATCGGGATTAATTTATTGCGGGAAGGCTTGGACATTCCGGAATGCGCTTTCGTTGGGATTTTAGATGCGGATAAGGAAGGGTTCCTGCGCAGTGAAACCGCTCTCGTCCAAACCATCGGACGCGCCGCGCGAAATTCAGAGGCCCGCGTTGTGCTTTATGCCGACAAAGTCACGGGCTCCATGCAACGCGCCATGGACGAAACAGACCGCCGCCGGAAACGTCAGCAAGCGCATAACCTCGAACACGGCATTACACCGAAAACCGTTCTGCGCGGTGTAGCCGATATTGTGGGTGACAGCGAGGCCTCACAAAAAATCAAAGATGAAGCCAATAGCTACACGCCATCCGGTCGCAAACGTGTCGGCAAATCCGGCAAAGCTCAACGCAAAATTCTTGAAATGGCCGAAGGGGCAGAACCCTTCATGGGCGGCAATATGCAAGCGGCCATGGCTGATCTTGAAAAACGGATGTTTGAAGCGGCTGAGAATCTCGAATTTGAAGAGGCCGCGCGTCTGCGGGATCAAATGAATGCCCTCAAAAAGGAAGCCGAAGCGGCGGAAAGTTAATCCTATCTTGCAAGGATTGAATACATTCAGAATTTATTCATAGAAGTTGTGAATTAGGTTCCTCAACACAACATGACTGAATCGAGGCGTGCAATTGACGTTTCAACAAAATCATGGATGTGACAATCTGCACTTGGAGGGGGCTGATGGATATCAACACACTTTTGCCAAAAATTCTGGCCTATGCTGTTCCAGCGTTAATAGCGCTCATCATTTTATGGATTGGCTTTGCGATTGCGCGCAAAGTAGCGGCAAAGTCTGAAACCGCTTTCAACAAAGCGCCTAACTCTGACCCTAGCCTGTCGCGCTTTTTCGCCAGTCTGATTAAATTTATTATCATGTTAGTTGTTGCCATGGCCGCTTTGACGATTCTTGGTGTCGATACAACATCGATTTTTGGTGTCATCGCAGCGTCCGGCGCAGCTCTGGCTTTTGTCTTACAAGGCTCACTCGGCAATATAGCGGCTGGCGTCATGCTTATCTTGTTTAAACCTTATAAAATCGGCGATGAAGTCGAAATCGCTGGCGCAAGAGGCAAAGTCGAAGAGATTGCAATGACGGCAACCCGCCTCAGTACAGCTGATCGTGTCGAAATTATCGTCGCCAATGGCAAAGCCTTTAGCGGCGTGATCAAAAATTATACGTCCATGGGCGCACGGCGACTCGATAGGAATTTCGGGATAAGCTATGACGCTGATATTGATGCTGCGATTGAAGCCATCACATCAGCGGCTGCTGCTAACCCGCGCGTTCACAGCGATCCAGCCCCTTGGGCCAAGGTTGTCAATCTCGGCGACAGCTCCGTCGATATCCAACTTCGCGCATGGTGCGATGCCGGGGATTATAAAGCGCTCAGCACGGAAATTTCTCAGCCTGTGAAAGCGGCTTTGGACGCGGCGGGTATTGGCATTCCCTATCCGCATGAAGTCAAAATCAAACAACATGTCAAAAATTCTAAAGGCCGCGACAGCTTAGCAAAGTTCAAAGCCTTAAAACAGAAAAACGCCTAAATTAATTACGAAGCAAACCTGGAGGGTTTAATTATGTTAGCTCAAGACGCCGTTACAAACGCAGCGGGTGAAGTCGCTGGAACAGCAGGAGACGCCGGCGGGATGATGCTCGCGGCAAAAGATTGGCTTTTCACCAATGGACCGGGATTTGCCGTTGCCTTTGTCCAATTCATCCTGATCCTAATCATTGGGTTTTGGATCGCGAAAAAGCTCTCCGCTTTCGCCAAGAAAATGGCGCTCAAAAGCCCGAACATTGATGAGACGCTCGCAAATTTCCTCTCATCCATCGTGGGCTATATCATCAAAGCCTTCGTTATCATCGCCGCGATTTCAAAACTCGGCGTTGAAGCGACTTCACTTGTCGCTGTCTTAGGTGCCGCAACATTGGCCATCGGTCTCGCCTTACAAGGTACACTCGGCAATGTTGCCGCTGGCGTCATGCTGTTGTTGTTCCGTCCCTATAAGCTTGGCGATTACGTCGAAGTGGCCGGGAATGAAGGTGTCGTCGATGACATTAATATCTTCACAACGAACCTTGCAACAGTTGATAATGTGAAGACGATTATCGCCAATGGTGAAGCGTGGGGGTCGACGATCAAGAACTTCACATCCCTGGGCCTACGCCGCGTCGATGTTGATTATGGCATTCATTATGATGACGATATTGATAAGGCCATTAAGGTTATCAATGAGGTTGCCGCAGCGCACCCTGATGTTCTGTCTGAACCACACGGTCCATGGGCGAAAGTTGTCACGCTGAATGACAGCTCTGTCGATATCCAAAGCCGCGTCTGGTGTAAGCCAGAGCATTATTGGGACGTCATGTTCGATCTGAAAAAGTCTATCAAAGAAGCCTTTGACAAGAACGACATCACAATTCCTTACCCAACATCTATCGAATTGGACGGCTAAATCGTCACTGTCAAAACGCGATTTGCGTTTGACTGAATTCGGGCTAGGCTTTGCAGATGCGAAGCCTAGCCTTTTTTATTGCAATTAGTGCCAGCCTCTTTTCGGCCTGTACTGGAGGTGAGACGGGGCTAGATCGCGTCCATGCTGATATTGTCTCTGACCATGCGACAGTGGAGCATCTATCGTCCGACGCTTTCGCGAAACTTGAGACAGACAATCTCCTCATTTTGGATATTCGTGAACCGGAAGAATATGCTGTCAGCCGCATCCCCGGCGCAATCTGGGTGAGCCCCAACGCCACATCTGAAATGGCGGCCATTCAGATTGGGGATGTGACGGATAAAGACATTATCGTTTATTGTTCAGTCGGTCAGCGCTCCTCACTCTTCGCGGAACGCGTTCAAGCAGATATGCTGGCCAATGGCGCAACATCCGTGTCTAATTTGGAACGTGGTATCTTTGGCTGGCATAATGAAAGCCGCCCGCTGGTCGATGCAAATGGCTCAACAGATGCAGTCCATCCCTATGACGCGATCTGGAAACGCTATGTCGAACGTCAAGAAAACGCGCGCTATGCGCCGTTACAGAGCGCACAAAAAAACTGACTTCCTTGAGGAGAAGCCAGTTCGATTATTTCAATAATCTTAGGTGTGTGACTTAGGAGTCGTTGCCTGATTCTGGTAACAACACGCCGTTAATGACGTGGACTGTACCGTTTGACTTCATAATGTCGGCGATCGCTACTTTGGACTTATTCCCGCTTTCATCTTTAATCTTCAACGTATCACCCCACTTCATCACTTTCAGTTTCGCGCCTGAAATCGTTGCGATCTCGGCTTTACCGCCATTCGCCTCTACAAGCGCAACGATATCGGCGGCTGAGAAGTTACCGGCGACGACGTGTGACGTGAGGATATTCGTCAACATGGCATTGTTTTCCGGCTTCAATAAAGTTGAAACTGTTCCGGCTGGCAGCGCATCAAAAGCTGCATTTGTCGGCGCAAATACTGTGAATGGACCATCACCCTGCAGTGTTTCGACCAAGCCTGCGGCTTTGACGGCGGCTGTTAATGTCGACAGATCTGGGGTGCTAACTGCTGCATCAATAATTGTGCCTTGGCTCGCATATGTTTTTGCGGAGGAATAATTTCCAGCTGTCTTATAAACTGTAGCGCCCATCACCTCAGTCTGGTTCATAGCGGATTTCTTTTTCGTTGAGCTGCAATCACCTGCAAAGCTGGCTGTCGCCGTTGCGAGTGTGAACGTCAGTGCTGTCGCGGCCAGTGCGGCGCGTTTAAATAATGCGGTTGTCATCTTAGATGTCTCCGTTTGAACTTACATGGCCGAGTATGCGACCATTGCCCTAACTACGCATACAGAGAGCGAAGGATGCGTTGCCCGGAAAGGAAACAGTTAATTCTAACGCGGGTTTAATCCAATCGTTAGCCCGTCGTAATAAATATGCGACGCCCTGTCGCGATCAGCTACGGTCAGCCTGCATCACTAATTTTTTATAATCCCGTAAATCGCCGTCATAACGTTTGGCTTTCCCATTATTGACAAGCCAGAGCCGATCAGCTGTCGCTTCGGCGAGATAAACATCATGGGTAATGAGAAGCACGGCCCCCGGAAAATCATTTAGGGCATAGATCAGCGCTTCGCGGCTATCGATATCCAAATGCGACGTCGGCTCATCCAATATCAAAACATGCGGCTTTTCAATCGACATGAGCCCCAGGAGTAACCGCACTTTTTCGCCACCGGACAGTTTTTCGACATTGGTTTCGACTTTCTCATGAGAGAATCCCATCTGTGCCGCCACGCCCCGCGCCCGACTTTCGGCTGTACCCTTTGGCAGGGCTTGCGTCACATGGTTCAGAACCGTCTCCCCGGCCGTCAGCTCATCAAGTTGATCTTGCGAAAAATATCCGATTTTCAAACTGGAGGAGGCTTTCCGTGTCCCCGTCATAAGGGGGAGGCGTTGCGCAATCGATTTGACAAGGGTTGTCTTGCCCTGCCCATTTGCGCCCACAATGGCGACACGATCATCGGGATCGAGGCG
>CAZBDT010000115.1:0-602 GCA_964490745.1 uncultured Algimonas sp.
AAGTTCCTTCTTCAAAATCCTGAAATGGCAGATGAGATCGAGCGCAAGATTCGGATGAATGAAGGTTTGATCGAAGACGAGCTTCTAATGCCGAAATCTGAGCAGGTCGAAGATAATGGTGACGCGCCGCAACTCGGCCTCGGCGCTTAGCCTGTAGGCAATGCATAACGGTTAGAAACTTAACTACCGGCGATTCCCGTAACCCTAATCGCGGCTGTCCGTTTCTTTGAAAAAGGCTGTCCCCGCAGGTTTATATGTGTCTCACTGTAAACAACGGACATTTCTAACCAAAAGAGCGCTTGGCACTGCCAGGCGCTCTTTCTATATGAACAGGCCCTATTATGGAATATTTTTATGACCTCTCTTGCTGATATCCGCTCTCAATTTCTGAGCTATTTCGACCGCAATGGTCACACGGTTGCACCAAGTTCTCCGCTCGTGCCGGATAATGATCCCACCTTGCTCTTCGTGAATGCAGGTATGGTGCCGTTTAAAGATTGGTTTACGGGTGCGCTCTCTCCGGATTTTCCCCGGGCGACGACCTCGCAGAAATGCGTGCGAGCTGGTGGTAAGCATAATGATCTCGACAATGTCGGCTATAC
>CAZBDT010000115.1:612-7756 GCA_964490745.1 uncultured Algimonas sp.
TTTCGGTGATTATTTCAAAGCCGAGGCGATTGAACATGCTTGGACATTGGTGACAAAAGATTTTGGCCTGCCGAAAGATAAGCTGCTTGTGACAGTTTATCACACCGATGATGTGGCGTTTGATCTTTGGAAGAAAATTGCCGGATTGCCGGATGAGCGCATTATTCGCATTGCTACGAATGATAATTTCTGGGCCATGGGCGATACAGGACCTTGCGGACCGTGTTCAGAGATTTTTTATGATCACGGCCCGAGCGTCGCAGGTGGTCCTCCGGGCTCACCCGATGAAGATGGCGATCGTTTCATCGAAATCTGGAACCTCGTTTTCATGCAATATGAGCGTCGGGCGGATGGCACGCAAATAGATCTCCCGAAACCGTCTATTGATACAGGTATGGGATTGGAACGCACAGCGGCGATCCTCCAAGGCAAACATGATAATTACGACACGGACCTATTCCAAACGCTGATCGGTGCCTCAGTTGAGCTAACGGGAGCGAAAGCCGAAGGTGAGGCCAAGTTTAGCCACAGAGTCATTGCCGATCATCTGCGCAGTTGTTCTTTCCTGATGGCGGATGGTGTGTCGCCGTCCAATGAAGGTCGTGGCTATGTGCTGCGCCGCATTATGCGCCGCGCGATGCGTCATGCGCATTTGCTGGGCGCGAAAGATCCGCTCATGCATCGTTTGGTCCCAACACTCGTCAGTGAAATGGGTCCGGCCTATTCAGAGCTTGGGCGCGCACAGGCCAATATTGAAAGCGTCTTTGAACAGGAAGAAATCCGTTTCCGCCGTACATTGGGTCGTGGCACGGCTCTGTTGGAAGAGGCCGTCAAAGACTTGTCTTCCGGTGATAAGCTTGACGGTCGGACGGCCTTCACGCTTTACGATACATATGGATTCCCGCTCGACCTGACGCAGGACGCATTACGCGCCAAAGGGATTGAAGTGGACACAGACGGATTTGATGCCGCCATGACGGAACAGCGCGAACAATCCAAAGCCGATGGCGGAAAATTTGCCAGCGCAGGCGCAGATGACCTGTTTAAAGCGTTGTTGGAAAAAGACGGAGCAACGACCTTTACAGGCTATGATAAATTATCTGGCGGGCAGGCGATTGTTGCTCTGGTTCAGAATGACTCAGCCATAGACGAAGCGTCTGACGGAGACGTGGTTTTCCTCACGCGCGAAACGCCTTTCTATGCGGAGAGCGGCGGTCAAGCGGGCGATAAAGGTGTCGCGACCTTTAATAATGGCGCGCGTATCGAAATTATTGATGTCCAGAAACGCGCGGGCGATTTGCACGCCCATATTGGGACGCTTACCGGCACAGTGAAGCTCGGGGACGAGGCCCACCTTTCCGTGGATGTCGATAATCGTGAAAAGACGAAACGCAATCACTCCGCTGCACATTTGCTACACGAAGCCTTGCGCCGTGTTCTTGGTGATCATGTGGCGCAAAAGGGCCAGATGGTTGACGGCGAACGCATTCGTTTTGACATCTCTCACCCCTCCGCAATTACGCGCGAAGAGCTTGCGCGTGTCGAGGATGAGGTGAATGCCGTTATTCAACAGAACAAGCTGGCCGAGACAAAATTGATGAACCCGGATGACGCCATTGCCGCGGGCGCGGTCGCGCTCTTCGGTGAAAAATATGGCGATGAAGTTCGTGTATTATCACTGGGCGATCCGCTGGATGACAGTCCGAAAGCCTATTCAGTCGAACTTTGCGGCGGGACGCATGTTGAGCGGACAGGTGATATCGCCTTGTTCAAGATCACGGGTGAGGGCGCTGTCGCCGCCGGCATTCGCCGTGTCGAAGCGGTGAGCGGTGAGGCGGCGCGTCAATATCTCGAAACCCAGGCGGGCCTCGCGCGACAGGCAGCAGACATGTTCAAAACAAAACTCGAAGACGTGCCGTCCCGTATTGAAGCGCTACTCGCGGAGCGCAAGCAGCTTGAAAAAGATCTGTCTGAGGCCAAGAAACAACTCGCCTTGGGCGGCGGCGGTGCGGCGTCCGGGCCGGAAGAGATCAATGGGATTAATTTCTTGGGTCGCGTCTTGGACGGTGTATCGGGCAAAGATCTTCGCTCTATGCTCAATGAACAAATTGCGCAGCTTGGCTCGGGCATTGTTGCCTTTGTCGCCCGTGATGGCGGTAAAGTCGCTGTCGCTGTCGCTGTGTCGGAAGATGTCCAAGCCACCCATTCTGCGTCTGATCTCGTCAATAAAGGCGCAGCGGAAGTCGGTGGGCGCGGCGGGGGCAAGCCGGGCATGGCGCAGGCCGGCGGAAGCCAGCCTGAAAATGCCGAGGCCGCACTTGACGCGATCAAGTCGGCCATAGGTGGATAAGCCGCTATATATAGATAAGCGGTTTTCCGTTCCGCCCCATGCGATTGAAACCTCGGCCATTCGGGCCTCCGGTCCGGGTGGGCAATCGGTGAATAAGACGAGTTCTGCCATACAGCTCCGCTGTGACCTGAACAGTTTTCATATTAACGAGACCTATCGCCGCCGCATTGCAAAATTCCGCGACAGTCGCATCACCGATGATTTTGTGGTTGTGATAAAGGCCCAAACCCATCGTAGCCAGTCGCGCAATCTGGATGATGCGATCAGGCGCTTACAATCGCTGCTGCGAAAGGCGATCTATGTTGATCCGCCCCGCCTAAAAACCCGTCCCAGCTATAGCTCGCAAAAACGCGCCGTGAAAAAAGCAAAGCGTCGGAGCGAGATCAAAAGCCTGCGCGGAAAAGTGCGGGATTGGTGAGACGTTAAATACTCAAATCCATCAAATTATAGTCTTTTAGTCCGGCTTGCGCCGCTGCATCATATGCATAGCTGCTTTGCTTATCCGTGAGCGGTTTATAATCATAGGGCGTCTCGTCCGGATAATGCGCTTTGCGCGCAGCGATAGCTAACCCCATGACGTCGGACCGTTTGGCGATGAAATCTTCGTCAAAGACGGCGGCTTCGGCATGGATACCAGCGCCTTTGACATTCAGGACGGAACTGCGGCGGTGAAAGCCAAAATTGGCGGTCAGGCGCGGCTCGAACCCTGTATTGGCAAAAGACCCATGAACGATTTGGCGGTTATTGATGACCACATCACCCGGATTGCAAATAATCGGTACGGCATCGGGCAGGCGCTCTGATCCGGCCTCTGCCACCATTTTCACAATATCCGCGCGGCCATCCTTATGAGAACCGGGCACAACCCAGACGCCATTGACGGCCGTGCTGCCATAAACTTGGCCCATGAAATTGAAGCCGTGTATATCGGGGTCAAAATCCGGGCTTTCCCAATGGGTGTCGCCGTCCTGATGCCAGGAGACAGCCGCACCGAGCCCCGCATCCTTGATAAACAGCCCTTCGTGAAAGGGTGTGAAGTCTTCGCCATTCACAGCTTCAGCCATCTTCAAAAGACCCGGATGCGCGTAAAGGCGCAAACAGGCGGGAGAGAATTGCAGGGACCCCGCCAGATAAAAAGGGGCTGCTGGCGGCGCATCCGATTTGGCTTTGGGCTCGAATAGCTTTACTTGATGACGACCATTGGCCAGCTTTGTTCCGCCCAGCGGGTCAGATAGGGGCCGCGCCCATTGCAGGGCCATGGCTTGACTATCCGCGCCCAGCGCCGGACGACCCTTTGCGTCGACCTCTGCGCCCATATGAACCGGAAAGCGGCTGCGCATCTCTGCTAAATCTGCTTGCAGGTCTGCGAGTTCTTCCGGGCTTATCGCGCCTTCAAAAATATAGAACCCATATTCGGAATAGGCCTCCAATATCTCGGGATGGATATGTCCCGCATCATCAAAACGTAAGGGTCCGCGATTTGGCAGGGCGAGTGCCCGGGCCTGACCCTGCACTAAATACTCTCGAACGGCTTCGGCCTCATCGCCATAATGCGCTGCGCAGGCGTCGATGGATGCGCTGATATCTTGAACCATGATTTCCCCTTTTACTTGACCGTAGGGGGAAGGAGCCGTTTTAGCAAATTCAGCTTCGCATGGGGCAGTATTCAGAATTGGCGCTTTAATCATATGCATGCATGTGCACATATGCATTTATGAAGCAGGATAATCGAACACAATCGCTCGAACATAAAGTCATGGCAGAGGCCGCGATCGCGACATTGGACACGCGATTTTTAAAAGCCCTGACCGATCCGACCCGGGTGGAAATTATCAAGAAACTCATCTTGCTCGGCACCTGTGATGTCGGCACGATTGCATCCGGTCTGTCGCAGGACCGGTCGGTCATATCCCGACATCTCGGAACGCTGGAACAGGCCCGCATAACAACCTCGCGCAAGAAGGGACGACGGGTCTTCCATTCCATTGACGGGCCTTATGTCGTCAAAAAAGTGAAACTGATTTTAGAGGCCTTAGAGCCTATGGCGGAGCTTTGCATTCCGTTTCAAGATTTAGAGGGGGGAGCCGCAGCATGAGTACATTTACAGGCACAGTCGAAACAGGCGCAGAAATCATCTATACAGATAAAAAGCGCCATCTTTATTGGCTGATAATCATTTCTCCGCTGGTGTCCCTCTCATCTATCGGGCTTCACTTTGTGCTGGACAAAAACCCGATTGTGACGCTCATCCCGCTGCTATTTTTCTACATCTTCACCCCGCTAATGGATACGATTTTGGGCGAGGACACGCATAATCCGCCGGAAGAAGTTGTCAGCGCGATGAGCGCCGACCATTATTATCGCATCACGGTTCACACCATGGTCTATGTCGCGATTGCGCTTTTCCTCTCTTTCGTCGTTTTTGTCGGCACGCAGGATTTGCCGTGGTGGGCGGTGCTCGCCCTGATTATCGGCGTCGGCGCCAATAGTGGCGGCGTTATGGTCATGACGCATGAGCTGGGCCACAAAGCGGATAAGCTCGACCGACTAACCGCGAAAATCGGCAATATGATTATGGGCTATGGTCACTTTAACATCGAACACAATAAGGGTCATCATACATGGGTCGCCACCCCCGAAGACCCCGCCAGTTCGCGCATGGGCGAGAGTTTTTACGCCTTTATGATCCGCGAATTGTCGGGAACATTTAAACGCGGGACGCGCTATGAAAAGGCGCGTTTAAACCGCAAGGGGAAGAGTTTCTGGTCGCTGGAGAATGATGTTTTGCAAGTCTATGCAGTGACCCTCGCTCTCGCTGTACTATTCGTTGTCCTGTTCGGACCGGCAATCCTCTTCTTCCTCATCCCGCATCATGTCCTCGCATGGTTGGCCCTGACCCAAGCTAATTATGTCGAGCATTACGGCCTGCTGCGTGAGAAGAAACCGAACGGTAAATATGAACGCTGCCAGCCTAAACATAGTTGGAACACCAACCATACCTATTCCAATCTACTGTCCTTTCACCTGCAACGTCATTCGGATCACCACGCCTATCCGCAACGCCCTTACCAAGTGCTACGCGATTATGACGATGTCCCGACCCTGCCGACAGGATATGGCGGCTGTTTCGCCGTCGCTTTCTTCCCGCCGCTCTGGTTTAAAATGATGGATAAGCGTGTTATGGAATGGGCCGGGGGCGATTTGTCCAAGGTCAATGTGCATGAGCCGGCCCGGAAAAAGCTGGAGGCGAAGTGGGGCGCATAACGCCAGCGAGTGAAACCGTTAATCAATTGCAGTGACGCGCCAAGCCGCTATGCGGGTTGGAACATTTATTAAGCCCCCAAAAAGGCACGCCGAAATGGTCAAAACGAAAATCACTTATGAAGGCGGGTTGCGGACGACAACCCATCACGGACCCTCGGGCGCGGAATTTCAGACCGATGCGCCTGTCGACAATAATGGCAAGGGGGAGAGCTTCTCGCCGACTGACCTCGTGGGCGTGGCCTTGGGCAGCTGTATCCTGACGGTCATGGGCATTGTCGCGGATCGCATGGATGTGGACCTGACGGGTGCAACAGCTGACGTCGAAAAAACTATGGTCACAGACCCAATCCGCCGGATTGGTGCGCTAAAGGTCCGCGTCACCATCCCCGTAGTGGTCAGGGAAACAGACAGAAAAAAACTGGAACGCGCCGCCAAAACCTGCCCGGTGCATAAGAGCCTGCACCCCGATATTGATGCGCCGATTGCGTTTGAGTGGACGTAAATCGGCTATTTTCAATTTGCCCCTATTTGGTATTGTGGCTATTTCGCGACCAGTCATTATGTGTGTAGTGAATTGGTGTGAGGGACATGCGGAGCAGTCAATTAAATTTCTATTTGAATAAAAAAGACTCTGGTTTGTTGGACTCTAGATTGATTGAAGTAGAAGACTTAGTCTTTCTAAAAGCGCGTTCAGGCTCAAGCAATCCACATTTTCTCATAAATTCAATTATCAAAAACATGGGAAAAGAACCGCTCAAAATCATATTGGTTCGAAATTCGGATTTGGAAAATTTGGCTTTTCAACGAGTGGAAAACACGAAGGATTTTCGTATAGATACGCTAAAATCGCCCGTCATCGAATATTCTCGATGCTTTGTATCTCACGAAATTATTAGACGGGGCAGGCTTTATTGCCAGAATTCATATTTTGACGAAAATGGTGATCTCATGAAAAAACCAGAGGGGTTTTTGAAATGGCGTAAACGGATTTTTGAGAAGGCTCGCATCGATTTGCAAATCCATACAAATAGCAATTATATTGGAAGTGGGGCGCTTATGAATAAACAAAATGGGAAAAAGTTGATAGTTATCTGAGACGCAACGCCTTTTTAATCCGCCGCGAACCAGTCTTTCCACCACTCCGCGACGGCCTTGTCCCGAATGGCGTTTTTTTCGTCCTGTGTCAGCGCTCCCATAGTTTTGATGTAGGGGGATGGGGTGTGTTGGGCAAGTGGGGGCGATTAGGTTCTCCTCCCCTGAGCGTTTTTGCAAAACGCAAGGGGGAGACTGATCGCACGCAACTCCATCCCGAATTCCTGACCCTCATTCAATTCAAATTATATCATTCTTTCAACTCCCTATCATTTTCTCAAAAAGAATGATCCGCATTTTGTGTTTTACGGGTCATATTTAAGCTGTTCTTTTGGTCGTAGGACAGGTGAGGCCTCGCTTGCTGGACCGGGAGACGGCAGGGCTGAGCATCTTGGGTGAGACCAAGACTGTGCCGGGCCTTTTGCGCTGAGAGGTGAC
>CAZBDT010000116.1:0-7551 GCA_964490745.1 uncultured Algimonas sp.
GGGCACAGATACGCTCATTAACATCGATGCCTTGATTTTCACAGGTGTAGATCACGGTGTACGACGTAACATTAAAAAAAAAATTGAGTTTATCAATGTGAGTGACTTGTTTTAATCACAAGCTTGTTTCAGCGAAATTATCTGAAGTGTTTGAGCAGCCCCAAAACTGTTGGGGCTGCTTTTTTCATGCAAGTCTTATAATCGATCCGGCTTGTAGCTTCCGCTTTTCATATCCGCGATATAGGCTTTAACTTGCTCTTCCATAATGCTGAGCGGCACGGGCCCTGTTTCGAGAATGGCATCATGAAAATCGCGAATATCGAAATCATTGCCAAGCTCTACCTTGGCCATTTCGCGCAGGTCGATAATCTTATTCATGCCGATCTTATAGGCGGTCGCTTGACCCGGCATAACGATATAGCGCTCAATCGCTTTGACAGCGTCGCTCTCTGGGTTTGGCGTGTTGACCATCAGGTATTCAATCGCTTTTTCACGGGTCCATTTTTTATCGTGAAGTCCCGTATCAACCACTAGACGTGCAGCCCGCCAGAGCTCCATCGCCAGACGCCCGAAGTCGGAATAAGGATCGGCATAAAGCCCCATCTCTTTCGGCAGGAATTCCGAATAAAGACCCCAACCCTCGGAATAGGCAGTAAAGCGCCCGAATTTTCTGAATGACGGAATGCCCTCTAATTCTTGGCTGATGGAAAGCTGCATATGATGTCCCGGCACACCTTCGTGATAGGCGAGCGCTTCCATCTGATAGAGTGGCATGGCGTCCATCCGGTAAAGATTGGCATAATAAATACCGGGACGTGATCCATCAGGTGCAGGGCGATTGTAAAACGCTTTGCCAGCAGCTTTTTCGCGGAAGGCCTCGACAGCGCGAACCTCCAATTCCGCCTTTGGCAATCTATTAAAGACCTCAGGGAGGCGGACTTTCATATCGTCGATAAACTTCGTAGCTTCTTTCAAATATTCTGCACGGCCCTGAGCCGTTTCAGGCTTGAAGAATTGTTTGTCCGCTCGCGTAAATTCAAAGAACTCCTGCAAGGTCCCGTCATATTCGACGATTTTCATAATCTCGCGCATTTCCGCGTGAATACGCTCAACCTCTGCTAAACCTAGATCATGAATTTCGCTGGCGCTCATATCCGTTGTCGTCATCTCTCTGAGACGCCACGCATAATAGGCCTCGCCATCCGGCAATTTCCAAACGCCGTCATCTGTTGAGGCGAGCGCCTTCTGACGCTTCATTTCCGCAATGATCCGTTCATAAGCGGGGCCAACATCGTTGATTATGGCCTTGATCGCCCGCTCATACAGGGCCTCGCGTTGATCTTCTGCGATGTCGGAGGTTTCGACCTTTTTGCGGAAATCTTCTAAGAGCAGATTTATTTCCTCACTCTCGGCCTCCAGCGGGCTGCCAGAAATGATGTTCTCAGAGCTCCCGATCACGAAGTCATAAACGAATTTTGGAGGGGCAATTCCTTTTTCAAATTTCTCTTTGGCTTGGTTGGTGCGGACATCAAGAACCTCATCCAATGTTTCCAGCCGGGTTAGATAATTTTGTGCGTCCTCAAGATCTTTGATTTTATGTTGGTTCATGAGGAAGGTTGGCAAAGACGAATGTGACCCGCGCATTTGTGTGTAAGTATATCCGTGATCCCACCATTGACGGCCTTCCAGCGCGTCATCTGCATTTTTCTCAAACAGGCGATAAGAGAGCTTTGTTGTTTCATCCAGCGCGTCATAGTCGAACATTTCACGCATGTCCGCCACAGCCTGACGGGTCTTATCAAGCTGCTCGAGTTGATAGGACCGTGACGGATCGTTCCATTCGTCTTGGCGTTCATCCATACCGAGAGAGGTCATAAATTGCGGATAAGCCCGTACGCTCTCTAAAAAGCGGTCTTCAAACCATTTATTGAGCTTCTCACTCTCTGAAAGCGTCGTGGCATCCGTGGCATCCGTGGCGCTGGAGGCGTCAACTGTCGTCTCGGATTTTGGTGTCGGTGCGTTGGTCTCTGGCGAACATGCGCCCAGCGTTAAAACAGCCGCCAGAATGACTGTATGAGGCGCAAGTTTAGCCATTAATTTGTCTCCGATTGTGTCGTTTGAATATAGTCGTCTACGAGTTCTTCAAGAATACTGAGAGGCACAGACCCATTTGCGATGACTGTGTCATGGAACTGGCGGATGTCAAAGTCTTCTCCTAATTCCGTTTCAGCCTTTTTACGTAGCTCCTCGATTTTCAGTTTTCCGATCATATAGGCGGTGGCCTGACCCGGCCACACGATGTAGCGATCAATCTCGGCACGCACGTCGCCTTCCGGATTTGGGATATTATCGAGGTAATATTGGACGGCCTTTTCACGATCCCATTTTTTGGAATGTATACCTGTATCGACAACCAAGCGCGCGGCCCGGAAAATTTCCATGCCGAGCTGGCCAAACTCTTTATAGGGGTCTGTATAAAGGCCGATCTCCTTCGGGATTTCTTCTGAATAGAGCGCCCAGCCTTCGATAAAGGCGGTATGGCCGCCCAACGTTCTGAATTTGGGCAGGCCTTGCAATTCTTGCGCAATCGCGATCTGCATATGATGGCCGGGCGTGCCTTCATGATAGGCCAGCGCTTGCATCAGGAATTTCGGCTGATCCGCCATGTTTTTCAGATTGATATAATATGTGCCGGGCCGCGATCCATCGAGGGCAGGCGAGTTATAAAAGGCGCCAAAGGCTGTATCTTCGCGGAAAGGTTCAACCCGTTTGACGATCATACCGGCTTTGGGTTTAGTGATGAAGAGTGTGTCTAGCTGCGCGCGCATTTCATCAATGATCGCCGTGGCTTCTGCCATATAGGCATTTCGACCTTCGTCCGTATTTGGAAAGGTGAATTGCGGATCGGTTCGTAGGAAGTCGAAAAATTCTTTCAGCGTTCCGTCAAACTCCACACGCTTCATAATGGCGCGCATCTCGTCTTGAATGCGGGCGACTTCTCTAAGGCCGATCTCATGTATTTCATCTGCGGTCAGGTCTGTTGTAGTATAATGCTTGAGACGGACGTTGTAATAATCCTCACCACCATCCAATTTCCAAACGCCGTCATCCGTGCTGGCCGCGGCGGCCTGTTGATCAAACATTGCGATCAGCGAGATATAAGCGGGCTGAACAGACGTTAGCAGGGCCTCTTTTGCGTTTGCGAGAAGCTCAGATTTTGTTTCATCTGTCGTTTCAAGCGCATTGATCTTCTTTTGAATATCGGCCCAGAGCGGGCTGTCTTTACCTTCCTCAAATGGTGCACCGGAGATCACATTGCGAGAGGCGCTGCTGACTTTACCATATACAAATTTTGGCATGGAAACGCCCTTGGCATATTGCGCTTCTGCGCGGGCTTGGGCTTGGCCGAGATAAGTTTTAACGGCTTGCAAGCGAGAGATATAATCTTCCGCGCCTTTGACATCTTCAACTTTGCCGTAATTGATGAGAAAGCTGGGCAGTCCGGTATGAGGTCCGGACATATGTGTGAAAACATAATCCTTCTCACCCACGGCATGGGTTGCGAGTTGATCTTCAATATCCACTTCAAAAAGGCGGTAAGAGAGGCGGCTTTGTTCATCCAATCGATCAACGTCGAAATCGCGTCGCATTTCATTCAACCAAGACTCGGCTAAGGCCATCTCTTCATCGATTGCCGTTTGTGAAATATCGTCCAACTGATCCATGCCATCCGCCATGCCGAGATAGGTGCGAGACATTGGAGAGCGCGCCAGTTGATCTTCATAACGCGCTTCGAACCAATCATTTAAACGCTGGCTTTCTTTGACAATCAATTCCTCCCGCGCCGGGACATCCGCGCCGCTATTCAAACAAGCCGACAGAATGGGAGCCGTCCCCAGTGCGAGTAAAGCCGTGGCAAGCAGTGCTGTCTTTTTCATAAATAAGCTCCTAAATCGGTGCGGAAATTTTACGCCCGCTATCTTTCTTATCGCTATGTGATAATTTGCGCGCGTCAACGGGGATTTCATGCCTAAGGTATATCTATGGAACAGATGATTCGCACAGATATTGCGCAGCCAAAGCCTATTTTACCACTTTTGATCGGTGCGGCTTTGTCATGTCTGGCGCTTATTGGATCTGTGGCCTTTATTTGGTTTGGTCGGGATGGTCTGGATGATGCCGGATTTATCATCTTGGCCGGTGTCGCAATTGTCGCAATCTTGGCCATGATGACATTTGTTGTGATGGCGAGAAGCCGTAAGAATTCAGAGCGCCGCCAAACAAAGCGCGAGAGTGTTTATGCCAGTGCATTTTATAATAATTTTGTGCCAAGCTTGGTCATCCGCGATGGTATGCCGATTCATGCGAACCGTGCCTATCTTGATATGGCGGAGAGGTTAGGCGCGACAAGTGTTGGTGATGCGCCACCTGTTATTGATCGATTGTTTACGTCCGCAGGGAAAGAAGCGGCCGCGGGTATTTTTCGTCTGCATCACATAGCAGCGGGTATGGAAACGGCGGAAGAGACAATCGATCTCGTAACTCCAAAAGGCGAGCTCATGCGCTATCGTCTTCAGGTCAGCCGAGTCAATCGTGAGAGTACTTTATGGCAAGTGATTGAAGCACCGCGAGAACGTTCTGTCGGAAATGATGTTTTGGCCGAAGCGCCGGTTGGGTTATTTACCGTGGCGAAGGATGGTCGCGTTTTAGCCACAAACGATGTTTTGTTGCGCTGGCTTGGAGGTGTCGAATTTGATGCGCCAGATAAGATGGCCAAATTTATCGAAGATCCGGGTGCTTTGCTGGACAGCCCTGCAGAGCCCGGGCGTACGGTGAGAACGGATGCACGCCTCATCACGCGCAAAGGGGTTGTGACCCCAACGGTTATGGTTGCGAACTGGCATGAACTCAATAGTGGTGAAATTGTCGCAAGCGTGGCCCTCTATGGTCATTCTAAATTCGCCCGTAAAGCCGGAGGTGATGCAGCGGAAGCTTCTCCGGAATTTGACAATGAGAGCTATTCTTCGGCCCCGGTCGCCGTCTTGAAATTACAAGGGACGAGGCTCGGTGCGGCCAAAATTATGTCGGCTAATCCGGCTTTTGGTAAAATGTCAGGCCGCGAAGATGCTGTCGGAAAGACATTCGCCGATATATTTACGGAGAATGAGACAGAGCACCAATTTTTAGAGCGCGAGACAGATCAAACCTCTCCGGATGTGCCTTTTGATGGAACCTTACACAATGAGTCCGGCGGTTTGCCTGTTTCTGTTTATATCGTGCATGACGCACAGAACCCAACAGAGAGCTTGGCCTATCTTGTGAATGTCAGCGCTCGAAAAATGTTAGAAGACCAGCTTGTTCAAAGTCAGAAAATGCAAGCCATCGGGCAATTGGCCGCTGGTGTGGCACATGATTTCAACAATCTTCTAACCGCCATTCGCTTGAATACGGATGAGCTTCTACTGCGCCATCCCGTAGGCGACCCGTCCTATTCTGAATTGCAAAATATCAATACGACGGGTGCGCGGGCTGCGGCGCTCGTCAAGAAGCTGCTGACCTTCTCGCGCAAAGCGACGCGTCGTATGGAGCGTTTGGACGTGACGGATACGCTGTCAGATATGGTTGTGACCTTGCGTCAGACATTGGGCGAGCGAGCGCAGCTTAAAATGATCCATGCGCGGGGTTTGCCGTCCATCATGGCGGATAAGTCGCAAATCGATACGGTCTTGATGAATCTCTGCGTGAATGCGCGAGACGCGATGGAGGAGCAGGGCGGCGGCACGATCACAATCCGGTCACAGCTTCTGCCGCGCACCGCGATTGAAGATCAGCAATTAAGCGACGCGCTCGCGCCGATCTCCGGAGATGATTTCGTCGTCGTCAGTGTCGAAGATACCGGGACAGGTATGCCGGATGATGTAAAGTCGAAAATCTTCGAACCGTTCTTCACGACGAAAGAGCAAGGCAAGGGTACAGGGCTTGGTCTCGCGACCGTTTACGGTATTGTTCAGCAGACGGGCGGGCATTTAACTGTTGAATCTGAAGTTGGGCGTGGGACAGCGTTTAAAATCTATCTACCGGCTGCTGGACCCGCCACTGAAGCGGAAGTTGAAGCTTTCGAGAAACCGAAAGCCCCTGTCCGGAAACCTGCAGATTTGGCCGGGCAGGGCAATATTCTCTTCGTCGAAGATGAGGCGTCCGTGCGCGGCATTGCGGCCAAAGCTCTGCGCAAAAAAGGCTATAAGGTCATTGAAGCCGAAGACGGGGAAGAGGCGCTGGAAATATTGGAAGAGGCCGAGACACCATTTGATCTCATGATTTCCGATGTTGTTATGCCGGGTATGGACGGGCCATCACTGCTACGAGCGGGACGTTCCCTTTTGGGAGATGCGCGAATCGTGTTTATTTCCGGATATGCGGAGGAGGAATTCTCCGATCTCTTATCCGAAGAACCTGATGTGACTTTCCTGCCTAAACCCTTCACTTTTGCGGAGCTGGCTGAAAAGGTAAAATCGGAAATCGGCGAAGTCAGTTAGTTAAACAGCTGAAAATATAGATTTTTTATATATTGTTCGTTTTTTGTTCTTTTTTCTTGAAAGATGAGAACAAATATGAAACAAAATCGATAACGGCAGTCCGATTGCAGCCGTAACTACACGATCCGGCGAAGGGCTCCGTCGGTTCTACTGGAGTTGAACTCATGGCGAGAAACAGCACACCTCTTAAAGTCGTTGAAAAAGCGACAGATAAAAACAAAAGCGCAGCATTAGATGCCGCACTCTCACAAATTGACCGTGCCTTCGGCAAAAACTCAGTGATGAAGCTGGGCGATAAATCTGCAATGGATGTCGAAGCGATTTCAACAGGCTCTATCGGCCTTGACGTTGCACTTGGCATAGGCGGCTTACCAAAAGGCCGCGTCATCGAAATTTACGGTCCGGAAAGTTCCGGTAAAACGACACTGACATTACACGCGATTGCGGAATGTCAGAAAGCGGGCGGTGTTGCAGCATTTATTGATGCGGAACACGCACTTGATCCTGTCTATGCGGCTAAGCTGGGCGTTGATGTCAATGAGTTGTTGATTGCGCAACCTGATACAGGTGAGCAGGCGCTCGAAATTGCGGACACGCTGGTAAGGTCCGGTGCAGTTGATATTCTAGTGGTCGATTCAGTTGCGGCGCTTACACCGCGTGCAGAACTCGAAGGCGATATGGGCGACAGTCTACCGGGTCTTCAGGCGCGCTTGATGAGCCAAGCGCTCCGGAAGCTCACAGGCTCGATTTCCAAATCTGGCTGCATGGTGATCTTTATCAACCAAATCCGTATGAAAATCGGTGTCATGTATGGATCACCTGAAACGACAACAGGCGGGAATGCGTTGAAATTCTATTCCTCTGTGCGTTTGGATATCCGCCGCATCGGTGCGATCAAATATCGCGACGAAGTTATCGGAAACCAGACACGTGTGAAGGTCGTCAAAAACAAAGTCGCACCGCCTTTCCGTCAGGTCGAATTTGATATCATGTATGGTGAAGGTATCTCCAAGAC
>CAZBDT010000117.1:0-7460 GCA_964490745.1 uncultured Algimonas sp.
GATTCCTTCCAGGCTGCTTATATTGGCGATGCAGAAGACGAGACCCTAACCTCACTCCTCCACAAAGAGTTAAATTACAACGCTATTGCGCCGCTTGCACTTTAATCGGCGCCGTTACGACACCGGGGGCGCTCTCTCCGCGCGCAATGCGAACAGATTTACGAGCATTTATAATATCGGAAGCACTGAGCGGCTCCCATCCATTTGCGTCTTTGCTCCAGCGCAGACCTTCACGACTATCCAAGTCTAAATAAATGTAAGACAGACGCCCAAAATGAACATAATTACCGTCCCGAATTGTATCTGAAATACTGTCGAGAGTTACGCCGGCGGCAAGCTTTTCTTTTTGATCTTTAGACAAATTACAATCGGGCGCTTCAATGCTTTCACGGCAAGCTGAAATTCTGCGACCGGGAGATGTAGGATGATCCCCTGTGTAAGCAGAGATCGTATAGCCGTAATTCGCCTCGATATCATAAAGCGTCATGGCGCGACGAAAGAGATCTGAGTCCAGCGTATCCGGCTTACCCAAAAGCTCACGCAAACGATCCAGACGCGCAAAGCGCTCTTCTTTTCTAAATGGCAAATCAGAAACGATAACCTTTTCAATTTCTGCGACCATTTCCGTGACGATGCCGCGCACCGCGCTTTTCGTTTCTGGGACCTCTGCGATCTGATTTCGCAAACGATCCATGATCGCTTCCTGCTCGGATGCCATAATCTCGCGCTGAGCGGTGCTAAGCTTTACATTTTCAATCTGGTTGAGAAGTGCAACATATTCATCAACAGCAGCATCACCGTCCTGTGCGTGAGCGACACCCGCAGATGCACTCGTGAGCAGAGCCAGACAGAATAGTTTACGGGCGGTTTTAAAATTCACCACTCATGTCCTCCAAATTCGTTCGCGTATTTTACCTACGCGTAATCGAAGCCCGCCTTGCGAGCAATTTCCTTAATCAAACATTACATGCATTGTAGTGCAAGAGGATTTCTCGCAAAACTTCAGATGTTTCGGTTTTATTTTGTTATATAATAACGAAAAATTGTGTATTTGTCCACAGCTTGGCGCATTACGAATGTCTCAGTATATGATTTCGCCCTAAGGCACTTTACAATCAATGACTTAGAGAGAAGCTGCAACCTTAGGAAATGGTTGGGGCGGCTGGATTCGAACCAACGATCACGGGATCAAAACCCGATGCCTTACCGCTTGGCTACGCCCCAATCTGACGTATTATTTCAAACGTGAGCGGCCTCATAATAGGCACAAACTCGCAAAGCAATGGGAACTAATAAAAAATGTCAGAGCGAGACAAAAGATGACAGTCAAAACCATTCGCTTGCCCCATAATAATACTGTGAAAAGCCGAATATCACCTCTTGCGACCAGAGTTTTATCGTTTAACAGTAAATTTTAGGTTTTTGGATCTGATATTAGAGCGGCAAGCTTATCACAGACCAAAGCTATGAATTAAACTTTAGAATGGATCGATTCGCATGCGCCAGTTTTTCATCACAATGGCCGGAACGATTGCCGGTATTTTTGGATTTTTTGCCCTCCTGTTTATTCTTTTCATTTTTATCGGTCTATTGGGGGCCCTTTCCTCTGTTGGCGAAAAAACGCCTGACAAAATTCTGACGCTGGATTTACGTCAACCTATGATCGACCACTCGATTGGAGATACTCTCTTTGGTGAGTCGCCCAGTTCTATCGTAAATACAGTCTATGCTTTGAACCGCGCAAAGGACGATGATTCGGTCAAAGGTGTTTTCATTCGGGCAGAGAATTTTGGCATGGCACCCGCCAGTGCAGAAGAGCTGCGACTCGCTCTGCTAGACTTTAAAACATCCGGAAAATTTGTCATTGCCCATGCGCAGGGGTTTGAGAGTACATCCTTAATGTCGTACCAAGCTGTCTCAGCCGCGGATGAAATTTGGATGCAGGACACGACCGGGTTTGCAGTATCCGGCCTGCGCTCAGAAAGCGAGTTTTTCGGCGGCGTCATGGAAAAATTGGATGCGGACCCGGAATTCTTCCAATTCTATGAGTATAAGAATGCTGTAAATTCCTACACGCAAAAAGGCTTCACAGACGCACACCGGGAAGCGGCCACCAGCTATCTTACATCTATATATGACAATGCCGTTGCTCAGATCGCCACAGACCGTGAGATGACACCGGCTGGCATCTCTCAAGTCCTAAAAGCGTCACCACATAGTGCGGAAGACGCTCTGGAAGCCGGCATGGTTGATAAGCTCGGACAATATGCCGAAGCCAAAGACTATGTGCGCAAAAAAGTCGGTAATGATAAAATTACCTTTAAATCAATTTCAGATTATGGCCCCGGCATCACAAGTGGCGACAGCACTATCGCCTTTATTGGCGGGCAAGGTGCCGTCATGCCGGGTCAATCAGCCGGTGGAGGCCTCTTCTCCCAAGGTATAACCATGGGGGGTGATACAGTCTCAGACGGATTTGACGCCGCTTTGAAAGATAAAAAAGTCAAAGCCATCGTCTTCCGCGTCTCCTCACCCGGCGGCAGCCCGGCCGCATCTGACCAAATTTTGGCGGCAGCGGACCGGGCCAAAGAGGCCGGAAAACCCATTGTCATTTCAATGGGCCAATATGCGGCCTCGGGCGGATATTATGTCTCAGCCCACGCAGATCACATCGTCGCCCTGCCCCAGACGATTACCGGATCCATTGGTGTATTTGGCGGTAAAGTTGCCCTTGAAGGCACATTTGCAAAGGTGGGCTATAATATCGAAGGTATTACAATCGGCGGCGAATATGCCGGAGCGTTTTCAGCAGACACCCCCTTTAGCCCCACACAAGCGGAAGCCTATCGCGGGCAATTACAAGACATCTATGACGATTTTATTACCCGTGTTTCCAACGGTCGAGACATACCGCTGGAAAGCGTGAAAGAAATCGCCAAGGGACGCGTTTGGACGGGCGCGCAAGCCAAAGAGATCGGCCTTGTCGATGAACTTGGCGGGATCATGACAGCCATCGAGGCCGCAAAAAAGCTAGCAGAAATTGATGCAGATGAAGACGTCCGTATCAAAATTTTCCCGCGTCAAAAATCCATTGAAGAGCAAATAAATGATCTCTTCACAGGCTCAGCCCAAATGGCACAGGACATTCAGGCCTTGCAAGACATAGCCGCCCTGCCCGAAGTTCAAGCCGCCATCCGCGCGCGCAACAGCGCACGCTTTGGACAGGAATTAAAAGCTGATATCCCAGAGGTGAAGTAATCAATCCATATTTAAGTTATGAATGCGGCCCTGCTGGAACAGCAGGGGCCGCTTTTTTTGTGTTTCGACACAATTTATTATTAGCTAATGGAATCAAACACTTATCTGATCCAGTGCCATTACAGATTTAATGCTCCGATAGCGAGCCACCTAAACGGGCCTAAACCCAAAAGATTGTTTCCATGGTTCAGTTTGGGCGCTGCCTCTGAAGCTTTTCATGCAAATTGAAGAGAACCCCTCGACCCCTCGACCCCTCGATCAACAGGCTAAAAAATTCCGATACGGACATTCTTTATAGATATGAGAAGATAGGCGCGGGAAAAACCAGTAAACAGCGTAGGACTAAAAAGACTACAAATATAATGATCCGTCACGATCTTAATTGGACAGTTCTGATATCAATACAGATATCGAAATATCGAAAGCTGCTGGTCACAATATATAAAGTGCCAGCATAAAAGCCGATTAGGTAAAAAAAATCCCGCAACAAATGTGCGGGACTTAAATCTTAACAGAGAACTTTCGAGTTTAGAACTCAGTCGATAGTCTCAAGCTGTAACGTCTACCGAAGACTTGCGTCGCGTTGAAATCGCCCAATGCAAGCTCAAGACGGCTTGGTTGACGATCAAACACATTACTGACGGCGAGTTGCAAGGTCGTGTCAGATGTGCCGATAATGTCCTCAAATGTATATGAGACTGACGCATTATGGATGAACTGGCTGCCATCACCTTTTGTGATTGGCGTACCATCAAATCCGCCTTCATCATTAAGTGGTGGGTTTGTAACGTCTGCTACGAATATATCGAAGAACTCTTGTTCATTGTCTGGGTTAGTCGTTACGAGAGGATTATCCTGCCATAAAACACCCCAGAATAGACGGAGATTGTCCTTCGTGTAGTTCGTCGCAAAATTGACGCTTACGTCTGGATCACCAAATCCACCAATTGTGTTATTCAGGTCCGGATTTTCGTCACCGACCGCAAAATCGCGTTTCAGAGGAGAGAACACACTCAGATTATGGCTCAACTCACCAAAATCTGCTGTTGCTTTTTCGGAACCAAAGATTCCACCGAGTAGATTAAATGCACCGGCAACATCATAGAAGTATGACGCTTGAGCTTGGAAGAAATCCGTATCGAATGTCGCAGCATTCGCCTGACCTGTTAAGAAGTCGACAATTTGTCCACCACCGTCACGCGTAAAAGTGTTACACGCCGCGGCATTCGGGAAGCTCGGGCTATCATAACATGCCGTCAAGTTCTGCGTTAAAGATACGCCTGAAATTGCCTCATCAATTTCTACACTAATATAGTCTAATTTAGCTGTGAAATTAGGAATGAAACGAGGCGTCAATACTGCGCCGACAGTAAAGGAAGTCGACGTTTCAGGGGTCAAGAGCGGGTTACCGCCAGTTGCACCTAATGCCGTTGCATTGATAACATTAGATACGAAAGTATCCGTATTAATGCCGTCAGCTCTACAGTTAGCCTCACGCAAAGCCGGGTCTGAACCGTTATCAATTTGACGGGAGTCACACGGGTCAGTCGCTGTCGAGAATGTTCCGGACTGCGGCGTAAAGAGTTCAGCAATTGATGGAATTCGTGTTGATTCAGTATAGTTACCAACAAATTGAATATCCTCAATCGGAGTATATGAGCCGCCAACAGTGAAGACATCAATGTTATTCTTTAATGTAGAGACATCAATGTTACGATAAGCACCTTCTGCACGAAGCTCTCTGACGAATGGAATGTCCATATCAGCAGACACGATCGGCAAAGAAAGCTCACCATAAAATTCATCTGTCGTATATGAGCCACCGTTTGGTGCAGAGGCTGTAGAACGTCCTAATGGGAGTTGATCTGCCAAAGAGGGTTCAAATGTACCTGACTCACGACGGGCCTCGTAACCCACGTTAAATGACAGAGGACCAGCCGGAAGATCAATAATGTCACCATTTAAGTTCATGATGAACTGCGTTGACTGGTTGTCAATCGATTGACGTGACGGACCGGTCACAAAGTCAAGAGCTGCTGCAGAGGCTCTATTAAATCCAAATACATCGAGTGGCGCACATCCCTGAACGAAAGGAATATCATTATCTGTGATTCCGCTGCCAGATGCACCTGTTTGCACACCTGTCGCAACATCAATAACAGATTGGCAAGTGATATCACCCACACCGTTTAGCGTGACACCTGAGATAGCATTCAAGTTATCAAGCCCACCAGCGTTATCGATGTCTTCTTGTGTCAATCGAACCGCATCTAATGCATTAATAAAGGAGTTATCGACAATAAACTGACCGGATTGCTCTAGATCAGTTTCACCATGGGCGAAACTAACGTCCCAATTGAAACGACGATCACCTAAGTCAAAATTACCTTCCAATCCGCCTGAGAATCTCCAAACAGACGTTTCGTTGCGTGACGCTGGATCAATGATATCATTGTTAAACCGATTAAGGAAAAATCTTCCATTTACAGGATCAACACCTGCACCAATGAGTGTGTCTCTGGCCTGTGCGGTCAGTAGAGGGTTGTTAACGCTAAAGTTCAGTGCACTACTTGTTCCACCAAAGGCGAAAGACTGGAAACCGCCTTGCGCTGTGTTTTCAACCGCATTTGTGTTCGCAAATGTGAAATCAGCTTTAGCGGATATACGATCATTAAAGAAGTAGTTGACACGAGCAGTACCAACCGTGCGTTCTGCCGGTGTCTGAATTTGTGTTGTTTCTTGGAATAGATTTGAACCATCTCCACCTTGGGCGAAGAACAAACTTTGTCCTGGAATAGTTGCGCCAGCTTGGAAGGGAACAAGATTTCCGCCAGTGTCAAATTGGAGTAACTGCCCTCCGAATCCACCTACACCGATAGATCCGAGAAAAGCTGATCCTGGTGATGCAACACCGCCATTTGTGAAAATGTTGATGAGGCGGTTATTCGTAATCGCGAGCTGACCATCATTATTATCAGAAAATCTTGTGAAGAAGAAATCAGTCGCGGGACTAAACAAATTGTCACGATCAATTTGAAGCAATTCTTCCTGTGTTTCATGCTCGACAGAAAATGTTACGTTACCTTTGTCATTATCAAAGTTTGCGCCCGCAACGAGCTGAGCGTTAAAGATATCAGCATCGCCTCTTTCCGTTGCACTATATTGCGTAGACGCAAATAGGCCTTCATAGTCATTCTTAAGAATAACGTTAACCGTACCCGCAATCGCATCAGAACCATAGATAGGAGCACCACCAACGCCGATAACATCAACACGCTCAATCAGAGCCGCAGGAATAACGTTGAAGTCAACCTGTAACCCACTTGCACCACCCAAAGACGGTGTAGCTGAGTTTACAAAACGCTTACCATCCACCAATACGAGTGTTCTGGCTGTACCCAAATCTAAGAAGTCAACGAAGTTTTGACCGACAGTCGATGCACCCTGATCACCAAAGTCTGAAAAACCGCCACCAAAAGCCGGAATTTCTGTCAAAGCGTCAGCAATGTTAGTGAAACCCCGCTCAATCAAAACATCCTCACCAATTGAGTTTGTCGGGAAGATTGTGTCGATGTTACGGCGCTTAATCCGCGACCCTGTCACAACGATCGTGTCATCATTTAGAGCAGAAGCTGTATCATTAGAATTATTAACTTCTGTTACGGCCAAATCTTCATCAGAGACCTGAGCGTAGGCAGGCGCGGCGTAGCCAGCTACTGCCAGCCCTGCAATCATAGTTGATTGCAATAGATATTTTTTTATCGTGTCATTCACGTTGGAACCCCTTCCGAACTGCATGGATATGCGGATATAACCGCACTTACATCGGTTAAAGTGGAGTCTGGTCAGCACATCAAGTCTTGGTGTGAATCTTTTGTAAGGATTTTCTGATATTTCGGCATTTATGTGACATTTTTGTCACCTTGTTGTGCAGTGTCATTGAAAAATCCAATTTTAGGGGGTATTTTGAGACAACCAATATCGAATTTTTATGAGAACGTGTCTCTTCTCTCCGACTTCGATTGGTCGTGGCGCGGCGTTCGCGTGCGCGAGACAGGGGCTGAGATTAAGTTTACGCCCAGCTTGCTCTGGGATGTCTGGCGCGGCGGTCGTTACATCTTACGCGAGAGTCTACGCAGACCGGCTGACGCATTACCAATTTCAATTCGTTATGAACCGCGTGCGCCTCGGCCTTGGTATCT
>CAZBDT010000118.1:0-1044 GCA_964490745.1 uncultured Algimonas sp.
GCTCAATCATGATGCGCCTCCCCACTCACGGCATGCTCTGGACTGTTATGCGGATCAGGTAAACCGCCCTCCCCGTAATACGCCTCATCCCGCGCGAGGACGCTAAACACCGTATTGGCCGACAGAATGATTGCGGCGAATGACAAAAACCCAAAGATCGCCCAGCTACCCGGAATATATTTCTCAATCGCGAAGGCTTTGGATTGGGGGTAGAACACGCCCAAAATGATGCAGATGATCATTCCGATGAGCGGAATCCAGATCAGCTTACGCGTGATTTTTGGATCACCCAAAAACAGAAAGGGGCGCGCAGCAGGATGAATGTCATCCATATGTTTTGTCTTCACCCCCATCTCCTCAGGGGTCTCCAAAGGCATATCGGTCTCAACACTCATTAGAGGCCTCCTCCGGGCAGGATGGGTTGCAGGAAGTCAACAATACCGCCCGCAAAGAAGAACAGAACGAGCGACCCAATCGCCGTCAGGACGGGTGGAATAATGACCCATTTATGTTGTTTTCGTAGTGTTGCGATATGGGCGTCATCTTCCGGATTGGCAGGCGCTTTCATAAAGCCACGTAAGGCAATCGGGACGAGATAAATAATATTGAGAATAGAAGACGCGACCAGTGCCGCAATTAATATCGCCAAGCCACTATCGACGGCGCCGACCATGAGGAAGAATTTCGGCCAAGACCCACCCAAAGGCGGAATACCAATGATAGAAAGTGCACCCACTAAAAACGCGCCAAACACCCAAGGCATGGTCCGGCCCAATCCGTCCAATTGGGAAATATTCGTCCGGTGCGCGATAGTATAAATCGCGCCCGCACACATAAAGAGCGTAATCTTCCCCCAAGCGTGCATGACGATCTGTAATCCGCCGCCGAGGATCCCCATACTCACCGCGAGCATCGCGCCCAGCGTGACATAAGACAGCTGTGACACAGTAGAATAAGCCAGACGCGCTTTCAGATTATCCTGCCGCAGCGCAATCACAGAAGCCAAAACAATCGAAATCGCGGCAATCCACGCCAGCCATGTCG
>CAZBDT010000118.1:1054-7380 GCA_964490745.1 uncultured Algimonas sp.
TTTCAGCATGGTGAACACACCCGCTTTCACAACCGCCACAGCGTGGAGCAGAGCTGAAACCGGAGTCGGGGCCACCATCGCATTGGGAAGCCAAGGATGGGTCGGCATCAGGGCCGCTTTACCAATCCCAAAGGCAAAGAGAATAAGGAGTGTAGAACTCGCGACTAAAGACGTGCCTTCCGGGAAAATCCCGCCCACAGCAAAATCCGTCGTGCCTGCAATCACATAAGTCCCCACGATAGCGGGCAATAAGAGCGCGAGAGATGTGCCCATCAAAATCAACGCGTAAATCGTTCCACCGCGTTTCGCTTTTGCGTCGCCTTTATGGGTCACGAGTGGGAAGGTGGAAATTGTCAGCACTTCATAGAAGATAAATAGGGTGATCAAATTGGCGGAGGACGCAATCCCCATTGCCGCCGCAATCGCCACAGCAACAAAGGCGAAAAATCGCGTTTGGTGTTTCTCATTATTCCCGCGCATATAGCCAAGGGTGAACATGGAGTTCACGATCCAAAGCGAGGACGCAATGGCGGCAAAAACTGCGCCCAGCGGTTCTAATTTCAGCGTAAAATCAAATTGTCCTGCGAAGCTGCCCATGCGAAGTTCGGGACGCCCGCCTTGGGCCACATCCACGCAAAGATAGATAACGGTCGCGAGTAGAGCGAGGCTGGCGATAAATGTCACGCCTTCGCGGATATTGGGCGACTTGCCGAAAACCGGAATGATGACTGCGGCCACCATCGGTATGATCAGCAATAAAGCCAAAGCGATTTGCGGTGTCATGAAAATATCCATTATCCCGCCCCCAGCAATGTTTCGGCTGCGCGTGTCGCGGCGTCCACGATGAAATCGGCTTCAACGCCGATAAACACCGACGCCAAGGCCAGCACCCACATCGGCACCAACATGGTTAGCGGGGCCTCATTACGAGCCACGACCTGCCCGTTCACTTCGGGAGGAGACTTGAAATAAGCCAGCAGCAAGACACGCCCAATATAGATCAAAGCGAGGATCGAGCTGAGCATGATGACGCCCACGGCCCAAGTTAAGCCAGCATCCCAAGCCGCAACGGCCAGATTAATTTTAGAGACGAATCCTGCCGTGAAAGGTACCCCGATGAGGGACAGACCGGACAGTGTAAACGCGCCCATGGTCCATGGCATCATCTGGCCCAAGCCACGGAAATCATCCGCGCGGGTAATGCCGTAACGGTACCACATCGCACCCACGGCAAGGAATAGACCCGCTTTAATAATGGCGTGATTCAAGAGATGGATATAGCCAGCGGCCACAGACGCCGTCGTCGCAATCCCGATACCAAGCAACATGTAGCCGACCTGCGCAACGGATGAGAACGCGAGAAGACGTCGAATATCTGTCTGGAAGATCGCTTGCAGGGACGCGAAAATCATCCCGATAACACCCAAACCAATGAGAAGGAACATCAACGTATCCGCAACATAAGCGTAGCTTGGGTCGAAGACGAAAAAGGCAAATCTTATGAGAAGATAAATTGCGGCTTTCGTCGCTGTGGAGGCCAGAAAGGCGACAACTGGCGTGGGTGAATAGGCATAAGCACCCGGTAACCACGTATGCAGCGGGAACATGGCCAGCTTTAGCCCAAGGCCGATGATGATAAAGCCAAAGGCCACTTTCGCAACGCGCGACCCGCCGTCCAGATCGGCCAATATACGTGCCATATCTGCCAAATTCAGCGTCCCGGTTTCCATATAAAGGAAACCAATCCCGATCACGAAGAAGGTCGCACCAATAGAGCCAAGAATAAGATAGGTATAAGCCGCTGACAGCGCCCGACGATCCCGCGCCGCGCCCATTGCAACCAGCACATAGGTCGAAATGGATGAGACTTCTAAAAAGACGAAGACATTAAAGGCATCGCCCGTGACAACCATACCAAGGAGGCCTGCAACACAGAGCAAGAAGGCCGCATAAAACGGTGCGCGCTTATTCGGCTTTATCTCCGCAGCGGTCGCAGGCGCAGCATAGATAAGCGTTATGACGGCCATAACCGTAATCAGCAAAACCAACGGCGCATTTAGCGCATCAATATAAAGCGAAATCCCATGTGGCGGGGCCCAGCCGCCCATTTTGTAAATCACGGTCCCGACTTCAGTATTGTAAAACGCAATACCGAAGGCGGTCACGGTCATAATGACGGTGATAATAAAGGTTATCGCCCAGGCGATTTTCTTATTCGGCAAGATCGCGACGATCGCGGCCAGCACTAATGGCAGAGCCATCAGGAAACCGGGACCATGTGTGATCAACCAGTCAGGGAAGAAATCAAGAAAGCTCATCAGTCTGCCGTGCCTTCCAGATTATAGACAAAATCTGCGGCCTCAATTTCATCTTCTTCAATCGTTGAATAGACTTCACGAATACGGACAACGAGGGCGAGACCAATTGCGAGAACGGCCACACCCACAACAATCGCCGTCAGGATCAAAACATGCGGCAGCGGATTGGAATAGAGAACATCACTGCCCGGTCCGGGAAGAATATAGGACGCATCGCCCGCAGCCACGGAAACGGGGCCGTCTAAAATGGCGTAACCCTCATCATCATAACCATATTTTTTATCTTCCAAAAGGATCGGCGGCTGGCCACCTTTTACCTTGGACACGGTAATATAAAGCAGGAAAACGGAGGTTTGAAATATGGACAGCCCCACCAGCTTTTTAATTAAATTGCGAGACGCAAAAATCGTATAAAGCCCCGTCATCATCAAAATGATGACGATGACATAATTATATTGAGAAAACAGATCGCTCATGACTACCAATCCTCGTCAGAGGTTTCAGGTTGGCGCGACCCGAAGGCGTAGAAAATCGCGATCATCACACTTGTTACGGCACAGAGAACGCCTAGCTCAATCGCAATAATACCGTAATGCTGTCCGGAAATCTCATTCGCATTTAAGACGGAGTAATTGAGAAATTCACCGCCCCTGACAAAACTCAAAAGGCCCGTGCCGCCATAAAGCAAAACGCCCAGCGACATACCCACGCGGATCAACCAAGGCGGAAAGGCGCGCTTAGCTTCGTCCAACCCGAAAATAAGGGCGTATAAGATAATAGAAGCCGCCAAAATGACGCCTGCTTGGAACCCACCCCCAGCGCCATATTCGCCGTGGAAATGCACATAAAAGCCAAAGATTGCGATAAGCGGTATGAGGAATTTTGCAATGACACGCAGTAAAACATGCGGATCACGCGGCTCAACCATCGGCGCGTCAAAGTCGTGCTTATCACTCATGAGGAGACTCCTCTTCAGCTTCACTCTTGGCACGCTTGGCTTTGGATCGATTATCCTTGGCTAAAGCCGCAGACGGCGCAGACGTATCTGTGATCGCGACGCCATTGGGCTTTGCCACCCAACGCCCGGCATTCCCGTTCAACCCTAAAAGCAGCAAGACGCCAAGGCCCGCCGAGAAAATCACCACGACTTCGCCAAATGTATCATAACCGCGATAGCTGGCCAGTACGGCCGTCACGACATTTGGAATTTGGACTTCTTCAGCCGTTTTCGCTAGAAAATCTGTCCCGACATAACTATTTGCCGGTGAGTTCACATCTCCGAAGGCCGGCATATCGCCGACGGCATAGAGCATCGCCGCCCCGGCCAAAAAGACAACGGCCAGCGCACCAAATTGGCGACGCATCGGAACCGGTGTGGATTTTCGATCCGCGAGCAACATAGCTGCCAACATTAAAACCGTGGACACACCAGCCCCAACAGCGGCTTCAGTAAAGGCCACATCCACAGCATCTAAGGAGACAAACCACGCGGCGGAAACGAGAGAGTAAACGCCCTGCAACATCACAATCCCAAAAAGAGAGCGCATGCGCACAATGGCGAGGGCCACAACCACGAGCAGGACGAGCAAGCTCATGTCAAGGAGAAGTACGGGCACAACGAAGCCCGGCTCTGCTGCAGCAGCAATGAGGCTCATGATGCGTCCTCCTCAATACTGGGCGCGCGGTACGCCCCCAGAAGCGGCTTCAAGCCGGCCCGGTATGCCGCATGGGCGACGGCATGTGTTGCGGTGGGCGATGTTACAAAGAGGAAGAACGCCACGAGCAATAATTTTAAAACCATTTGCACATTATCTGCTTGGAATAACAAGGCGAGCAGGATGAGTTCCGCGCCCAACGTATCCGTCATACCCGCAGCATGAAGCCGCGTATAAAAATCCGGCAAACGTATAACGCCAATCGTTCCGGCCAGTACAAAGAACAATCCCGCGGACATGGAAATGACGGTGCCAATCGTGGAAATGACGCCCCACCAATCCATCTGACGCGCGGTCTCTGCCACATTTGCAGCATCTGCGGCAGCTGCGAAAATCAAACTCATGACTTGCCTCCCCGCTGCGTTTCATCCGTTCCCATCAAACCAACATTCAAAGCCCGGTAGTTGAAGAATTTCAGGACAGCAATTGTCGCGATGAAATTCATCAAGGCATATAGCAGCGCAATATCGATGCCGTCAGGACGACCAATGATGAAACAAAAGACGCAGAGAAACAGGACTGTCTTCGTCCCGAAGCTGTTTACGGCCAAAAGGCGGTCATAAAGCGTAGGGCCGCCAATCAATCGCGTCAACATCAACGCCATCGAGACGATGATGAGAAAGGCGCTGCCCAGCATGAAATATCCCATAAACAGGCTCATGACGCACCTCCTTGAGACCGCGACACATCTATAGCCTCACCAATAGCCCAAGCTGAGCGTTCTGCCATATCGTCAAAATCTGACGGGTCGGACATCTCTGATAAAAGCGCATGCACCAGAATGTGATCATCTTGAATATCCACACTGACCGTACCGGGAGTCAGCGTGATGGAATTGGCAAACATGACTTTCCCAATATCAGTTTTTTGCGGCGTCGGAATGCGCGTTAGAGTTGGCGAGACCGTCAAATCAGGCGACAGCACCGCACGAACGACGGCAATATTCGCTTTGATGATTTCCTTAAACAGCCACGTAAAATAAACCAAAGTCTGTGGGATCGTCAGATAGGGGACGGTTTCCGCGTCAATGATCCGCATGCGGCGTGCGATCCACACTGTCAGGACAATGGAAATCACGCCCAAGGTCAAAAGCAGAGGCTTGAAATATCCTGACAAGACCATCCACGTCGTCGCCAGAGCAAAAATCAATATGAGAGTAAAACGCAGCAGAATCCGCTCCTGTGTTAAAGGCACCCCGCTCTTAGCGAGGGAATCAGGACGGTGAAAGGCTTAACAGAAGCGGAATGTTGATAAATAGCGCTTGCGGCTGCGATTTATTCCCGATGGGAGAAGACCAGGGCGGCCGTAATGGCAGCCGCACCGAATTCTTCCTCGCGCGGAATGACGCCATTTTTGATATAACGCAGGACTTCCGGGCTTAAAGATGAGGTCAGAGACCAGTTCCAGTAGCGCAGCACCGTTTGCGCCTTATCCGTGGAAATCCGGTCATAGGTCTCCATCACACGGGCGAGACTCGGATGCATGGACCCGTCAACATCATGAAGAGGACGTTTTAAGGCCCGCCAGAGTTTTTCAATATATTCGCGTTTCAGCCCCGGGGCTTTACAGAGAATAGCAATACCTTCCCCGCCTTTATCCGTCAGAATTTGCGCACCCGTTGCCGGCTTGACACCCGCCATATAGGAAATTTCTTCTGTCAGTTTTCGCGTGAGGCCTGTTTGTTCAGCAGCATCAATCGCAGCTTCTAAACCTTCATATTCGGACCGTGCAATCGCGGCGCGGTTACGTTGCCGGCGTTCAATAAATTGAAGCGCTTTTCTGACCCCGGCATCGGACCAGCCATCGGCGGCAGCCTTTGGAAATAAATCTGCACAACTTTCCTGCAGAACATTTCGTGTCACGGCAAAGCGGTGGAGAATTTTCTTCCGGTTGGCTTTTGTAGCCCACCAGAACATGGTGAGTCCGTGGGACGGCCTCAGCTCATCACGTTTGACCAACAATTCCACATAGGTTTGATGTGTACGCGAGACTGTCAAAATACGCTGGATCGCTGTTTCCGAGAAATGCGCATTTTTATTCTTCAACAGAGTTTCCACGACATCTTCTTCTAAAAATTGAACCATGCTATCGACGACAGCATCTGAAATATTTCGACGTCGAGCGATCACAGCGCGATGGGCACCAGAGACTTTTTGTACAATTTGAATCAGATCTGAATCCGTCAGGGATTTACTCTTCTCAAGAACATGTCGCGCGATTTCGATTTCATCTTTTGCCAAAATCACAAGGATTGTCCGCGGCGCCTCGTTCAACATCACCAGTCGTTTGGCGA
>CAZBDT010000119.1:0-852 GCA_964490745.1 uncultured Algimonas sp.
CTGCTGAGGCGATCATTCCAACAGCACCCACGCAAGATAATAAGAGGTTTTTCAATCTAAGCTCCTGACTTCCCCGGAATGCCCCGTCGCGCCAGCTCATCCGCCTTTTCATTACCAATATCGCCCGCGTGACCCTTTACCCATTTCCATTGGATGTCGCGTTGTGAGTTGAGTTCGTCCAGCCTTTGCCAGAGCTCTTTATTGACGACGGGCTTTTTATCGGATTTTTTCCAACCGCGTTTTTTCCATCCGTGTATCCATTCCGTGATCCCTTTCAGGACATAGGTGGAATCGGTGAACAGCACGACCGGGCCGGAAAATCCGGGCTTTATGGCTTCCAGCGCTTTGATCGCCGCCATCATTTCCATGCGGTTATTGGTTGTCGATTTTTCGCCGCCAAACATCTCTTTCTGGCGCTTGCCGTGATACATTACGACACCCCAACCGCCCGGGCCGGGATTGCCGGAACAAGCGCCGTCTGTGTAGATCACGAGCGCGCCGTCTAATGCGCCGGGTGCGAGCGCGTCTTCCTTCTTCCGGCGCGGCATTACTTATCCAGCAGCGGGCGGGGGAGCCGGAAAATGACTTTCTCTTTGGTGACTTCGACTTCTTGGCAGTGAATGTCATAGCGAGACCGCAATGCGGCCAAAACGCCGTCCATGAGATATTCCGGTGCGGAGGCTCCGGCGGACAGGCCGATTGTCTTGGCCGCATCAACCGCCGCCCAATCAATCGAATCGGCAGATGATATCAGCGCCGCATCATCGGACCCGGCTTTAGCCCCAACTTCCACGAGGCGCTTTGAATTTGACGAGGTTTTTGATCCAATCACCAACAACAAATCACAGCGTT
>CAZBDT010000119.1:862-7329 GCA_964490745.1 uncultured Algimonas sp.
GTCGTCGCGTAACAAATATCTTCCTTATAGGGCAGGGCGATATCCGGAAATCTGGCTTGGAGTGCGGCGATAATATCTTTGGTGTCATCGACCGAGAGTGTTGTTTGTGTGACGAGTGCCAGTTTCTGACCCGGTGCGGGCTCATAAGTGTTTGCGTCTTCAACCGTTTCAATCAGCGTCATCTGACCTTTGGGAAGTTGTCCCATTGTACCCACGACTTCGGGGTGGCCTTCATGACCAATGAGCAAAATATGCAAGCCTTCTTTGGCATGGCGTTCGGCCTCGACATGAACTTTAGAAACAAGCGGGCAGGTCGCATCCAGATAGGTCATCTCACGGGCTTGGGCCGCCTTGGGAACAGATTTCGGCACGCCATGGGCGGAAAAGACAACGGGCCGATCATCCGGACATTCATCCAATTCCTCGACAAAGATCGCGCCTAATTTGCTGAGGCGGTCGACGACATGGCGATTATGGACGATTTCATGGCGGACATAGACGGGTGCGCCGAACTTCTCGATAGACTTTTCAACAATCTGGATTGCGCGATCAACGCCTGCGCAAAAGCCGCGTGGGGCAGCTAAAAGCACGGTTTTCTGTTTTCGAGCGGTTTCAGTGTCAGAATGTACAGCTAAAGTGACAGACATGAGGACTCCTTCATAATCCGAACGTTGCAGCGCAGGGCGGATTTGATTACAGCCCTGACTATAGCATTAGGATGCGCTCCGCGATAGGGTGAGAGACGTGTCAAAATAGGACCGGATTGGGACTTTTCAATGTCGATAAAAACTACGCTTATCGGTGCCGTCGCACTTTCATTACTTGCTCTCGCGGGCTGTCGCTCAACGCAAGAAGCGTTGTCTATTGGTGAAGCCGCCGAGGCGAACCCCGGACCTTGCCCGCGTGCCTTTGCGATTTATGATGCATCGCGAATCGTCGAGATTGGCGGAGACGGGGCAGAAAAATTCGGAAATGTCGGATTTACGGGCGAAATTGATAAGGTGCGGTCCTTATGCCGTTATTATGCAGATCGTCCTATTGAAGCCGATCTAACAATAGATTTCTCATTGGGTCGTGGCCCAATGGCGGCGGGCGAAACGAAAACCTATAATTACTTCGTCGCGGCCACACGTAAAAACATTGACGTTCTCGAGAAAGTCACTGTGCCGTTGACCGTGACATTTCCGGCTGGACAAGACCGTGTCCGTGTCACGGAAACGGTCGATGAAATTATCATCCCGCGCGCAAATGATACGACATCCGGCGAGAATTTTGAGATTATCGTCGGATTTGTTGTCACGCCGGAACAGCGCGCCTTTAATGCAGATGGCAAGCGGTTCCGTATTTCTGCCGGTCAACGGTAGTTTCCCATGCCTTCAATTTTATCCAGCTTGGACGCCGTTGCACGCGCGGCCTTCATTGAGCTTGGCTTTCCAAGTGAAATTGCGGCGGTGCGCGAATCCGATCGCGGAGATGCGCCTTATCAATGTAATGGGGCCATGGCAGCCGCGGGTATTGCCAAGAAACGCGGGGAGAAAGTTAATCCGCGCGATATCGCGGCAAAAGCCGTTACGATCATGGAAACTGACCCTGCTATGGGCGCACTCGAAATTGCCGGACCGGGATTTATCAACATAACACCTGCGGCTGATTTGCTCACTAGACGCGCGCAACAGCTCTTGGACAACCCGGCGGACGGCCTACAAGCTGACAAGACAAAAACAATCGTTGTCGATTATGGCGGCGCCAATGTCGCAAAGCCTATGCATGTCGGGCATTTGCGTTCGGCCGTTTTGGGCGAGGCCATAAAGCGTATTTTGCGCGCCCAAGGCCATAAAGTTATCGGCGATGTCCATATGGGCGATTGGGGTTTGCAGATGGGACATCTCATCTCAGAACTCGCAGAAGAGCAGCCTGACCTCCCTTATTTTGACGAAGACTATGCGGGCGATTATCCGAGCGAGCCGCCCGTCACCATGGATGATCTCGCGCGGCTTTATCCGCAGGCGTCGAACAAAGCGAAATCTGATTCAGATCGCATGGAAGCGTCCCGCATTGCGACCGCGCAATTACAAGCCGGGCGTCGGGGGTATCGTGCTTTATTGGATCATTTCATTGATGTGTCCGTCGCTGCCCTCAAAGTCGGCTATGGCAATCTCGGCGTCGAATTTGACCTTTGGAATGGCGAGGCCTGTGTTGATCCCTTAATTCCCGGGATGATTGAAGATCTGAAAGCCTCAGGCATTACCGCTGAAGATGACGGGGCGCTGATTATAAATGTCGATGATAAATGGGACCCGGAAACCCGCAAAGGGACACCGCCTGTCATGCTGCTCGCCAGTTCCGGCGCGGTTTTATACCACACCACCGATCTTGCCACGCTGGTTGACCGCAAGTCTGAGATCGATCCGGACTTGATCGTCTATGTTGTGGACCAACGCCAAGCCATGCATTTTGAACAAGTCTTTAAGGCGGCTGTCAAAGCGGGTTGGTACGACGCAGAGCAGCTCTTTCACGCCGGATTTGGGACGATGAACGGTAAGGACGGAAAACCGTTTAAAACCCGAGAAGGCGGCGTATTGCGCCTCGAAGACCTGATGGAGATTATGAATGACGCCGCCAAAGCGCGTTTAGAAAGCTCTGGTATCGGTGCCGATTTCGAATCCGCTGAACGCACTGAAATTGCCCGTAAAATTGGTCTTGCTGCGCTGAAATTCGCCGATTTGCAAAATCAGCGCATGACGAATTACATTTTCGATCCGGAACGCTTCACAGCCTTTGAGGGCAAGACCGGACCTTATCTGCTTTATGCTGTCGTGCGGATCAAATCGATCTTACGCAAGGCTGCGGAAATGGGCGTTGCATCCGGTAACATTGCATTAGAGGCGGAGACGGAAAAAGCGCTGGTCCTCTCGCTCGATGCGTATGCGCGCGCGATAGAATTAGCCTCTGACAAATATGCGCCGCATATATTGTGTGAACATATTTACCGCGTCGCGCAGAGCTTTTCGCGTTTCTATGCCGAGTGTCCCATCTTGGCCGATTCTGTGCCGGATGCAGTCAAAGCTTCACGGCTGAGCTTGGCGAAGGCGGCTTTGGGTCAACTCGAACACGGTCTGGACCTTCTAGCCATTCAAGCGCCGGATCGGATGTGACGCCAAAAACGGATCCCCTCAATATATCCCACGCAGCGCCTAAATTCGCTGCGCCTCATCCGGGAGAGGCGGCGAAATGGTATCGCGATCATCTTAATTTCCCAAAGATAAAAATTTTTGAAAATGGCGATTACGCCATTGTAAGCCGGGGGCAATTCACCCTGCATCTTTGGAAATGTGAAGACCGTAAGATCGCTGAAAACACGGCGTGTTATGTTGAAATTCAGACCGTCGAGGCTTTGGATGCGTTACATGCAAGCTGGCTGGTCGCCAGTCAGAGTGAGGGTTTCGCGCCCGGACGGATTGAAGCCGCTCCTAAAAACCAACCGGGTCATAATATGCGGGAATTCCATGTTTGGGACCCCGCAGGAAATCTGATAGGATTTGGAGCTTCATTGTGAAGCTCGCTAGCCAAAGATCAGCTTAACGCGCAACGGGTTGCTGTTGCTGCTGATAGGCTTGTTGCGCTCTTTGTTGTTGCTGACGTAACTGAGCGGCTTGCGCAGTCTGCGTCTGTGCGGGCCCTTGTTGAGGTGGGGCGGGCCGACGTACTGGAGCCGCTTGTTGCGGGACAGATTTGGCAGGCGCCGTTTTTGTGTCCATGCCTTGCAGTCGTAAAGCTGACGGGGTTTTGCCGTCCAATTCACGCAAACCAGACGTCGCTTCCAAGCACAGCGCATACATGTCGAGAATTTGGGACATGTTATTTTCACCCCAAACACCGACGCCTTTCAACTTTGAAACCAATTCAAATGCGATCTCTTCTTTTGACTTACCGGACATAGTGACGCCTTTAGATTAAAACATGTGCGAATTGTGTATAACATGAAGGTCTTAAGGATTTGGTGTGTTGGCGAGATTGACTCTTTTGCAGAGTCCGCGCATCTCAATTGCACCCCTGCCAAGTGGGAGAGAGTCGGATCATAAGTCGACCACCGAAGGCGCAACCGCCCCGGAAACGCTCAGGTCAACGGACCGTTTGGCAGTCAAAACGCTGGAAAGCGGGCCGGTCTGGTGAAACGGCCCCGCCGACGGAGTAAGTCTTGCGATTGAGGTCAATCGCTTGGTCAATCTCTCAGGCCCAAAAGGACAGCAGGTGGCCAAGGAAACGGTGAAAGCCGTCTTTGTGCCTATGTCGGATTTGAAACAAACCGCCTTACATTCAAAACACGTCGAATTGGGCGCGAAAATGGTACCTTTTGCGGGCTATGACATGCCCGTGCAATATCCGATGGGTGTTTTAAAAGAGCATCTGCATACGCGTGAAAAAGCAGGACTGTTTGACGTGTCTCATATGGGGCAGGTCTTCTTGACCCCGAAGAATAAGAAATTTGCAACAGCCGCTAAAGCGCTGGAAAAACTCGTCCCGGCAGATATCCAATCGCTGGAACCAGGACAGCAACGATATTCGCAATTGCTAAATGAAGAGGGCGGGATTTTAGATGATCTCATGATCTCCCGTCTCGCCATGCCGGGTTATGAACATGTGCTCTACTTGGTCGTGAATGCGGGCTGCAAGGATGCCGACTACAAACATCTCGAAGCCCATATGCCGAAAGGTGTAAAGGTCGAGGTCAAGGACGACACGCTCTCCTTGATCGCTTTGCAAGGGCCGCGCGCCGCTGATGTTCTCGGGACATTGGCTGGTGAGGTGCGCGATCTCGTCTTCATGACCCATACGGATTTGGAGCTGAAAGGTGATCTGGACGAACCCGTTTGGGCGCATGTTTCGCGCTCAGGCTATACGGGTGAGGACGGATATGAAATCTCCGCCAAACATGAAGATATGATCCGCTTGGTCGAAGAATTACTGACCTATGATGATGTTGAACCGATTGGTCTCGGTGCGCGCGATAGCTTGCGCATGGAAGCCGGGCTTTGTCTTTACGGTCATGACATAGATACATCCGTCTCCCCGATTGAGGCGGGACTGTTCTGGTCCATCCAAAAACATCGCCGCTCGGCGGATGCCGGATATTTGGGAGCTGCAAGAGTAGCGTCTGACTTGGCCGATAAGACAACAAAGCGCCTGGTCGGGATAAAGCCCGAGGGCCGCGCTCCAGCTCGCGAACATACGGAAGTCCAAGATATGGACGGCAATACGATTGGCGAAATTACATCCGGCGGTTTTGGCCCAACAGCAGGCGGCCCCGTCGCCATGGGCTATGTCGCGCGTAAATTCACAAAAGCCGGAACGGATGTCCAACTCATCGTGCGGGGGAAAGCCCGCCCGGCGAAAATCGCGAAACTGCCTTTCGCCCCACATAATTACTACCGCGGAGCCTCATCATGAGTACATATTTCACAGAAGATCACGAATGGATCAAAGTCGATGGTGACGAAGGCACGGTCGGGATTTCAGCCTATGCGGCCAAAGCCCTCGGCGATGTTGTCTTTGTCGAACTGCCGGAAGTCGGTGCAGAATTTGACAAAGGCGATGAAGCCGCCGTTGTCGAATCCGTCAAAGCGGCCTCTGAAGTTTACGTTCCCGTCGGCGGCGAAGTTACAGCGGTCAATGAAGCCCTCGAAGATGCACCGGAAACGGTCAATGCCTCACCGGATGGCGACGGTTGGTTCCTCAAAATCAAGATCGCAGATGCGGATGAGTTATCCAGTCTTATGGATGAGACCAAATATAAAGAATATTGCGACGGTCTCTAATTCGATATGTTGAACGGACGTCAAACCGACCACAGTGATAAGGCTGTTTTCGCTGCATTAGCGGCAGGCCTGCTCATCTGGTTGATGTTTGACTCCTTTATTTTCGCCCTGATTGCGGGCTGCGTGGCCTTTGTGATTTTGGACCAGACCAAATCACCCTCTGATGATAAACAAGAGGATCATTAGATGAAATTTCTTTTGCCAATCTTGTTTTGGTTACTGGCCATTATCCACATTTTACCGTCGCTTTCGGGGCTATCTTCTTCCCGAATGGCTGCACTTTATGGAATCGATGCGGATAACAACACGCTGCTAACTTTGTTGCAGCATCGCGCTTTGCTTTTTGGATTGGTTGCGGCGGCCTGTATCTATGCGGCGCATACGCCGTCTGTCCGCTGGCCTGTCTTGATCGGAACCGTCGCGAGCATGGCGGGGTTTATCGTCGTCGCTGCGCTGCGTGGCACAATGTCCGGTTCTCTGAGTAAAATTGTTATCGTAGATGCGGTGGGCTGCATCATTGCCTTGGGTGCAGCTGCCCTCCTTCTCAAAGGAAATTAAAATGCGTTACTTACCTTTAAATGACAGTGACCGGGCGCAAATGCTCGATGTTATTGGTGTGAAATCGATTGATGATCTGTTCGAAGATGTGCC
>CAZBDT010000120.1:0-7276 GCA_964490745.1 uncultured Algimonas sp.
TTACCGGCGAGCAAGATCAGATCGGCCCATGACACGGCATTGCCATATTTCTTTTTGATCGGCCAAAGCAAACGACGGGCCTTGTCGAGATTGCCATTATCCGGCCAGCTGTTGAGCGGTGCAAAACGCAAATTACCTGTACCGCCGCCCCCACGGCCGTCAGATGTCCGATATGTCCCCGCCGCATGCCATGCCATACGAACCATCAGACCTGCATATGTTCCCCAGTCAGCAGGCCACCAATCTTGGCTATCCGTCATTAGCGCGTGAAGATCAGCCTTCAGCGCATCAAAATCTAACGCTTTGACAGCTTCTTTATAATCGAAATCCGGATCCATCGGATTGGAGCGCGCATCATGTTGATGCAAAATTTCAACATTAAGGGCTTCGGGCCACCAATCTTTTGTAGATGTGGGTCGGCTACTGGTCGCACTTCCGTGCATAACGGGGCATTTCCCGCCCGTATTCACTGTCATATCGTTCATGGGTCTCTCCAATCAAAGGGGGGTGAGTATCTAAAATAATCCGCAGGGGAACGGATGGGCGGCCAATAATATGATAAATATGATATGTCTAATTGATTATTTTTATAATTATGATAGCTCACATCTATGAACGTAAGGGATTTGACGTATTTGCGGGCCTTATCCCGCCATAATCATTTTGGGAAAGCGGCCGAAAGCTGCAATGTAAGCCAACCGACTCTTTCTGTTCAGCTCAAAAAGCTAGAACAAAGTTTGGGCGTCACCCTGATTGAACGCACAAAACGTGACGCGCGCCTCACGCCAATAGGCGAAAATGTGCTTGCTTTGGCCAATGAAGCGCTGGGAGCGCTGGATTCTATCCGCATGATCACGGCGGAAGCCAGCGATCCGTTTTCCGGACATTTTAAATTCGGGTCTATCCCGACAATTTCGCCCTTTTTGATTCCTGATGTTTTGAAGGTTCTAGGCCAATCTTTTCCAAAGCTGGATGTTATATTTCGTGAAAATATCACGGAGCGCCTCACGGAAGAGTTACTGAATGGCGACTTGGATGCGGCCATTTTGGCCACCCCACCCGACTCATCGCGCCTGGAATCGATCCCGCTCTTAGATGAACCACTCTTGGTTATCCATCCCTTGGGACATAATCTGGAAGCTTTGAATGGTTTAATCTTGAGTGATTTACCGCTGGAACAGATGATTCTTCTCTCCGAGGGGCATTGCTTTCGCGACCAAACCGTCGATCTCTGCGATATAAAAAGCCGGACGATCTTGGCTGAAACCAGTGTCACAAGTTTGGAAACTATCATCAGCCTGGTCGAGGCGGGGCAGGGGATTTCACTCGTTCCCGCATTGGCGCAATCTGCGGGTTGGCTTGACCGCCCGGGCATTGGTATACAGCCTTTGCATAGCACGGGGGCCGCAAGGCAATTAAATCTGACATTCCGGAAAAGCTCACCGCGCGGAAAGTTGATCGAAGCTATCTCTGATAAAATTTCAGAGATATTGTCAGATAAGCGAGTCTAGATGCGCGGACATAATTATCAGCGTTTCACAGGGTGGCGGTTGATCGCGCTCTTGGCTGTTTTCTCTGCCTACACAATTTGGTTTACGACAATTGGGCCATTCGGTGAGCTTACGCGCTTAGACTCTTATGCCTATCTGCAAGGTCGTGTTTTCTACACAGGGGCGGATGCCGTCGCGGCGATTGAGAGCCTCAGCGCTGAGGGCCGTCGTCTCAAATTCACAGAGCTGGGCTTTGATCTGGTCTATATGATTTTACAGACATGGGTGTTTGAAGCCGTCATCGCATTTGGGCTGACAGCTCTAGGGTGGATGACATCACGATGGCGTTGGCTCCTACTTACTCCCATCGGCTTTTTGTTGTTTGATTTTTTAGAGGACAGTTTTCTTGCGCTGGTTATGCTAACCTCCTCGGAGATATTGGGCAGTTTTGCTGGTGTTTTCACATTGATGAAATTCGTCTTTTTTATACCCTCCGTGCTCCTCTCTTTGGGCTTTGGTGTGGCGGGTATTGTGGCCGTAATCTTGCGAAAAGGTAAGGCGGGAGAGAGATAGAATTAACGCTGGATTAACCTTAATTGAGGAGAGCTATTGTATGAAAAATCCTGCTCGTTATCTCCTTAAATTCAACCGATCTATTCTCGCCGTCACCGCGCTGTGCGTGGCGGGTTTTGCTGTTTCGGGCTGTTCGACCGCGCCTGCAACCAATAATCCAAATGGATATCCGCAAGGGCAGTCAGCGCCTAAAACGACGCAAAAAGCGGGTTATAATGAATCAGAACTCGTAACAGCGATATCCGATCATATGGGTGTGACCGCAGAAAGTGCCGCGTCGACCATTGCTCGTTTATTCAAGGGGCAGGGGCGTCCTGTCGGATATATCACCGGCGAAGAAGGTGGCGGTGCGCTCATTTTTGGTGCGAAATATGGTGAAGGTACGCTTTGGATGAAGGACGGAACGTCTCGGAAAGTCTATTGGAAAGGGCCAACTGTTGGCCTTGATGCTGGTGCTGAGATTAGTCGCGTTTTCACATTGGTATATGATCTGGATGAAATAGATGATCTTTTCCGTCGTTATCCGGGTGTGGACGGGTCAGCTTTCCTCGTCGCGGGTATGGCTGTCCATTATCAACGCGCCAATGGAGTCACATTAGCACCCGTGCGCGCGGGCGCAGGCGTACGCTTGGGCGCAAATGTTGGTTATACGAGCTATGTGAAGAAGAAGCCTAAAGGATTTGGTCTGATCCCGATTTAGTCGTCGCCTTCTACGTCAACCAGCCAGCCTTCATATTTACATAGTCGCCCGAAAAGCGGCGCGGTCAGGTCGACGTGAAACTGATAACGTCCATCTGCGTCTTGGGTTTCATAAACATCGCCGCCAGGTTTTAAAGCCCGCGGCAAAGGCAGCCCAAATATAGACCAGCCTACTGTCTCAATCCGGAGATTTCCGACCTCTTCTAAAATGGCCATATGGATTGCGATGGGGCCGAATGTTTCCGTGACGTAGCGAGACCAACGCCCGGTCCCTTTATGATGATGACTGGAAAAGCTTTGTCCTCCAAAATTGCGCGTCCAGAGCTCTCCTGTTTCATCGGGTTTTATTGTCACGGATACGAGAATATGCGTGCCGCTTTTCGGGAATCTCATAATCATGGCCACAATATGAGACAGCGGGTTTCGCCCGCGCGTGACATTGCATGACCCCCTAAAGTGACGGCCCTTTCCAATACGGTGCAGGTCCTGAATAGCGGGGGAGAGGCGTTGATAAGCCTCACCCATAATGGCCTCATAAACGGGTAGGTCATGACTGTCATATTGCAGGCCATAGCTGATATTTAACTTTGCGAATTCAGGCTTTAGGTCTTGTAAGTCTACCACTTCATCGCCGCTATAGGCGCCGATTTCCGGAGCCGTAGTGTTCAGATATTTTTTGACGAATGCGACCGCGGGTAGGGTCGGGACAAAAGGACCATGATTGCCTTCGGCGACTAAGTGCCAACTCGCGGCTCCCATTGAATTTGCACCAGAAACAATCATGCCGCCACGATGGAGGCCAAAGCGGAACAGACCGCGCGCACGGTGGAAAAGGTTCGTCAGGCGGTTCAGCTTTGGCAGGACCCCGAGCGAAATTCCACGCGCCAACATGATCAATATGCGGTGCAACCAAACAGGCCGCGTGCCCGCACCCGTCCAAACATCTGTAAGATTGCAAAAGCCGTAAGGCAGGACGATCGCATCCGGTGCATCGGCAACAGCAAAGGGCAGGCGCGGCAAAGGCATATCGCCGGGGACGCATATTGTGGCCTCACGAATTTCTGTTAGTCCCGCGACGGTCTCGGTCTTCCCATCACGTCTGATCGGGACTGATTTTTGTCCGGCATAGCTCATAACCGCGCCAATCACATTGCGACCCAAATCAGCCTTGGGTGAGGGGGCAATCCCGATCATCGCATGGGTGACCGGGCCAATCTCTGCCTCAATTTCACCTAAGCCTATCGCGCTCAGGACCGGACATGTCGAAAGCCCGGAGACGGCGAATATGTTGGCCTCCCTTGCGGTCTCTTCTTGTTGCCTCACATCCTGCACAAACTGACCGTCATCGGATAAATCCGCGTAATCTATTCCATGTGCCAAACAATAGTCTAGAACAGGCGAGCCGTTATAGCTTTGGAAAGGTCCTGACGCATCGATGATCAAATCAGGTTTAAAGTCGAGCGAGAGGTGATTGCGATCAAGTTTTAAGGGTAGAAAAGTGGCCTGTCCTGATAGGCTGGAACATGCCACTTGCGCTTTGCTCAAATTTCGACCCGCGATGTAAAGTGTGAGGCTCTCTTCATCGGATAGGCCTTGCGCAATTCGGAAACCAAATGTTCCGTAGCCGCCAATGATTAGAACTTTCACACTGTGTCCAAAGGGTTCGCGTCGCGCTCCATAAAGCTTCTTACGCCATTGTCTCAATCATGTGAAATCAGAAAATCAACAGAAATTGGACAGACTTTCGATTTAATGATAAGTTTGGATTTATAAGGAGTGAGTTTTATTGCCTAATTCCATAATCAAGCTCATAAGAATAAAGAATGCGGGGAGACGATATGGGCGAATTGTCCTTTGGAGCGTATAGACTTGATACGCAAAAGGGTAGACTTTATCATCAGGATGAGCCTTTAGAGCTCGAACCCCAAATCTATGGTATATTAGAAGTTCTGGTCACCCGTCATGGGGAAATTGTCTCTCGTCATGAGATTATTGACGCTGTCTGGGATGGGCGTCTTGTCTCGAATAATGTCATTGATAATCGCATAAAATCCGCGCGCGCCGCCATAGGGGATAACGGGAAAGACCAGCGATACATAAAAACATATCCTAATCGTGGGTATAAATTTATTGGCAAACTCAGTCCCGCTGATGAGATTGCCAGCCCATCTGAGCTGCTAAGCTCCTCTATAGTATTAAACTCTTCGTCGCCGCTCTCTCGCAAAAGCCCTTTCTTTTTCCAAAAATCAATAGTTTTGAAAGTGGCTGCGGCGGCAGTTATTGCCGTATCCGGATTTTTTATCCTCTCTGAATCAACACATTCAGGCATAACGCAAATCCCTATCGTCAGTGAAGGCAATAATGACACGGCGGTTTATAATTTGGCCACATCTGATGATCCCAATGCTTTGCCAAGAGTTGCGGTCCTGCCCTTTGAAGCCATCGGTTATAAATATGATTATGATTATTTACCAGAAATTTTGAGGAGCGAGTTCAATACCACAATAACCGCAATAGACGGTATAACAGTTGTCGGGTTATCGTCAGGGGCTGCGTTTGAAGCGAGTCTTCAAGACTACGATATTTTGAAAAAAGCCTTTGACCTCGATTACGTCATAGCCTCAAAAATGCTGCCATATAAGAAAGCGTTTAAATTAAGTGTTTCATTGGTTGATCTCGAGAACGGAGCAGTTTTACTCAATCAACCCTTTGATCTCGATGTCGCAGACAAGGATAGCCTAGACGATCTTCCTGCTCTTATAGCCAGAAAAATCACTTTATTGACCGCCAATAAACTGAGCTTGTCCGTCGATCGCCTTCCGCCATATTGGCAAAATTATGATTTCTATAAAAAATATGAAGAGGCGAAACGGATTGGCGCGCGCCGAGATTATGAAAGTTTGAAAACATCATTAGAGTTGCTGCGCGAGGTTATGGCAGAGGAGCCGGATTTCATCCCAGCCTATGCGACGTTTTTAAAATTTTTATCTACGCAGGTCTTATATCATCGAGAGGATGAGAATGCTTTGTTTAAAGAGCAAGCGGAAGTCGGCCGAAAAATGAACGAAATCGGGCCTGAGGCGCCAGAAACGCTTATCTTTAATGCCATTATGAGAGAGTATAACGCGGGAAACTTTACCCGGTCTTTAAGGGCTTATGACCCAAGAAATAAGGTCAGCGTCGCCGAATATATTCTAAAAACTGATCCTGATAATTTCGAAGCACATTTGATCCTCTCGCGATATTCTAACGGATATCGATCCAAAGCTGAAACCATCGAGGCCTTGGAAAGGACGTTACGTCTCATGCCGACAAATCCGACCGTACTGTCGAAATATAGTTCCGCTCTTTTTTGTAATGAAGAACTCGATAAAGCGCGCGCCGTGCTTAATAAGGCTAGCCAATGGCACCCTGATCATCGGGATATATTAGTCGCAGAGATAAAATATAGGCGGAGCATTGGGGATTATGGGACGGCTCTCGTCAAGACCCGACAACTCCTCCAACAAGGCTATGTAACGACTAACGAAGTTATATCGTTATCCGCTTTATTTTTTGACTTAGGTCACCCTGAACTCGCCTTACCGCATGTTCGCCATTCATCATATAAAGCCGCAGTCTACGCCAGAATGGGAGACAAAGAGGCCACCATTAAAGAGGCGAGCGAGTTGGAACATAAATCTACCGGCTACAATTCGCGTATGATGGTGGATGATGATTATGTTCCCGATTATTATCTGAAAAAATACAAATTTAACCGACTAGATCCGATGGGTGAGCCTATATCCAGATTGTGCAATTTACGTGAAGTAATACGGAAGGCACATAATTTTAAACATCTTGATCCTGCCAATTATGAAGAGATTGGGTCTGTTAATTATAATGGAATTTTACCTGTATTAACCGAGCATTATAAGGATAAGGACCTCACAGATTTCAGGATACAGGAAGAATTTACCTCTTTGATGGGACTCCATCTCTTAGAAGGTCATCCCGATAAAGCCATAGAGGTTATGGATGCTGCAATGGAACGCGGCTTTCTATTTCTTGGCACATTTAAAGAGCCATATTTGAGAGAGCTCAAATCTCATCCCGGCTTCGCGGAGCGCTTAGAGAGAATGCAAAAATCCGCCGATCTGTTGGTCGAAAAATACTACACGGACTAAATCAAACAGTATCTGTCCGCTCTGTCCTCACTCTCCCTAATTATAAAGTCGGAACGCTCTTCCGTGTTGCGACTTATATAGGTGAAAGAAAAGGACTCTCATGACCACAGAACAGATTTTAAAAGCGCAGGCGAGACGTACCGCGAAAGAAGCTTCCAAGGCTGATCCTAAAATCGCGGAAGCCGCAAAAGCTGGAGCCAAAGGCGTCGGGATCGGTAAGAGCCGGGTCCAACCTGTTTACAAAACCCAAGAAAAAGTGGGCGGAAAAAACATCCACCGCGACAAATCTGAGCCCATAAGTGAATTTGACGATCCGGCGGGGAACAAGGTTTAACCGCGTAGTCGCCC
>CAZBDT010000121.1:0-4721 GCA_964490745.1 uncultured Algimonas sp.
TTCCAGCCAAGCCAACGTGCACATGACCGCCCTTTGAAAGAAGACAAGAAAAAATATGATCCCAAAACCCCAAAGTGAGGACGCATCTCTTTGAGAAAATTATAAGCGGTTGGAATAATGAGGAATTTATTCTGGGCCAGGGCGTTAAAACTCGGGATATATCTTTGCTCAACCGCCAACCAGCGGGGTTAATTTCAAAAAACTGATATTCATATCCGGGCTTAGGCTAACTTTCTGATCCAATTGTTCGACCTGCTGATCATCAATTAGAATGATGAAGCCATTGGTCGAGAACGCTTTCAATGCAGTTTCGATCTGTTTGTCGGGATCAATTTTACGGGGTTTTTTAAGGGTATATCCGTTCAAGGCTTGCTCTGCGCCTGTGGGGCGGACGAGACCGAAAAATTTATCATGGGCTTTGCGATTATAAGCTTCGACTTCATATCTAACGCGTTCGCGAATAATATCCGATACGGTGACCTCGGCCTTTGGGAAAGAGAGTGAAAATTCATGGAGCGTTTTTCCGCCCATAGATTCATCGCGGATCATAATGTTCTGAATGCCCATTTGGCGCTCCTATCGTAATTGGCTCAAAATCGTGCTATCTGTAATCTTATCCTCATCCGCTAACATAAAGGCTTTCGAGATGATGATGGATAAAACGCGGTCGCCCTCGAAAGGCAGATATAAATTATCTAATTCACGGGCCTTACCTCGACCGGGTACGATGCAGAGATAACGATCTCCCCGTGTGGCGATCTGGATATTCCCGCTGCCGATATGAATTTTATAAATATGTCTCTTGCCTTGAACGCGCAGAAACTTGCCTTCTATTTCTGCGATGTCTCGAATTTTTAAACGCGGCAGCAAACGTTCCAATATGGTTTGTCGGGTTTTGGCGGCTTCATTGAGGTCGCCAAAGGCAAAGGATTGCCAATAGCGCATATGGCGTGGCTCGCCGTCGCGATCTGTCCATGTTGGATCATTCCCGATACTGCCAACCCCGACAAAGAGGTCCGCATCGCGCAAGATTTCTGATAAGATAATCGCGGGAATATCGACGAGCGGTACGCCCTCAGAGGTCGGTGATGTGAACCGAACTTGGTCAGTCGCGACATAAGTATATATCCCGGCATCATTCCAATTCTCATCCTCATCATTCAGGATGTCGATCCAAAATTGTGCGGTCAGATTATAGGCGGGCAGGGGCTTCATCGCGATCTCACCGTCGCGGCCATCATCATAAGCGCCGAGCAGCGAATAGCGCCATCCCCGGGTCGCCATTAAAACATTCATCTGATGCTGCCGCACAATATGGGCGGCCATGCGGTTTGAATAAATCCGCGTCGTGATTTCCGCATCGGTCAGAATATAAACTTCGCGATGGGCCTGTTTCATCGGTTGGACAATTTGCAAGGTTTCAAGCCTGTCTCGCCACGCCATGATCGTGTCAGAGCTATCCATGATCGGATGCCAGAGGCGGATGGTCTCGATCTTCCCTTTTACGGGCTGGCCCTCAACATTTTGCCAGTGTTCGTCCTGAAACAAGGCTGCCTGTGTCTGGCCTTTTATCTCCAATCGCCAAATCAGATTTCGGGCCATTGGACCCACCAGGCCGTGATCCAGATAAGCCTCTCTGTGGGCCGCCTCGCTCCAGCTCATATCTTCCGTATAAAGGCGATCTATTCGGTCGCGTTGCGCGGTTGAGGCCTTTTTTATATTCTTCGCTGTGGTCCGCACAGCGGTCAGTTGAGTTTTCAGGGTATCGCTGTCTTTGACAAAACTCGGGACAGATTTCTGAGGCGACCCATCGGGCTTGATCCAGCCCAGCTTGGCTTCACCGACTTTGCGTGCGTCCAGACGGAGCGTGTAATCTTTAAACGCATAATCGCGAAGTCCCAATTTTAATCCGAAATCGGGCGCGGCCATTTCTTCGATTTCAGCCGATTTCAAACCGAGCCGCTGTGCATTTTCATCAATCTTTTTCTGGATGAGCCGCTGCGTATTATTCTGTTTCACGCGGAGTTTGAGCCGCGAGAGATGGGCCACTCCGGACAGGCCTTTTGAGGCGGAAAGCGTGTAAATACAGGCATTGCCCAGCGCGGGTGCAGCGGGGCCTATCCCCTTAATGCGCTCAAAACTTTTCTCTGCCAGTGCGGCAATGGCGGCCAGGCTCTTTTCATCATGAAATTGCGCCATACCCCAAACGAGACCTTTAAGCATTACCTGTATCGTGCCATTTAACTGACCGAGGCTGTAATAATGGCTGTCTCTGCCTTTTCTATCATGAAAGGCGTTGGGCGTTTTCGCGGCCCAATTCGCCCAATCTTGGAAGGTCGCTCGAAATTCATTCTTGCCGAGGCTCTCAATCTCAGACTTTAAGGCGGTTTGGAGTTTTTTTGTGGGCTTAGACCCATTGGCAGAGGCAGCCGTGTTGAATAAACGGTTCCATTGGTCTTGTTTGGCCTCGGTTTGATCTTTGAGAGTGATCTTTATTTTATAAGCGAGTTGCGCATTTCCGAGATGGAATTTCGGAATATCGCCCTCTTCGCCGAGAAGATTAGCGAGCTTGACTTGTGCTTTTTGAAGGTCAGCACCATAGCTCCTAACGGTCCAGAGCTTCCATCCCGCAATTTCATTCAAGGCAGAGCGTTCAGTCTCTGTGGGTTCTATCTTTTTAAGAGTCTTTTCAAGTTGATTGACAACAAGCCCGAGCGGCCAGCTATGAGCGTTTATTTTCTTTTGACTCTTTATATGGTGGAAAAGGGCAATAATTTGCGACGGCGTGAAGTCGGCTTTTCTGCGGAGTAGTTTGCCGAAGGTTTCCCTGACGTTCCAGCTATTGTGAAAGTCTTTATGAGGGCCCAGTGGCGGGTTCTGGATGTAATAGATAAGGAAATTAGGGCGGTCTTTTGGGTCCAGCTCTACATATCCGGCTTCCGCCTCAGAGCCTTTATAGTCTGAAAATCGATAATAATTACCACGTCCGCTTGGGACATATAGCGCTACGAATTTTTTCATGAGAGCCGCGTGAGGGGACTCTGCCTTCGCAGTTTTCAACTCTGCTTTGGCTTTACGTTTCCAGAACATAAAAAATCCCCCTCCAACTTCACGTTAGAGGGGGATGGCTTCTGTCGTCAATCTTAAGAAGGGAACGAGGTTACTTAATTTCTGACAGAAGCTCAGGCGCTGTCACGAGTTGACGAACGCCGTGGCTCTTCGTCTCGTTAAAGGCAGAGTCGGATTTTGCCCAATTATGGACAGAGCGCACATCGACTTTAGCGCATTGTGGACGTACGGACCAAGTGACCTGTGCCGGAGAGCAGACAGACTGGTCATAGCTCGGGCCTGTTGTGGAACCGCGGAAGACGACCGGCTCGCCCGTTCCCGTTGGAATTGCGAGGGGTTGCGCCAAACCATTCTTTGAATTGCCGAGATAGGCAAAGTCCATCATATCCGCACCGCGACCATCATTGGTGACGAGCAGAACTTGTGTTTCAACGCGCAATGTCGGGTCGTCACATGAAACACAATTGCCCAAACCTTCGCCCGGAAGTGTGTCACATGTTGTGTGGACCCAGTGGACCTCAATCGTGTCGCCCGGCTCTGCGCCTTCATAAGAGCGTGGCCCGGTGTAAGGTGCTAGCTCTGCGGCTGTCAGATTTGGCGTTTCATTACACTGATACCCGCCATCATCCGTTGCGCCTGCGACAATGCTAAAGCCCGGACCTTTATGTTCGGCATTGGTATGTGTGTGGATGTTACACAAATTCATCTCTGTGCTGGGCGGAGCCATGGGGAACATTGTTGTGTTCAATCCGGCTTTGGATGTGATGTCGCGTGGCGTTTGCGGACCCATTGCCGTGCAAAGATCGCCAGATGCGGCAGCCATTTCGACCTTATCTGACATGTCTTTCTCTGCCATATCCGTGCTCGTACAAGCCGCGAGGCCGAGTGTTGAGATACCCATAATGAGGGTCATTTTTGATAAATTTGTCATGCTTTGGATCCCTTTTGTCCTATAACGTTTGACATTGCTCTTCGCGAGCAACTGAGAGTCAAACGCACTTTGGATGAAAAGGCTCCGTCAACTGACTAGACAAGAATCCTATATATTCCATAGCTTGAAGCTATCAAATAATGTTATTTAATAACCTCCATGGATGTTACCAAGGAGGTTATCTTCGAAATTTAGCAAGTTATATCGGGCTTATACCGATATTTTCGGCTAAAAGCCTATCCTGAGTAAGGCAGCGAGGAATGATGCAGGTTGATCTTCAAATCACCCGCGTCATCCAAGACATAGCCAAATGTATATTCGACTTTTGTTTCAGTTCCGTCCGGGCCTGTGAAATAGTAGTTACCCATGGCCGTTGCAGAGTCTGCATCTGTGTAAATCGCGTTGCTTTCCCAGCGCACATTCGTCCAGCCTTTGATCGCAAAGCCGCCATCTTCCGTTCCCGGTGTACCGATAAAGTAAGAGAGCGCTTCGTCAAACGTTTCGCGGAATTGATCATCTGCCGCGAGTGTTGGCTTAAACATCACATCTGTCATGCCATAGGCGTAAAGCTCGTTGATGTGCTGTGCTGCACGGGACTTATAGTTGCCGTCTGCCGCGTGAACGCTGGAGATCGCGACAATTCCGTTACCCCATTCCATTTGGGCGGCGACAACGTCGGCTTTTGAAATCTTATTATCTGACTGATCTACGGCATAAGCAG
>CAZBDT010000121.1:4731-7229 GCA_964490745.1 uncultured Algimonas sp.
TGTCAGTGCAATTTTGTTAAACTTACTCATTACGCGTTCCTTTCGAACATAAAACTGCGAGAACATCTGTGTTCTCATGCCGAAAATACGCGCCGCTATCAGCTGGGTTGCATAAGTTTCTACAATTTAAGTTATAAAGTAACTATATGACTTATAGTTTTTTCCTATGGCAGAATTTAGCCATTGATATAGTGAGCGTCTAACTCGCTTTTGATGATCTCAAATGTTGGGGCGTGAAAGCCAAAAGCTGTATGCGTGCAGCTGACTTCATGATGTTTGGCGTGGGGCGTCCAACGGTCAATTGACGCGCTCCAATGTACAATCGCATCTTGTTTTGAATATATGGAAATTACGGGACATCGAATGGGTGTATCCTGTCTTATGATGGTTTGTTCCGCGATCCAATCGACATCAAGCCCTCGCCGTCGATACCGATTGTTGACGAAGCTATATTTCGGCCCGCCAATAATCGGACTACCCAAGGTGATGGCAAAGCTGACATGATCGGGATAGTCGCGCGCGGCTTCACGCGCCAGAAATCCGCCGAGGCTCCATCCGACAAGGGCAATGGGGCGGCCCAGTCTTTCACTCCGCTGTTTGACGACGGCCGCAAATTGATCGCAAAGCGCCGGGACATTGGCTTCTCCGCGATGGGAGCGGTCCCGCTCGCCCTTCGCCCAACCGTCAGAGAGGTCCGAAATTTCACCTGCCCAGCCGCGTCCCGCCAGATTTCGTCCCAATCCCCAGCCTTGTGCGTCATATCCGCATTTGGTTAGATATCGCCGCAACACCGACATAGTTCGATCAGACGCCCATAGCCCGGGAACAACGATAACCGGTGGTGTGTCAGGGATGCGCGGCTTAGCTTGTGCAAAAGCACGCCGCAACCCGCGTGTTTCGAAGGGAAAAAGCGGGATTCGCAGCAATTTTCGTCGCTGCGGCCCGCGTAAATCGGGGTAGGTTTTTACCTGCATATATAATGTACGGCTTTATCTGGTTATTTGGCGAGAAGGTCGTCTAATATTTGACCGATTTCATCTTGTTCCAAGACGCCATTAAAACGCGCGGAACCGGGCCCGGTCGCATATAGTGCCACGTCTTCTCCGGCATGGGTCTCACTGCCCAGTCTTATAGCGGCTTGCTGTCTGTAGTCTCGTGCCTGAACCATGTTATCCGTTAACACATCTGAATCGGCCCTTCGCACATTTGGTCCATTTTGATAGCCGAGTGTTGTGTAAGGTCTGCCATCCTCATCCAGCGTATAATCCGCCGCCGGTCCGCCCGTATCCCGGTCGATACCTCGGGTGAGACCCAAAATCGGATTTCCCCGGACGGGATATCCGGCCATGGTGAAAACATGGCTGTGATCCGCAGTGACCAAGATCAACGTATCATCCCCCGTCTTTTCCACGGCCAGGGCGACAGCGTCGTCCAAGGCCTGCAAGTCTTTTAACGCGCGATAGGCATTGGTGCCGTGATGGGCGTGATCAATGCGCCCGGCTTCGATCATCATAACGTAACCGTTTTCGTTTTTAGACAGCCGGTCTATCGTAAACTCCGTCATCTCGGCCAAAGACGGCTCTTCCGTTCTGGCGCGATCTGCCTCATATGACATATGGCTCCTGTTAAAGAGGCCCAAAAGACGCTCATCGTCAGGGGCGGATACCATGGCGGACGCATCTGCCGCGAAATGTCCGGGCCAGCCACTGAGTTGTTCATCGGTAAATTCGCCCCGTCCGCCACCTAAAGCTATGTCTACTTTGCTCTCGATCAGCTGTTGGGAAATGGATTTACAGCCCTCATAATCGAAGGGCGGCGTTAAATCTCTTTGGGCCTCAATATTGCGGCTAACGGTATGCGCATACATGGCCGCCGGGGTGGCATGGGTCAGCCGCGCTGTTGAAATCACGCCGACGACTTTATTTTGCGATTTGGCTTTCTGCGTCAGGGTGGGTTTTGCGTCACCGCCGCACCCTTCCAAGAACATTTTATCCAGGCTCTTGTCGGGGCGAACGTTCACCGCACCGATATTTGTCTTATATCCAGAAAGAATAGCCGTCGCCGTACCGGCCGAATCCGGGACTTGTGCATTTGTATTATAGGTCTTGATTAGAGCGAGCTGCGGAAATTTATCAAAGGACAGCTCATATTCTTCACCACTCAGCCCTTTTTCTTGCCCAACAAAAATGCGTCCGGCGGTGATTGTGGAGATGCCCATGCCGTCCCCGATAAAGACAATTATGTTTTTTGGCGATTCACCTGCATTTTTCTCTGCTAAATCCGATTTTTTTTGCGCGTGATTCACAGTGTGTGAATCAGAAAAATTCGATTTTTTTCCGTTCTCAGCGCTACATCCAGAAAATAAAATTGTCGTCGACAGAAGAAAAAAAGCTGAAAAGCGGGTGAAACGCTTCGATTTATGGGTCATTTCGGGGTATCCTGTGGATAAGTGTCATATCAAAACCTAGGTTTTACGGGGGTTTGCGTAACACAAGCGG
>CAZBDT010000122.1:0-7052 GCA_964490745.1 uncultured Algimonas sp.
CGCCCCTCACGCCAGTCTTCTTTGGCTTGTTCAATCCGCTCTTTCCGACTTGAGACGAAGTTCCAATCAATGTGCCGCCGTCCCAAATGTGCACCGCCTATAAACGCGAATTGCGTGTCTTCTTTAGCCGTCACTTTGGTGGCTCCCTCATTCAGGACGGACATGGCGAAGATCGGGGCAGTTTCGCCGTGAATATCCAACTCGCCTTTGACGACATAGATGCCGCGCTCCTCAGCCTGTGGCAGCTCTAGGCTCTGCCCGGCTTTTAAATCCGCTTCGAAATATATGTTCTCCGAGAAAATCTTCACCGGAGATGTCACGTCATAGGCACTGCCCATCATGACCCGCACTTTTATGCCATCCACATCCACTTGCGGGATATCAGAGGCCGGATGATGATAAAAGGCCGGGTCTATTTCCTCAAAGTCTTCGGGCAGCGCGTGCCAGAGTTGTAAGCCGTGCATTTTGTACCCAGTTGCACGAAGCTCATCACGCGTACGCTCTGAATGAGTGATGCCCTTTCCCGCCACCATCAAATTAATACCGCCGGGTTCAATGGCGAGTGAATTACCCAAACTATCGCGGTGGTAAATCTCCCCTTCAAAAAGATAGGTGACGGTCGCGAGATTAATATGCGGATGCGGGCGGACATTCATGCCCTCACCCGGGCCGAACTGGACGGGACCGAAATGATCGAAAAACACCCAAGGCCCGATAGAGCGTTGTTGGATATAGGGAAGCGCCCGACGGACTTCGAATTCGCCAATATCTTTCGCGCGTGGTTTTAAAACAGACTTGATTGCTGTAGTTTCGAACATAATGTGGTCCCAACAGAATAAGGGATTAATGATGATAAAACTCTATGATTGCACAACGGCCCCCAGCCCCCGTCGCACGCGCATGTTTCTGGCAGAGAAAGGCATAGAGTATGAGAATATTCAAGTCGATTTGACGAAAGGCGAGCAAATGGGCGAGGCTTTTCGTAAAATCAATCCGGGCTGCACCGTGCCCGCCATGGTCACAGAGGCCGGAGATGTCTTGACGGAAAATGCCGGGATCGCGGCCTATTTAGAGGCGCTCTATCCCGAGCCACCCCTCTTGGGCACAACACCGATGGAAAAGGCCGAAATCGCAACATGGAATTGGCGATGCGAGATGGGCGGCCTGATGTCTGCGGCAGAGGCGCTGCGTAATAGCAGTCCCGCGATGAAAGACCGTGCGCTGCCGGGGCCGAAGAATATTCCGCAAATTCCTGAACTCGCCGAGCGCGGTGTGATGAAACTCGGATGGTTTTTCAAGACGTTGAACAGACAACTTAGCGCAAATGAATATGTCGCGGGCGGCAATTATTCAGTTGCAGATATAACGGCAACCGTCGTTGTTGATTTTGGCCGTTGGGTGAAGGTCACACCGAAAGAGGACCAAACCGCGCTGCTCGCCTGGCACGCCCGCATGAAAGAGCGTCCAAGTTATAAGGCCTAGTCGTTGTTGGCGACGAGTTTTCCATCCACCCATGTCATAGTGACGTTGATGTCTTTGAGCGCGGAAGGTGGAACTCGCATCGGGTCTTGGTCCAAGACAACAAAATCGGCGCGTTTTCCAATGGCGAGTGAGCCGATATCATCCTCTTGGAACGCGCCATAAGCATTGGTAACGGTCATGGCTTTCAGCGCCTCGTCGACGCTGAGCGCCTGATCCGCATACCAGCCACCTTCGGGTGTACCGTCCAATTTTTGCCGCGTGACGGCAAAATAGAGCGTCTCCATCGGCGTCCAAGGCTCACCCGGTAAGTCAGAATTGAGCATGAGGCCTGCGCCTGCACCTGCGCCGAGAATACGCTGCCACGCATAGGCGTGTTTAATCCGTTCCGGTCCAATGCGGGCTTCGGCCCATGCGCTGTCACCTACGGCATGGGAAGATTGAACTGAGGATAGCACGCCCAGTTTGGCCGCACGCGCATAATAGTCCGGCAAAACGACCTGCGCATGCTCAATCCGCCAACGTGCGTCTGTGCGTCCGTATAAAGCGGTCTCGTAAATCTCCAATGTGCGATTATTGCCTTCATCCCCAATGGCATGGACGGCCATTTGATAGCCTGTCTCGGCCGCTTGGTTGGCGAGTATTTGCAAATTTTCGGGAGAGATACGCTCCGTCGGTCGCGCCGCATTAGGTTGATCGGCATAAGGCGCGGCCAATAGCGCAGTGCGTGACCCGAGGGAGCCGTCATAGAAGACCTTGATACCCCGAATATCGAGCCAATCATCCGGATCATCCGCGATACCCGTTGTGAACCAATCCTCCATGAGGTCGGTGTTATTTCCATCTAAGAGCCCATTAACGCGAATAGGCAGTTCATCTCTTGCAGCCAAGGCTTGGAATGCTTTGACATCCTCCGGCGTCATGCCCGCCTCGTGGATGGACGTCACGCCCGCCTGCGCCATCTCCGTCAGGCCCGCCAGGATAGCCTCTTCCAATTTAGCCTGACTCGGCTTCGGGATATATTGATCAACGAGATCCTGTGCGAGGGTCAGCATAACCCCCGTTGGCGATCCGTCTTCCCGGCGCAAAATATCTCCAACTTCCGGGTCGGGCGTATTTGCAGTGATGCCTGAGACCTCTAACGCTTTTCCATTATAAAACCCGCCAAAGCCGTGAAGACTTTCAAGGGCGACAGGGTTGTTCGGGAAGGATTCATCTAATGCCGCACGGTCCGGATAGCCACGTGAAGCAAATTCGCCTTCGTCCCAGCCTTGCCCAATCAACCACTCACCCGGCGCGGGGTTTGGAAAACGGAGTTTGAGTCGCCTGACGATCTCCCCAACGGTTTCCACACCGACGAGATTGGCCTTGATCCTGTCCATCCCCAGCTCGCGCACATGGACGTGACTATCAATAAAACCCGGAAGAATGGTTTGGCCGGAAAGATCGATTATGCGCGCTGTGGCTAGTTCATCAAACGCCAGATTATTTCCAATTTTCATAATGCGTCCGTCTTTAATCACCATAGCTTTGGCAATAGGCTGGGCCGGGTTCTGGGTGAGGATATTTCCTTTAACAAGGACAACCGGATTTTCAGGCGCTACGGGCGCGGTGCTTTCGCTGCAGGAAATGAGGCCAAGTGAAAGACCCGTAAAAACTAAAAATCGCTTAAACATCGCTCACCACCACCTTTAAAGGATTGAATGCGTACTATGCAGACACATTATAGCTTTGAAAACGGCTTTTATGCTAACAAAATTGCATGACCAAGGCACCACATTCCATAAAGTCATTCGAAAAACGTCGGCGACGCCCTCTGAAGGCGTTCAAACACTTCCGAAAGCTCATTGCGAATAAGGAAGATACGACTCAAGTCTTCTATGTCATTGAAGCGCTGAACGGAAATAGTTTTCAAAAGCGATTTGTGAAATTTGCCAATTCAGAAAAAGGGCAGAAACGTCTGAAAGAAAACCGTTATCTGCCGAAAATTCTGGATAATCACGATTGGCTGCGAACTTTGCCTGAGGGCAGTTTTGGGCGCGCTTATCTCGATTTTATGACGTCAGAAGGCCTGACGGCACAAGGGTTGGTTGATGAGTATGATCGCTCCAACATTAATCGTGACTTTGGCCACCCTGAAATGAATATTTATGGTGACCGCTCTCGCGATACGCATGACATGCTGCATGTGCTGACAGGGTTTGGTCGGGATGCGCTGGGGGAAGCCTCTGTCTTAGGATTCAGCTACGCCCAACATGGCGGGTTGGGCATTTTGTTCATCGCTTATGGCGCAGCACTTGAAGTCCGCAAAACTGCTCCTAAGGGCGCGCCCGTTTTGAAATCAATCCATGAAGCGCGTAAGATTGGGAAGGCCGCGCAAGATATTGTCTATGAGGACATAATGGAACTTCTGCCACTCCCGTTAGATGTCGTTCGCGAAAAACTGGGAATTACGCTTCTGCCCACACATTATCACGCCGTGCACGCCAAAATGCGTGAAAATGGTATTAATCCATATGACGTGATTGGAGCAGATCCTGTCGCGGCCTAGGGGCATTGACAAAACCACCTCTCCTCGCCCATTCCATTGGGTGTGACCTCTAACATCGAATATATCCCGAAGGCAGAGCTTCGCCAATTGGCGCAGCGGTCCGATCTATGGGGGGCTTGGCTAGTCCTTCATGCATGGGGTGTGATTGCTTTATCGGTGACGGCCTACATCCTGTTTCCAAATGCATGGGTTTTTGCGGCAGCTTTTCTAATCATTGGGTCGCGCCAACACGGTCTCTCAATTCTCGCCCATGATACAGCGCATGGTGTTTTGTTTGAGAACAAAGCCTTAAATGAATGGGTCGGGAAGTATCTCCTCGCTGCGCCTTATGGCGGCGACATGATTGCCTATCGTCATTACCATTTGAAACATCATCGATATGCGCAATCGGAAAATGACCCGGACCTGCCACTCTCAGCAAAATTCCCGACAACAAAAAAGAGCCTGTTCCGCAAATTTCTGCGCGATATCACAGGGCTTACGTTTCTACGCGTCCAATTAGCCAAATATCAAATGAAGCGAAGCGGAAACCGCGTCCCCGGAACAGATGCGTTTGACAGCAATTCCAGATTGCCTTTTTGGATATCCAACGCCCTGATCTTTAGCGTCTTCATCCTGATCGACCATCCTTGGCTTTATCTAACGCTTTGGTTGTTACCGCTCTGGACGTGGTTCTGGGCTTGTTTGCGGCTTCGAAATATTGCCGAACATGGCATGACAACGACGGACGACAATCCCCTCACTCATGCCCGAACGACACACGCCAATGTGATAGAACGCATCCTTTTCGCGCCCTATTGGGTCAATTATCACGTTGAACATCACGCTTACATGTTTGTGCCTTGCTATCGATTAAAAGCTCTGCACAAAGCTATGATCAAAGCCGGGCATGGTCCGGATATGGAAATACAAAAAGATTATGGGGTAATTTTGAAACTTGCCTCAGCTTAGATAAGTTTAAGGGTTCTTATGAAACGTGTTACTCTGGCTGCGGCCCTCTTGATTTCGGCATGTTCGGCACAGGCCCAGAATAGTTCATATGGCCCACCCTCTGAGGTCCAAGACCTCTACGATATCGCCACAGAACCCTCAGCAGACCGTATCCGCGCCGACATCCAAACCCTCGTCGATTTCGGCACGCGCCATACGCTTTCTGAGACACAAAGCGAAACACGCGGCATTGGCGCGGCCCGACGTTGGATTTTTGAAGAATTTGAAAAAATCTCAGCTGAATGTGGCGGTTGCCTGGAAGTCTTCTACGTCTCTGACACGATTAGCGGGGAGCGCCGCATTCCAAACCCAACAGATGTCGTCTCAGTCCTTGCTATTCAGCGCGGAACAATTGACCCGAACCGCTTTGTCATGATGAGCGGTGATATAGACAGCCGTGTGACGGACCCGCTAAACGGCACAGATGACAGTCCCGGGGCGAATGATAATGCCTCCGGTATGGCGGGCACGATTGAGGCTGCGCGCATTCTGTCCAAGCGCAAATATGCAGGCAGCATCATCTACGCTGGACTATCCGGAGAAGAACAAGGGCTTTTTGGCGGCGAGATCGTCGCGGCCCATGCGCTAAATGAGGGGTGGGAGATTAAGGGTGTCCTCAATAATGATATGATCTCCAACATCGCAGGCATTGATGGTGTGATTAATAACTCCACCGTCCGTGTTTTCTCGGAAGGTACGCGCGCCAATGAAACCGAAGAAGAGGCGCGCCGCCGCCGCTTTACAGGCGGAGAAGTTGATAGCCCGTCGCGTAATCTCGCACGTTATGTCAAAGCCCAAGGCGATCAATATCTGACCAATCTGGACATCATGATGGTTTACCGCCTGGACCGCTTCGCACGCGGAGGCCATCACCGACCCTTTAATCAAGCCGGCATTCCGGGCGTGCGTATCATGGAAACGCATGAGCACTATGACCGCCAGCATCAGGATTTGCGCACGGAAGACGGCGTGGTCTATGGCGACACAATGGAGGGCGTAGATGCCAATTATGCGGCAAAGCTGACTGCTCTGAATGCCGTCACGCTCGCGGGCATGGCAGGCGCGCCGCCCTTCCCGGCCAATGTTGAAGCCTCAGGCGCGGTTGAACCATCTGCGCAACTGTCTTGGGATACGCCTGAAAATTCAGATAATCTTGCGGGCTATCGCGTGCATTGGCGTCTGACGACGGCACCGGAATGGACGCACTCGCGTTTCGTTGGAAAGGTCAATGAATGGATCTTTGAGAACCTTGTTATCGACAACTACTTTTTTGGTGTGAGCGCGGTTGCGAAAGACGGCAGTGAAACGCCCGTGGTGTTTCCGGGGGCTGCGGGACGGTTTTAGAGAGCTCATTTTTCCCGTCATTACCGGGCTCGTCCCGGTAATCCATATGTAACTAAACTCGGCTAATTCAGGAGTACCGCTTCAAGGGCGGCGACAACACAATATTTATAATTTTATATTTACAAAAAACCGAACCGCATAGCAGTTCGGCGCTACACTGCAATCGCCCGAGTTGGGCGATTGCGGGCGTTTCGCGCCCCTCTCACGCGAAAAGGCATGATTTGCCTCATGCGTTGGTTCATACATCTTCCAAATCCGGAGACCCAGAATGACTTTGAAATCACTTTTACTTTCGACACTCGCAATTGGCGTAACGGGCGGTGTCGCTTTTACAGCTCTCGCCCATGGTGAAGCCAAAGTTGAAAAAGAAGAGACGGAAGAAGACGTAAAATGGGATGTCCAAAATCCGCCCATGGCGCAACGAGAAATCGACATCAATGTTACCGAAGGCACATGGATGAGCCTTGACGTGTCTCCTGATGGAAAAACAATCGCATTCGACATGCTTGGCGATATTTACACCATGCCAGCCACGGGTGGCACGGCGACCAATATCGCCTCAGGCCTCGCATGGGATATGCAGCCGCGTTTTTCTCCGGATGGAAAACAAATCGCCTTCACTTCTGACCGCGCGGGTGGCGACAATATTTGGGTCATGGATGTGGATGGAGGCAATCCAAAGCAGATC
>CAZBDT010000123.1:0-7000 GCA_964490745.1 uncultured Algimonas sp.
CAGCAGGACCACCTGCAAATGGTGTAAATGTACCATCTTCTTGCTGGAAGAAGTCTGTTGCACCAAAATCAGCAATATTGTTGAAGCGGCGGAAGTTTGATGACCCCACACAACCAAACCCGTTTGTCGAACCTGAACCCAAAGTACAGGCAGAACCAACGCGATCTGCACCGATAATTTCGTTACGGTTTTGATAAGACGCAAAACCAACAACGTTACCTCGTCCACCTTCAATGTTTGCACCGAAAGTTACAGAACCCGTGATTTCTTCGCCATCTGTTACACTACCGGGAACAGGCTGCTCATTGGCAATCAAAACTTCCTCGATAAGATCACGCTCGTTACTGCTCTGAGCAAAACCGTACTGGATGTCGAATTCAACACCTTCGAAGTCATCCACAAGGATAAAGTTCACAACACCGGAAACGGCATCAGAACCATAAACAGCAGACGCACCACCTGTCAGGACGTCAATACGCTCAACCAAGTTTGTTGGAACGAGATCAAGATTGACCGCGATAGAAGATGAGTCACCATAAGGCAAACGACGACCATCGATTAGCGTTAAGGTACGCTGTGGCCCCAAACCACGTAGATCAAGTTGTGCAGTACCGGACGCGCCGTTTGATTGCTCTGCTGTTTGCGCAGCAGAAATTTGCGGAAGTGTGTTTGTCAGGTCTTCGATGTTAACAACACCGCGCGCTGCGATTTCGCCAGCGTCGATTGACAGAACAGGTTGAGCTGCTTGAAGATTTGGGTTGACATTCAAACGCGTACCCGTTGTCACGACGACATCTTCTTCGGCTGAATCCTGCGCAAAGGCGGGGGCGGTAGTGGCAGCGATTGAAGCTGCTGTGACTGCCGATAATAGCAATCTGGTTTTTGTGGACATTTTCATGTTTGCAAAAATTCCCTCTTAATGGTCCTGGCACACCCAGGCGTGGATGGCAGAGGCGAATCCTCAACCATAATTGTTAAGGCGGTTATGACAGATATTTAATACTATCAATTTGAAACGACATGCATGACGGCATCAGAGAGTTTTTTTCTCACAACTGTGTCAATTCTGCATCACAAATGTTCGAACTGACGCAAAGCTATGCATAGGACATCAAGTTTAGAGGTAAAATTTCCCCTTCCCCTACATGAAACGCTTACATGAAACGCTTACATGAAACTCTGGGGGTCAATATCAATTTGAATTTTATATTTTGACGGGGGACGAACTTTTGCTCGCCAAGCCTTCATATATTTAGATAGGTTCACCCCTGCCTCGGACTGTATGAACAAGCGTCTACGATATAAGCCTCTAAGACGTCCGATGGGAGCTTCTGATGGCCCGAGAATTTCGACACCTTCTGCACGGGGCGCCGCATTCAAAAACTTCTTCGCCAGCGCGTCCACCATCGCGGCTTCCGGCCCCCAAAAGATCACCGCAGCCAGTTTTCCATATGGCGGCAAGCCCAGCATTTCGCGCATGGACAGTTCAATATTGATAAACATTTCCCGATCTTTCGCCGCCAGAGCGACCAGGGCCTCATGCTCCGGCTGATGCGTTTGTATCAGGGCATGCCCCGGCCTGTCCGCCCTTCCAGCCCGACCTGCAACTTGAACCAAAGTCTGATAGGTTCGCTCTCCGGCACGGGGATCACCCCCAGCGAGTCCTAGATCACCGTCCACAACGCCAACAAAAGTCAAACGCGGAAAATTATGGCCTTTTACGACCATTTGCGTTCCGACGAGAATATCGATCTCACCCGCCTCCATACGGCGCATGCGTTCGGCGAGTTCAGCAGGGTTACCTGCCGTATCAGAGGACAGAATCTCGACTCGCGCATTTGGAAAAGCCGTCTGCGCCTCTTCCGCAATGCGTTCGACCCCCGGCCCGACTGACGTTAAGCTATCTTCCGCTTTACACGCCGGACAGAGCTTCGGCATGGGCATAGAAAACCCCGTGAGATGGCACATGGCACGGCCTGTCCGTTTGTGCTGGACCAGCCAACTATCCGTATCAGGAGATTTGAGCTTCTCTCCACAATTTCGACATATAATAAGTGGCGCATAGCCGCGCCTGTTCAAATACAGCAAAGCTTGCTCACCACGACTCGTGACATCTGAGACAGCGTCTAATAGCGGTTGTGAAAGGAACGCGCCTTTTTCAGGTGGATGTTCTTTCAGATCGACAAGGCCAATTTCCGGCAAAACGGCTGCACCCGGACGCTCGGGCAAGATCACATGCGCAAATTTACCGCTGCGCGCATTATGCAAGGACTCAAGGCTGGGCGTGGCAGAGGCGAGGATGACACTATGACCGCTAATATGCCCCCGGACGACCGCCATATCCCGCGCATTATATATGACGCCCTCTTCTTGCTTATAAGACGTATCATGTTCTTCATCGACAACGATGAGACCAAGTTCCGGAAATGGGAGATAAAGCGCCGAGCGCGCTCCCACCACGAGTTTACACCGTCCTTGAGCCACCTCTCGCCAAACCCGTCTGCGTGCAGCTTCCCCCATTTGCGAATGCCAACTCGCAGGCTCCGCACCAAAGCGGTCTTTAAAACGCCTCAGTCCGGCTTGAGTCAGAGCGATTTCAGGAACGAGGATCAAACATTGCTGTCCTTGTCTGAGTGCCTGCGCGACAGCTTCGAAATAGACTTCTGTTTTCCCCGACCCGGTCACGCCGTCTAACAGAGATACATTAAAGTCCCTCCTTTTGACCTGTGCGACCAGGTCCAGCGATGCCTCCACCTGCCCCGGTGTCAACACACGACCCGGATGTTCCGGGTCGGGCAGATCAAAAGGCGGATCAACAGGACCACTTTCTACCTTTAAACCGCCTGCCTTGACTAAGCCCTTCACCACGCCTGCAGAAACACCCGCCCTCGTCGCAGCTTCACTCGCCCGTGCAGGCCAAGGCCCGCCTTCACGAAGAACCGCCGCACGTGAAGGCGTGAGGTTTTTTGGCTGGGCATCGGTCGGACTGTAGAGCGTGACAATGGCTGACGGATCCAGTGCCTTGTAATTCCGTATCACCATGCGCAGGACATTTCCCGGCGACGCGCCGTTATAGCGGGCTGTCCAATCTACAAAATCCAACATATCCGGCGACAAAGGCCGCGTGGCTTTGCGATCTACGATTTGCTTTAAATCTCGCCCCGGCTCAGCCTCTCCCAATGACCAGACGACTCCCATTTTCATTTGCTTGCCAATTGGCGCAAAAACAAAATCTCCACGAGACAGACTCAACCCTTCGGGAACAGCGTAATCAAACGCGGTTGGTACATTCACAGGGAATAGTATTTGGGCAGTTTGATTCACGTTAAAGCCGTGATAGCAGGCTGAGGATGGTTAGGCCCATCCCTTTTGCAAAGATTTATCAGGACAGACCCATGAAATTCTTCATCGACAGTGCGGACCTCGACGCTATTGCGGAACTCGCTGACATCGGCCTCGTGGACGGTGTAACAACAAACCCTTCAATTATCGCAAAGTCCGGTCGTGACTTTAAAGAAGTGATTGCCGAAATTTGCAAACTGACTCCGGGCCATGTGTCTGCCGAAGTTGTAGCCACAGACGCTGAAACAATGATCAGCGAGGGCCGCACTTTGCGCAAGATTGCTGATAATGTTTGCGTGAAACTTCCTTTAACGATGGACGGATTGAAAGCCTGCAACACATTGTCAAAAGAAGGCATCCCAACAAATGTCACACTCTGCTTTTCGCCAAATCAAGCTCTGCTTGCAGCGAAAGTTGGCGCGACTTATATATCGCCTTTCATAGGTCGTCTGGATGACATCACTTTGGACGGCTTGGAACTGATCGAAGACATCCGTACAATTTATGACAATTACGGTTTCGAGACAGAAATTCTCGCCGCTTCAATCCGCAATGTCAATCACGTCAAAGACTGCGCATTGGTCGGAGCAGACGTCATCACAGCCCCGCCAAAGGTCGTCAAATCTCTATCCAATCATGTCTTAACAGATAAAGGTTTGGCCGCATTCTTGAAAGATTGGGAAGGGACGGGTCAGTCCATCTAACGGACCTTTAAAACCGCGAATGATAAGCCCTTCCCTTAAATCAGAAGGGCTTTTTTCTGCGTCTTGGGCGCGCGACAATCCTAAACCAAAGTAGCCCAACGCCGCTGAGCGCAAACAAAAGCGCGGCACCGCTGGCAATTCGCAGCCACCAGCTATTAAAATTATCTTCGCCAGACACGTCCATAATATGAAATCTCCAAGCGATGTCGAAAACGCGCCAGAGACGGGTTCTAACACTCCGAACGTCAGCTGTATCTGGATCAATATAGATGCGTGTTTTTGCCTTATCCTCAAATTTCGCCTGCCAAACAGGAAGCGGCCCTGCATAGTCTTTCGGTGTCTCACTTAGCTTTAACAATGACGATAGTTCCCCTTCCCCTTTATAACTGTAGCGCGCCACATTTCTGATGTCGGCTTGCCCCACACCATCCCATTTCAAACCGCTGCGCGCATCCAGCATTTGAGAGCCATTTTCACCAAGTAATATATAGACGGGCCGTCCGGCGACATTGACTAATCTAGCCCCCGTTAGATCGCCGTCATAGGCCGTCATCGCAATCTCTATCGGCACGATATCGGCATCTGTGAGAGAAAAAACCTGTTTTTCAACGAGATGACGCCCTCGAACCTGATCAATTGGGAAAAGAGTCATAAAAAAGCCTGATCCAAACCAGAATAAGATTTGTAATGAGAGGACCAACCCCGCCCATTTGTGAACTCGGGTCAGATATTTGTTAAAAACGCGCAGCATGAAGGGGGCTTTAGTCCCGTACTCCCGATGGTCAAGGCAACAACTGTACGGAGCTTAAAGATTTACTAACCCTGTTCATGGCAATCTGTTCAGCAAATAAACATGAGGGACGGGACCATCATGAAAAACAAGATCGCATTAATATTGACAACGGCCATGCTGATTGGCTGTTCATCAGTATCGGAAAATATTCCGACCGTAAAAATCGAAAAACGTAAGCAAAAAGCCACTGTCTTGGCCGCAAGTCACATGATGAAAGCTAATCCGACTGAAGCCGCAATGATCTGTGAAACTGACGACATGCGAAAGAAAGTCATTGATGATAATGATAATAACGATGCCGTCCGCGTTATGGTCGTTGAAGATGGCGAAACCGGTAGTCGTGTCCTATCAGAAGTTGAAGTTGATTGCCGCGATTACTTCCTTCGAAAATCGTTAGCGCCGACAGAGCCAAAAATCATACGTGCGACCGCACCAAAAATAGAGCGTGTTGAAACATCGCGACGTAGCACACGCTTAAAAAGTCAACGCCCTACATATATTGTGCAAAGCGGCGACACGGTCTGGGATATTGCACGAGAGCACTGCACAAGCGTTAAGGCTATATCCCGTTTGAACGGTCTAGGCAGGGGTAATATTATCGATATAGGACAGCGACTAAAACTACCTGATGAGGCCTGTTAATAATAAACGACCTTAAAAAGTCGGCTAAGACTTGAGATAAAATTTACAAAAAAACCCCGGCCTTATCGAAAAGTCGGGGTTTTTATTTGACTTATGTTTGAGAACTAAGAGCCCTATTTAACAACTTTCAATAAAGCCGGATCTTCATTGCGCATGGGAACATAATCACGCTTAGGCGCAGGCGCACTGTTAAGCTGCGCATAGTTTTCCAATTTTTGTGACTGAACACGATTTAATTGACGGAACGAATCTAAGTCTTTCATTGCATCTACAAATTTCGAGTTCAGAGCATCAAACTCTGATTTGGCCTGTGCAAGTGCACGAGATTGACGCGCTTCTGTTTCAGCCAGATTACGCAAACGCTGCTCATTGACACTATTGCGCTCACGCTCTGTTTCTAAGGCCTGACGTAAACCCGCAGTCTCTTCATCATAATGACTATCCATAGTGTCCTTAATCCGAAGCTGCGTTGTCAGCTGCTCAATCTGTGTTTTAAGCGCCAGAATTTCATCTGCACGTCTTTTCAACGTATCTTCAAAGAGTGTCTTTTGGCTGGATTGCTCATATTCAGTAGACTGTAAACGAGAGGACGCTGAGACAAGCTGCTCTTTGGTCGCATGATGATCTAAACGTAAATCACGGAGGGCAGCCAGAGAGGCGTCAGCCGCCTTTGTTTTCTCATCCAAGCGAACAGTCAGTTCTTCAACTGAATTTTGGAGTTCACGAATTTTATGTTTTTGGGAAGAAATATGGCCATTGGCTTGCGCCAACTCATCCTGAACACGCGACTGTGTCAGTACGATTTCCTCAAGGCGATCTGTACGCTGATTAAGCTCCTTACCCAGCGAATCCGTTTCGCGACGCAGTTTTATCTCAGATTCGCGCAAACCTGCTTCACGCTCCGTCCGTGCGGAAATCTCTGATTTTGACTCTTTCAATTCCGCGCGCAGCTTATCACGCTCTTTTTGGACAGTCGCGAGCTTAGCCGTTTGCTCCTGTGCCCAAGCCTTTTTCTTGTCCAGATCACCGCGCAGCTTTGTGACTTCAGCGTCTAGTTTCTGCGCTTCGACCCGCAATCTGTCAGCCTGACGGACATTCGCGTCCATTTTATTCATGGACTTTGTCAAAGAGGCCAGACGCTTTGCCGCCAGATCCTGTTGTTCTGCACCTGTCTTCAAAGCTGCCGTGATAGCTTGCACCACATCCTGTGTTGCTTTCACATCATCCGCACCAAATTGAGGCACGTCTTTTTTGAATAAACGCATATCAGCCACCCGTATAAGTCCCAACGAATCGCTCATCCCGAGCGACATCACATAACCTTTTGGTAACCATGTGAGGGTTAACGAGGTGTTAAATGCAGACAGGTCTTTTAATCATTGTTGCAGCAGGACTCTGCGCGGTCATATCCGGCGTGTTCGGTATGGCCGGCGGCCTCGTCTTTATGGGGATTATTGCCAGCCTGATGAGCGTGAGCGCCGCAATGGTCGTTCACGGCATCGTCCAATCCGTATCAAAC
>CAZBDT010000124.1:0-4203 GCA_964490745.1 uncultured Algimonas sp.
GCCTGTGATATGCATGGTGGTGGTTTTGGTGGTGGTGCTTTTGGCATGAATTGGCAGAAATATTCGCCTCAGGCCTCGTCGATTGATCCTGCATTTGAGCGAGCTTTGGCAGAAAGCCTTGGTAAAAATGAAGGTTATACGCCTGTCCGACAAGCTGTGCCGAAAAAGCCGAGTTTCTCATCTGTCGCATCCCGCGCGTCACAACGTGCCCTCACCCGTCGTGCGAAAGCGGAAAAGACTGAAAAGCCTGAGACAAAAACGTCTGAGACGCCTTCTGTAAAAAAAGTATCTCTAGATTCTGACGGATAGGCCATCCGCAACTGATCGTTTCATCGCGCGGTAAGCGGGGAGTAATCCCAGCAGCGCCGAAGCGAGTGTTATCACCGCAACAACCCCAAGATCAAAGAGTCCCGGGAACATCCGAGACGGCGTAAAGCCGTATCGTGCTTCGACCATGGGGCCAAACATCCAGATCAGGATATAGAGCGTTATCATTCCCAAAAGCGCGCCGAGTCCGGCCAGTAAAGCGGCCTCACTCACGAGTAAGCCCAAGATCGTACGTCCCCTCGCCCCGACGGATCGTAGAATCGACATCTCTCGACGTCGCTCATTCAGCGTTGTGAGGATAGATGTCAAAATGCCGATCAATCCAACAATAATGACGATAGCGGAGACGGCAGACAGCGCGCGTTCGACAACTGAAACAATGTTCCAAAGTTGGCTCAGCGCGACGCCCGGGATCACGGCTTGCAGCGGTTCACGACTATAAGTGTTCAGATCCCGTTGCAGGCGTAAAATTTGGATACGCGATTTCGTCCCGATCAACAGCGCCGTGATCGACTCCGGTTGGAAATCAATGGCACGCAAACGTTCCGGAGTTGCCACACGGCTGGCGGGGGTTGGCACGCCATTTTGCCAGCCGGCATGAATGGCTTCGATCGCGCCGAGGCTAACGATGACTGAGCGATCAACGGGTGTGCCTGTCGGCTCTAAAATGCCTGAAATGCGAAAAGGTGTATTGGAATGTTCGACAAAGCTCGTATCGCCCAAACCGTGAGACAGCGTGATGGATTGATCAAGGCTGTAGCCTAAATCCCGCGCGACTTGCGCGCCGATGACGACATCAAAGAGATCATCGAATACGACTCCATCCGTGAAAGACAGTGACTGATTATCCGCATATTTATAACGCTCGAAATATTCGGTGGTCGTCCCGACGACGCGGTAGCCTCGATGTGAGTCGCCGAGGCTGATCGGGACAATCCAACCCACATCGGGGCGTTCGCTGATCTCTTCGACAGTGGCCCAAGAGACATTATTCGTCGGGTCGCCGATCTGAAAAATAGAATAGAGGACGAGGTTGATAGGGCTGGAACGTGCGCCCACGATGAGGTCCGTTCCGCTTATGGTGCGTTCAAAACTGGCCTTGGCCCCCTGCCGCAGATTTTCCACGGAGAGAAAAAGTAGCGTCGCCATGGCAATGGACAAGATGGTCAGGATCGCCGTAAATCGGCGCGCCCAGAGTGAGCGCCATGCGAGCGTTATGACGGAGGGTAATCTCATGCCGGAACTGCCGCTTGATTAAGGTCTGAAAGCTCAACAGAGCGGTCAAAATGCCGGGCCAAGCTTTCATCATGGCTGACAAACAACAGGCTACAGCCTGTTTGCGCGCGTTGCGTGTTCAGGAGTTCGATAAAACGGTCGCGATTGGCTGTATCGAGCGCTGAGGTCGGCTCATCAGCTATGATCAGATCCGGCGACCCGATCAGCGAGCGCGCCACGGCGACACGTTGCTGTTGCCCAACACTCAGTTCGCTCACGGGGCGGCTGAAGCAATCTTCCGGTAAACCCAATTCGCTTAAGAGCCGCTTTGCTGCCGCTTCCGCTGTGCCGTCTGAAGATGCAGCTTTGGCCGCCCTGTTCTGCGAGAAACGACAGGGTAGAGTGACATTCGCGATGACGTCCAGATAGGGCAGCAAATTGAGTTGCTGAAAGATGATACCCATATGATGCGCGCGGAGCTTGTCTCGCCCGGTGGCAGAGGCAGATGTCATATCCGTGCCGCAAATTTCTATACGGCCGGAGCCCGGCTCTAATATACCGCCCATCAGGCCCAATAACGTGCTTTTGCCGGAGCCACTTGGGCCGCGTAGGAAAACACTTTCGCCTCGCCCTATGTCGAACCGGTTGATTGAGATGATCGTCTGTTTTGGGGCGTAGCCAAACTCTAAGTCCGTTAGCGCCAAGACCGGATCAGTACTCATATGGCTCGATCTTTGAGAGCTGTAGCTCATAGGCGCTATTACCGAGCTCTGACATAAATTCGCCAGTCTTCAGCGTGCCTTCCAACCAAACAGGGTCATAAATACTCTCAACTTTCGCCGATGGCGAGGCCTTCACATAGAGGATTTGATTCGGCGGGGGTGGCGGGGTGTGCAGACAGGCCCCAAAATATGGCACCAATAGGAACTCGTCATATTCGGATGTCCGACTGAAATTAAACGGCACGACATATCCTGGAATCCGTATCGCTTCGCCGTTTAAATCCTCAACAACATTAAATGTCCCGATCTGCTCCATACTATCATCTGCACTGCCCTCTTGGATCAGCGTCGCAATGTCTTGGTCCTTTGCGGATTCCATCAACGTTGTTTCATTCTGCTGAAACCGCGCCTCTAAATCGGCGTAGAATTGGTTATATAACTCTTCCAGTTTTTGATCTTCCCCTTCGGGCATGAGATCTTCCCATGTAATCGCCGTAACTGTTACTTCGGCAGAGGTTGCAGCGTTTTCACCGGATGAGTTTGCATCGGTCGCGGCCTCGCCGCCGCAGCCTGCTACTAAGAAAGCAGCCAAAATCCATGGACGTAAAATTCTCATATTAGGGTCTCAAATCTGCAGTCGGTGTGGATGGCGTTAATTCAAAGCTCGCCTGATTATTTGCGCCAAGGTAGACGACATCCAACTCATCCATCAACGGGAAGGCTGTCAATAAGTCAGCATTTAAGCGCGATAGATTTTGCGGCGCATCACATGTGAAAGTGTAAGAAATTACAACGTCCTTATGATCTGGGTGGTCTTTATGATCGTCGTGGTCTTTGTGATCATCATGGTCATGATCTTTTTCATCATCGTGATGATCATGGTCATGTTTATCGTGATGGTCTTCATGGCCATCATAGTGCTCGTCATGATCAAATAACTCAGTTTTTGGGGTGACCGGCATGCCCTTGCATCCCGCTTCGTCATTGAAGCGGATCAAGGCGCTCGGCTTGCTCAGTTGTGTTTCGGCCTTTTCAACAGCCTCTTTTTGTTCCGCCGTTTCAGGCTCATGCTCAAATCCTAATAGGTTGTAGAGCGGCGTTTCCAATTCCGTCGTGACAGATTTTCCATCAACGGCAATGGCGAGCGTCGCCCCGCCATGAACATGGGCGTCTACCTGTCTAAGGGTTAGCTCTTCTGGAATATCGTCAGTGGATTTTTCCATTTCCGCGGCTTCAGTCGCAGAGTCTGGTTTTTCTACCGCGACAACCTCCTGCACAGTCTCAGCCACTTCAGAGATAGCCTTATCTGTTTCGGGCGAGGAACAAGCGGCTGAAAGAGCTGCAAGACTAATGAGATAGAGTTTTGATTTCATGTGAAACTTTCTTTCGAAACAAATCAATGTCTGACTAGACACGTTATTAAGTCACATGGCCTAGAGTCAAACTAAACTTACGTAAGATTAAGCTGGCTAAGCCAATTCATAAGAGCTGTTTCATCTGGCCACCCAGCCCAATAATTTTGTTTATTGGATTTGACCCAGACGGGCGCTCCGGATTGCGTGGTCTCAACTATGCCCCAGCTCGTTTCCAGAACCTCTCTCCAAATCTGAATGTGACCACCCTGCTCTAAGGCGAGCGGGGAATCTTCTCGCAATGTATCGACAGCTATGACTTTAATCCCTTCTAATCCGGGCGGCAGGCTGTCCAGTATATGGAAGTCTTCTGTTCTGGAGCCTGTTCGCGGGCCGAGAATGACTTGCCCTTCAAAACGATCCATGGCTTCTTTAAGGGCGTCATTCCATGCGAAAAGGCCAGGAATGAAGACGGCTTTCCGTACGCCAAAATCCGGTGTGTTTGGCAGTAAAATATCGACGCGCTCAAAGCCTAACTTCCGCAAACCCGTGTAAATATCTAAAACTAAACGAAAATAATCAAAGTT
>CAZBDT010000124.1:4213-6911 GCA_964490745.1 uncultured Algimonas sp.
AAAGACGATGGCGATGTCAGCGGGGGCGTCACTTGGGGGGACATAGATTTCCAGCTCTGTCGCGATTTGCCGAACCGTTTTCCCGGCCTCTGACAATTCGCCGTCCGGACGTAACAGCCCCGCATGCATTTGCTCTTGCCCAAAGGGAAGCTGCCGCCAACGGAAATAGGAGACGACCTCAGCGCCGTGATCAAACGCGTCAAAGGTCCACTGACGCACCTGCCCCATTTTGAGAGTCGGATTATGTGGTGCCCAATTCACAGCACCGGGTTGTTGCTCCATCACCCACCAACGGCCACGCCCAACTGCGCGGTATAGATCGTGGTGAAAGGCTTGGAAATCTGCATCTCCTTCTCGCGCATAAGTGCGGCGGTAAGACGCATACCGATCTGAGCGATCTTCGAGAAAGCCGAGTGGGTAACTATCCCATGTCGCAATGTCTAAATCCCCGCCAACAGCAAAATGATCGAAGTCGGTAATCCGCCCCATATAATTATGTAGGAGGTCCACCTCGGTTAGATCTCGTAAGACATCGGCTTGGGCTTTGTTAAAGGCGACAACTTGGTCAGAGGCAAAGCGCCTGAAATCCATCACATGTGCGGGATGGGGTTCAGTGACGGTCAGATAAGGCAATTCAATCTGATCAAAGTGATTATATTCCATCGACCAAAACACAGTCCCCCACCGTCTGTTCAATTCGTCGATAGAGTCATATTTATCTACGAGCCAAAGACGAAACGCATCGCGCGCGATGGGTCCGTAAGAGATTGTCGTATCATGGCATCCATATTCATTATCGAGTTGCCACGCTTTGATTGCAGGGTGCTGTCCGTATCGTTCACCCAAAAGTCGCGTGATACGCACACACTCCTCACGATAACCCATATGCGAGAAATCATAGTGACGGCGAGAGCCAAATCCGCGTGGCCTGCCCTCAATGTCCCACGCCAACATATCCGGATGTTTATCAACCATCCAACGCGGCGGCGTGGCCGTTGGCGTACACATGACGATCTTTAGCCCGGCCTCGGCGAGCGTCTCAATCGCACGATCAAGCCAATCAAATGTGAGTTTGCCGGGCTTAGGCTCCATACGGCTCCACGCAAATTCGCCGATACGCACCCAAGACAGGCCCATCTCGACCATGCGACGGGCATCATTGATCCAGCCCTCTTCGGGCCAATGTTCGGGGTAATAGCAAACGCCAAGTTCCGGTTTAGTAGCCATTTAGTGCGCGCTCCAATATGGCAGGATCGACATTGCCGCCGGATAAGACGACGGCGACGGTTTCGATCTCGTCTGGCAGATTATCGGCCAACACAGCCGCCATTGCGGCGGCGCCTCCCGGTTCCAATGTGACCCCTAATTCTTCATGCGCGATCTTCATCGCATTGAGGCAGTTTTCATCCGTCACCGTGAAGACATCGCTTAGCGATTTCGAATTAATCGCCCATGTCAGCTCGCCCGGTTGCGGTGTCATGATGGCATCGCAAAGCGTTGGCGGGGTGGATGTCAAAGCTACTCGCTCCCCTGCTCGCAAACTCATTTGATGGTCATTATAATCTCTTGGCTCGGCTCCGAAAATCTTCGTTGCGGGAGAAAGTTCAGCAAGCGCCAAAGAAATTCCGGCACACATACCGCCGCCGCCAAGGCAGGTGATGAACGCATCAAATTTTTGGTCAGCCTCGGCCAGTTCAACGCCGATTGTCCCCTGCCCGGCGATAATAAACGGATCGTCATAGCTGGGTACAACTGTACGTCCATCAAGTTGAGCAATCTCCGCTGCAATCTGCTCGCGACTTTCCGTCAGGCGATCATAACTCACAATGGTCCCACCGTCTTCCAATACGCCGGCGACTTTTACTTGAGGTGCATCTTTTGGCATCACGATGATAGCGTCCACCCCCAATTCTTTCGCCGCGCAAGAGACCCCTTGCGCATGATTCCCGGATGAGAAGGCCACAACGCCTTTGGCTCTTTCCTCTGCGCTCATCGCCGATAAACGGTTAAAAGCTCCGCGATATTTGAATGCATTTTTCTTTTGCAAGCATTCAGCTTTGAACCAAACTTTTTTCCCAACGCGATTATCGATCACATCCGAGCGCAAAAGCGGTGTTTTTATCGCATTGCCGGACAAACGCGCCGTGGCGGCTTGCACATCTGCAAATGTGGGGACTCGGTTCATCTCAGCTCCTATGTTGACGCTGTCTTGGAATAATGAAAATAGTTGTCGCAACAAGTCCTAAGAAACAAGTGGGGGAGATGCCATGCAAGGCCTCATGATGAAACACGAGCTCATGATCAGTGATCTGATCGAGCACGCAGCAGTGGTTCACAAGGACCGCGAAATTTACACGCTTAATACAGATATGACCGAGCACCGCTATACATGGGCGGATTGCGCCGTTCGGACCCGAAAACTTGCAAACGCCCTCCTCGAAGCGGGTGTGAAAAAAGGTGACCGCGTTGCGACAATCGCTTGGAATAATTATCGGCATGTCGAAATCTATTATGCGGTCAGCTCCATTGGTGCCGTTGTCCATACAATTAACCCACGTTTGAAGCCCGAGCAAATCGCATGGATGGTCAACCACGCCGAAGATAAATATGTAATGTTCGACACGACCTTTGCCCCCATTATCAATGGTGTTGGCGCGCTCTGCCCAACCGTCGAAAAATGGGTGTGCCTCTCCGATAA
>CAZBDT010000125.1:0-6907 GCA_964490745.1 uncultured Algimonas sp.
GCCCTCCCGTTTGTATTTTTTGCGATGCCGTCAGCCGCACAAATTCGTGTTGATGCACGTATTCAAATGAGCAGTGGCTCCTGCGCAGGGTGTGATTTGTCAAATAAAGCGATGAACGGCGTGCGGTTGAACAATGCGAACCTTTCCGGGAGTGTTTTCAATAATTCTAATTTGTCAGGCGGCTCACTCGACGGATCAGACCTAAGCGGCGCACATTTTAGAGGAACGTTGATGTACCGCGTTAAAGGCGACGGTGTCATGATGCCCGGAGCCGTTTTAGCGGATGCAACGCTTACTGAGGCCCATCTTTCAAATGCGAAACTGGCTGAAGCCAATCTGTCGCGCGCCAACCTATCCAGGGCAATTTTCTCAAATAGTGACTTTAAAGGCGCTCAGTTCAATAACGCTAATTTGACAGGCGCCCAATTCCAAGGCGGGCAGTTCCAAAATGCTCGCTTTGACGGGACAATCCTGATTGACGCGAAGCTGGAGAATGCTGATTTTTCCGGTGCGAATATGTTCCGCGCTCAGGGCCTCAAACAAGCACAATTAGATCAGGCTTGCGGCGATGAGAGAACTCGCCTTCCTGCGGGTTTATCCCTGCCCTTTTGTGACGATGTGCAACCGCGATACACGCTCCAATCCAGCGAGACTGCGACTGGAGATATCGACCTCGTCTCGCAGCGGTTGAACCGCGCTATTGCTGATATTGAAAACCTACTCGCAGCGTCTAATCCCCGAGACCGTGTCCTCCGTACGCGCCTCCAGAGAGTTCATAGTGATCTGGTCGAGAGCAAGGCCGCTTTGGAGAGATAGGCGATCGCCTCCCTCTCCCGCAGCCATTACGCCTAATCCTTCGGGATTGGCGCTACCGTTTTAATATTCAACTCCTTCAAGGCCGATGGATCGACTTCGGCTGGCGCATTCATCATCAAATCCTGAGCATTGCCGTTCATCGGGAAGAGAATAACGTCACGGATCGTCTCTGTTCCGGCGAGCAGCATGACAATACGGTCCACACCCGGAGCGATCCCACCATGTGGCGGGGCGCCGAATTTAAACGCATTGATCATGCCCGCAAATTTATCTTCCACGACCTCAGGACCATAGCCTGCAATCTCAAACGCTTTATACATCACGTCCGCTTTGTGGTTCCGTATCGCGCCTGAGGACAGCTCTACGCCGTTACAAACGATGTCATATTGATAGGCCAGAACATCGAGTTTCTTCTCATCCGTATCGGCTTCCAACAGGACATCCATCGCAGATTTCCCTTCCGGCGCTTGCGGCATGGAAAACGGATTGTGTGAGAAATCGATGGTCTTATTATCTTCATCCCATTCATACATTGGGTAATCCACGACCCAGCAAAATTTGAAAATACCTTCAGGAATGAGGTCGAGTTCTTTCGCCACCTTATTCCGCGCCGCGCCGGCCAGCTTATAGGCGGCCGCTTTTTTACCGGCAGAGAAGAAGACACCATCGCCTGCTTTGAGACCCATCTTCTCGAGCAGGGCTTTCAACAGCTCAGGCTCAAAATTCTTAAGCGCTGGGTCTTGCGAGACGACGACGCCGTCTTCTTCGCGTAAGCGCGCATAGCCGAGGCCGGGGGCCTGCATTTCTTTCTTGGCCCATTTGTCCAAGCTGTCGAAGAATTTGCGCGACTGGCTATCCGTTGCCCCGGGAGCCGGGATTGCAATGACTTTACCGCCGCCCTTTGTAATTTTCGCAAAAATGCCAAAGCCTGTCTTGCTTTCATCCAAGAAGAATTCAGATACATCGGCCAGCTCAAACGGGATGCGCAGATCGGGCTTGTCAGAGCCATATTTTTCCATCGACTCTTTATAAGGGATGCGCGGGAACGGTGTTTCGACTTCGCGACCCTCCGCGAACTCTTCGAACACGCCTGCCATGACGGGTTCGATCGCTTGGAACACATCTTCTTGCGTGACGAAGCTCATCTCAACATCGAGCTGATAGAACTCGCCCGGAGAGCGGTCCGCCCGCGCATCTTCATCGCGGAAACAGGGCGCGATTTGGAAATAACGGTCAAAGCCCGCCACCATGAGCAGCTGTTTAAATTGCTGCGGGGCCTGTGGCAGGGCGTAGAATTTACCCGGGTTTAGGCGTGATGGGACGAGGAAGTCGCGCGCGCCTTCCGGCGAGCTGGCCGTCAGGATTGGTGTTTGAAACTCTGTGAAGCCCTGCTCAATCATACGACGACGCAGCGAGTTAATGACCCGCCCGCGCAAGATGATATTATTGTGCAGTGTCTCACGGCGCAGATCGAGATAGCGATGCTTGAGACGGATCTCTTCGGGATAGTCTTGCTCGCCAAAGACAGGCAATGGCAGCGGGTCAGCTTGGCTTTCAATCAGGAAGGTCTGTGCGCGCAGCTCGACCTCACCGGTCTCCAGCTCTGCATTCACGGCTTCGGCGTCGCGGGCCAGAACTTCGCCCGTGACGGTGATAACAGATTCAGAAGGGCAGCGCTTGGCCGTCTCATAGAAATCTTCATTTGGATAGACGACGACTTGGCTGATGCCGTAATGATCGCGCAAATCGATGAAGAGCGCATTGGCATGTTCACGTTTGCGGTGGACCCAACCGGAAAGTTTCGCGGTTTCGCCAACATCGGATTTACGGAGTTCGCCACAAGTATGGCTACGGAAAGCGTGCATTTTATCGTCCTTTAGTCCGCTGAGCGGGACTCTTGAGATGCGAAGCTGAGAAACGGTCAGGCGCATCGGGTTAATGTGCGAGCGGACTAGCGGATGGAGGAAAAAGGTCAAGTCCGACGCGCGGTGCGCGGAACCAGCATCTTTGGGAAAGGCGCCTAGGCTGCAAGCATTTCCGAATCTAAATAGGCGTCCGCCATGATCCTGACCTTGGCAGAGAGATTGCTCGGCCAAGCCGTTTGCAGACTTTTCGGCGTGAGTTGCCGGACGGTATCATTAGACCCAAAATCCTGCCCAAGATTTAGGAAAAGCGCATAATCCGAAAATTCTCTGACGAGAATTTCGCGCTTCACATGAAGAAGGACGGTGCCTGCAACCGGGTCGCCTGCGACAGCTTGGAAATACCTTTTGACGATTTCTTCATCACCTTCTGTGATGGCGAGCGCCTTTTGGCGATTAGCAAAGACCCGCCCCGTAATACCAAATTGTTGACAGACCCTCGCGCTCATCGCGCAAGTGTCATAGGCATTTTGCGGTGTAAGCTCTGTGACCAAGACGGAGGTATAAATGTATTGAACGAGAGCCATGAGGGGCTTTAACGCGATACAATTTAAGCGTAGTTTACAATTTAAGGTTAAGCCAAAATAAATCAGTACATTCGGCACAAATAGTCCCGAGCTGGCACCCGGGAGCTGTGCTTAATCATGCATCAAACAAGACGCCAAATTTCATTTAATTCGTAACGCCCGGACCTTTACGGCGCTGGATGCCTTCCGTTGTCGAGCGGCTTTCGGTTGCCATTTGCTCCCACTGGGTCTGCGTCATGCAGATTTTGCGCTTGAAGTTAGACCCGACCACGGCCTGTCGCTTACACACCATTTCACCGTCCGCTGATTTCGTTACGTTCTTCGTTGCGGACAATTCATTCGCTGTAAGAACAGCTTTTTCCTGCTGTGTCTTTGGCGCTTCATAAACCACGGATTCTTCTGACTTTGGCGTCGCTGCACAGGCCGCCACGACTAAGAGCGCTCCAGTCCAAATCGTCAGTTTCAAATATTTTTTTAAAGTCATTTTACACCCTTTCATTTGCCTTAGTCATGCTAGCTTGGTTTGCGCATGTCAAACAGAAGCCTTGGGAGTCAAGATAGATGGATAACATGACTTATATGCGGGCATGCAAAAGCTACGACCGTTCATCTGGGAACGGCAATTCCGAATGAGATTGGACGATAGGACCGTCCGCAAGATCAGCCTTTACGACGGAAGACCAAAAAGAAAAAAATGTTTTACGCAAAGGCTAACCTTGCGGCAGTGTTTTTCTAAGCCCCGGCCATACTTACTGCCAGCGTTCCAGCCGGTCTGGCACACGCCGTGCAATTTTTCGGAGAAAAAATGCACCGACTCAGCCCCCCGATATCAAGCGTTACCCTTCAACCGATAGACACACCGTCTTTCGAACCAGAGAGATAACGCGTCTATCCTGTCCAACGTTCGAAAGAACCCGATTAATATGCGGCGGAAAATAGGAAGTGGGGACGCATCTCTACGAACTTTTTTTAAGAGCTTGAAAGTCGATGAAATCTTGCCGCCGTGTCTAGGCTTTAAATCGGGATTTAAATTCGGAAAGCAATTTCTTAAACCGTCATCACAAGACTTGTTCTTGTGATCCATAAGTAACGCTATGAGTCGCTCTAAGGGCCTGTAAGATAAGCTTGAAAAGGAGCCATTTATGATCCACAAGATTCTCGCCGTCACCTTCGCCTTCTTATGGCTTTCGGCCTGTAGCGCACCGACATCTGAAAGCGTCACTCGGCCTGCTCCCGATTTCGCGACGGCCCCGCTCGACCTGTCCACGCCTGAAAACACCGCCCACTCCATGATGATGGCCATGTATCGCGGCGATGCCGCCATGATCGACGCGGTCTTCGCCGAGGGCGGGACATTGCGGCGGGTCAAAGCCGACGGAAGCGTCACAGAAAACGCCCTGCCTCGTTGGCGAGACTGGGTCAGCACATTAGAGGTCGGCCAAGCCCATGAAGAGATTTTCGCACTCAAAATCGAACAATTTGAAAATCTCGCCACCGTCTGGGCGCCCTTTATCATTCATGTGGACGGGGCCTTAGTCGGCTGCGGCGTGAATCATCTGGCGATGGCGCGCGAGGGTGAAAATTGGCGCGTGGCCGTGGGCATGGACGTTCAAGCCCCGAAAGAGCGTTGCGAAACCTTTAAAGCGGCGGTCTTGGCAAAAGAAAACGGGAGATAAGCCCGGACGCTGTGCGGCCTGCCTCATTTCTGGACGCGAGTGAGTTTTAGAACCTCCATTTCTGCAAGCCATCCCTGCTGAAACGGCCCGAACTTGTTATTGTTTCGTCACATAGTCGGCCTATTTGGACCGTGAAATTCAAATTCGACTGGACCCAAATTGATGTCTGCAGACTTTTTAAATATCGAACTGATCGGCTTTGTCGCCGCCTGTCTCACCTCGGCCTCTTTCCTGCCACAAGCCATTATGGTGATCCGCACGCGCAAAACGGACGGCTTATCGCTCGGCATGTATCTGATGTTCACCCTCGGTGTGGCGCTTTGGTTCGCTTATGGCGTCGCCACGATTGCATGGCCGCTCATCTTCGCCAATCTCATCACCCTCACCCTCGCCGGCTGTATCTTAGCGATCCTTTTGCAAAATAAATGGAAAGCGGGCCAGCCCAGACGTGCAGCAAAAACCCGCCGTAAGCGCATGAGAGCGGGACAGGTTTTGGCGGCTTAGGCAGCTAATCAAAGGCTGCCAAGCCCGCCTTTACGCCGTCTCGCGCATTTATACGGGCCAGCCATGCCCCCACATTCGGGTAAGGTTCTAGGTCAAAGTCGAAATAGCCTTCTGCGCGGTTGAGCCAGCCGAAATTCATGATGTCGGCGATGGAGTAATCACCCGCCAGATAGTCTTGATCGCTGAGCGCGCCCTCCATGACGGAGACGAGGCGGTGGCTTTCCGCGTTAAAGCGCTCAAACATGGCCGTCTCATTTTGCCGTTTGGTATAGCCCGCCTGCCCCATATTCGGGCCGATGCCACCCGTTTGGAAATAGGTCCACCCAATCGCTTCGATCCGCGCGGCAGCGTCAGTCGAAAGCAATCTCTTAAAGTTTCCGGCGAAATTCTCGGCGAGATAGAGCAGCACCGCACCACTCTCAAAAACACGAATGTCGCGCCCCTCGACATGATGAACAATCGCCGGAATACGGCCATTGGGATTGACCGCAAGAAAGTCAGGCCTTTTCTGCTCCCCCTCGCTGAGGTTGAGAATTTTGAGCGTATAATCTGAGCCACGCTCAAGGCCGAGCTCGGCAAGAGCGATGGTGAGTTTCACGCCGTTGGGCGTGTTTGCGGTGTAGGCTGTTATCATGATAAATATTCCTGCGGAACAACTTCGGAATGACGCCATTTTTTGATGTCTCCAAAAGTTGCAAACTCTTTTTCTATAATGATCTCGTAAAGCAATTGCGCGACTTCATCCTCACTGAGTTTGGAACCATTCTCATTCAAATGCGTCATTGAAGATGCAATGAGCATCGCCATTTTCATTTGTCTTCTCCATCGATCAAAAAACGCATCCACATGCGCTTCAAGCATGGCTTCGGGATTACTCATCAATCAACTCTCTTTCTTACCCCATATCCGCCAAAGCAATGATCAGCTTCACGCTTTTGAGTGTAATGGCGGCATAGGCGGTGACCACGGCGTATTTCATTGTTCGTAGCTGTCGTCATGAGCGTTTAACGTAATCCCGCCGGCATTACCAATCGACATGAAGTTACTGTCGAGAGGATGGATGATTTCCAGCCCGACTCATTCATGATCATAAATAAATTCACCCGTATTCGGGTCTAACGGATGCCAGTGCGGATTGGTCTTTTCAATAAGCGCAATCTTCCAATCCCGATACCAATGCTTCATGGTTTTCTCGCGCTGTATAGCCTCCGCCATCGTCTCAAAATGGTCGAACCAAACGAGGCGCCGTGCATCATATTGCGCCGTAAAACTCTTCGGGTCAGTTTTTGTGTGATGCTGCCACTCGCGTGACGGAAGGTCAGAGGTGACACCAATATAAATGGTCCCATGTCGACCGGACGCCATCATGTAAACGCAAGGCTTCATAATTCCCGCTTACCATGAATCTTATTAATCGTCACCCTTCTAAGATCTAGTACCAATATAAAAGTAATCGTCACCC
>CAZBDT010000126.1:0-6773 GCA_964490745.1 uncultured Algimonas sp.
TTATAATCAAAAAGTAATCGCGGCAATAATGACCGTATAACCATAAACTTCTGGGGTTCCATGACCAAACGTTTTTCTCTACTGGCGGCTTCCGCCTCTGCCATTGCTGTTCTTGCAACGGCCCCTGCTTTTGCTCAAGACGATGCTGATGATGTCATTATTATTAGTGCGACAAAGCGGGATACAACACTGCAAGCAACACCTGTTGCTGTTACTGTCACAACAGCTGATGTTATCGAAAAAGCGCAAATTCTTGACATTAAAGATCTTCAGACTGTCGTGCCGACATTTCGCGTGTCCCAGCTTCAAAACGCCGGTAACACTACCCTAACCGTTCGCGGCTTCGGTAATGGCGGCAATAATATTGGTATTGAGCCATCTGTTGGTCTTTTCATCGATGGCGTATACCGCTCTCGCGCTGCTGCACAGATTGGTGATCTGCCGAAACTAGAGCGTGTTGAGGTACTTTCCGGACCGCAATCTACGCTCTTCGGTAAAAATGCCTCGACGGGTGTTGTCAGCATTATTACAGCCAAGCCGAGTTTTGAAACCAATGGTTACGTTGAAGGCGGTATCGGTAATTACGGACTCGTTTACGGCAAAGGCTATATCACAGGCGGCATCACAGATGATATCGCCATTAGCTTGGGCGGTGGTTTCCAAAAACGCGACGGTTATTTTGAGCCCGCGGCAGGTTCTGCAGGCGGCGATTTCAACAATCTCCGTCGCTATAATTTCCGCGCCCAAGCCCTTTGGGAGCCAACAGAAAACTTCTCTGCTCGTTTAATTGCGGATCGCTCAGTGCTTGATGAAAATTGTTGTGGTGTAGCGACGGCAGTTGTTGGGCCGACAGCTGCTGTTGTTAACGCGCTTGGTGGTCAGATCCCGACTCCAAATGATCCATTCTCTTATGAAACAGCGGTCAATCGCGAAACATTCAATGAAATCAATGATGGCGGTATCTCGTTACAAATGGATTGGGATACGGATTTCCTCGGTGGCATGACATTGACATCGATCACATCAAATCGTGAGAATGAATATGACTATGACAGTGATAGCGATTTCACGACACTGAGACTGCTGGAAAGCACATTCCAATTTGTTGAAATTGACACATTTACCCAAGAATTCCGCGCGACATCTGATAATGATAGCCGTTTTGCTTGGATGTTGGGGGCGTCATATTTTGACGAAAGTATCACCCAAAATTCCGGTTTGCAATATGGCGATGATCTTCGCAACTACATTGATTTCCTTGCTGGTGGCCCTGCCACCTTAGGCGGTATTGAAGCGATACTTGGTTTTGCACCAGGCACGTTCTTCAGCGGTGATACGCGGATTGATGAGTCCTTCGAGCAAGACAACGAATCTTACTCAATCTTTGGTACAATCGATTATAACGTCACAGATCGTCTAGTCTTAACAGCGGGCGGTAACTTCACCGATGATGTTAAAGAGGTTTCGGCGTCGACTATTAATAATGACGTATTTAGTAACTTGTCACTCACAGGGGCTCAGGGAACTCAAGTCATCGCCACGGGCATCTTCTTGAATGGTGCACCTGGTGTTCCGTCTTTCTCACAAGCTTTGATGGGCCTTCCATTTACGCCTGCAAATCTTGCCGCGGCGCAGGCCGGGAATTTTGGACCTGCGGCGCAAGGCTATGTGAACACGGTCTTCGGCGCGTCCGCAGGGTTGGCCGCCGATGAACAGAACGGACCTCTCGCAGGTCTCTTACCTCTGCAGTTCCAACCACAATTCGTGTCATTCCCGAATGCGGTTGAAGGTGGCAAAACGAGTGATGATGACTTCACATATACCTTAAAAGCGGCTTATGAGATTAATGATAATCTCAATGCTTATGTCTCGACTGCGACAGGCTTTAAGGCGTCATCTTTCAACCTCACACGTGACTCACGTCCATTCTTCGCAGATGCAGCCGCTTTGCAGGCCAATGGTTTATTGCCTAACAACTACACTCCGGCAACGGGTCGTAATTTCGGGACGCGCTTTGCGGGTCCGGAAGAGGTCACGGTTTACGAGTTTGGCTTGAAAGGTAAGTTTGATTTTGGCGCGTTTAATCTCGCTATCTTTGATCAGACTGTTGAAAACTTCCAGTCTACGATTTTCCAAGGCACAGGTTTTGTTCTCTCCAATGCGGGTGAGCAAACCACACGCGGTATTGAATGGGATTCAACTTTTACACCGTTTGAAGGCTTAGCCCTCGGTATTGCCGGTATTTTCCAGGATCCGGAATATAGTGACTTTACTGGCGCGCCTGTTGTTGTCGGTAGCGACGTCGACGTTGCGGACGGTGTGGCAGATGGCGTTGGAGACCTGACTGGGTCTCAGCCAGCGGGTATCAATGAGTTGTCCCTGTCTGTCTCTGCACAATATGATTTTGCGCTGGGCGATACGATGGATGCGTTTGTGCGTGCTGATTGGCAATATGAAGATGAAGTTCAAATCGTCGACAATATTGAAGGTCTGAACCGTGACACAAACGTCTTTAATGGTGCTTTCGGTGTCACGATGGCAAATGGATTGGACGTTCGATTCTGGGGTCGGAACATTTTCAACCACGAAACTTTCACAAGTGCCTTCCCGGGTGTTGTGCAGGCCGGAACGGTTAATGCTTATCCAAATCAGCCACGTACATATGGCGTGAGCTTACGTAAAAACTTCTAAGCGATTTAAAGCTTAATTTTGTTTCAGGCGGCCTTTCGGGGCCGCCTTTTTTTGTTTTCGAACTATACCGTGCTGTCGCTTTTCATCGATCGGTTCCGTGCGCATATAGGCCTAGCGCTTTTCGCCGTCGATGAATTGAAAGGACAACCCTTATGCCTCAAGCTGTGCCAGCCGCACTGTACGGCCTTACCAATCCATTCGACACAGATGAACGCATAGCTTTTCGCGAAATGATTGAATCCTTCGTGGAAACTGAAATACGTCCTTATGCCTTTGACTGGGATGAGGCCGGACACGTCCCGTGGGCGTTACATGAAAAAATTGGAGCCCTCGGCATTTGGGGGTTTGGCATTGACAAAAAATATGGCGGGCTTGGGTTTGATGATCCCTTTATGCGCATGGATTGCGCCGTCGCTTTGTCTATGTGCGGGGCAGGCGGCGTGCCTGCGGCTCTTGGCGGGCGCGGCATTTCTTTAGATCCGATCCAAAAGCTGGCGCATGAGGATATACGCATGCGTGTTCTGCCCGAGGTTATTTCAGGGCGAAAAGGAAGCTCTCTCGGCATTACTGAACCGGGTGGCGGTTCAGATGTTGCAAACCTCAAAACGACAGCGGTTAAAGATGGCGATGACTGGATATTAAACGGATCAAAGGCCTTCATCACTGGGGGGATGGAATCAGATTATTTCGTCATTGGCGCCCGCACAGGTGGGCCTGGGCTCGCAGGTATTTCATTGTTTTTTGTCGAGGCCGATATGCCGGGTTTTTCAAGAACGCCCCTCAAGAAGAAAATGGGATGGTGGGCATCCAACCAAGCGACACTTTATTTTGATGATCTTCGACTGCCCGCCGAAAATCTAATGGGACAGGAAAATTACGGCTTCATTCAAATCATGCAGAACTTTAATTATGAAAGGCTCAGCCTTGTTGCTGGTTCGCTCGGTATGATGAAGGTCTGCCTGGAAGATAGTATTGAATGGGCGCAAGAGCGGGAGACGTTTGGCAAGCCTCTCATTCGCCACCAAGTCATTCGCCATAAACTCGCAGATATGAGTGCCAAGATCGATGCCGTTCAATCCAATCTTTGGATATTATGCGCCCAGATAGAGGCGGGACACATGCCCGTTGCGGAGATTTGTAAGGCCAAATTTTTCGCGACGAAAGCGCTTGAATTCTGCGCCTCTGAAGCCATGCAAATCTTGGGCGGGGCAGGTTATATTCGCGGCAACCGGATCGAAAATGTTTACCGTGAGGTCAAAGTCATGGCGATTGGCGGCGGGTCAGAAGAGATTATGAAAGACCTCGCCGTGCGGCAAATGGGGCTGTAATGATTAAAAACAGGCGTAAGCAGAATCGACAAGCGATTGCCCCCGCGCATTTAATAAAATCCCACCGCCCATTTTGTTCATCGTATAGCCAAAGCTGAAACCAACATCCGGATCGGCAAACCCAATTGATCCCCCCATGCCGACATGGCCAAACGCCCCGTCGCCAATAATGGCGGATTGTCCGTCACCGGAAAGGTCTCGATTGTCGATAGAAAGCATGAAACCTTCCCCAAACCGCGTCGGGATCTGCAGGGTTTGGTCGAGACCCTGAGAGACTGGCTGACGTACGGCGTCAATCCGCGCAGGGGAGAGAAGCGGTCTGTCATTGGAAATCGCACCGAACATAGTGGCCAGTCCTCGCGCATTGGAAATCCCACCCGCGCCACCAATCTCCGCCTGCCAACTTTCCGGTGCATCAAAGAACCACCCACCCGTATTGCGAAAGGCGAGGGCTTGCAGAGCCTCAGGATTGGCCAACATAGCTTTGACAAAGGCAGAGGGGGTGTCTTGCGGGTCGGGCGTGAAGGGTTTTAATTTTGACACACGATAAAATTCGCTCTCCGGCAGCCCGATATGAAAATCGACTGCATAGGGACGTGCGATTTCATCTTTGAAAAATTGCCCGAGAGATTTTCCTGACACGCGCCGCACGAGTTCCCCAATCGTCCAGCCAAATGTAATTAAATGATAGCCATGGTCAGTCCCCGGCTCCCAGAAAGGAGTTTCCTCGGCCAGACGCTCGGCGACATACTCAAAATCTAAAAACCCGCCGTATCTGACAGGCCCGCGCAAAGCCGGAACGCCGCTGCGATGACCGAGCATATCACGGACCGTTGTGTGGTCTTTGCCATGGGCGCCAAATTCAGGCCAATAGTCTGTTACAGGCGCTTCAGGGTCTAATTGCCCGCGATCAATTAAAATATGGGCGCAAAGCGCGGTCGCGGCTTTGGTGCAAGAAAAGACGACGGACAGCGTATCCCGTGTCCAAAGTGTCTTTCCGTCCGGATGGGTTCCGCCCCATAAATCGACAAGGGTTCGACCGGATGCGTCGCTTAAACACACACTCGCGCCGATTTCACCGCGCTCCACGAAGTTCTGCTCAAAGACATCCCGAACAGCCCGGAAGGCAGGATCATAATGGCCTTGGACTGCCAAATTTAATTTGCCTTCAACCAGGCCAAAGCGGCATCATAATCGGAAGCTAAAGATTTTGCGCGTATATCAATGGCGGGGCGCGCCTCCGGATCGTTAAACACATGCATGCGCTTGTCTGCCATCATGGCGAGAGTCAGCTCGGCCATGCGGTCCGCTTCCATGCCATTGGCGACGAGGGCGGACACATTCTCTTGCGCCGCCTTGAGCATGGCGCTTTTGCTCGACGATTTTCCAAGCGCGGAAGGTCGGTCATCCCCGGAATTAGCAATATTGGATTTCACCCAAGTCGGGCAGAGGCAACTCACGGCTATATCGTGTTTCTTTAACTCTTGCGCAATGGACTCAGAATATCCCACGACGGCATATTTGGTCGCGTGATAAGGCGGCATATATTCCGTTGTCATATGGCCCGCCATGCTGGCCGTGTTTAGAAAATGCCCGCCTTCGCCATGGGATTTTATGAGCGGTGTGAAAATCTCAACGCCGTAAACGACGCCCATTAAGTTAATATCGACGATCCATGTCCAGTCTTCCAATTTAATGCGCCCCGACTGCCCCGCCAGCGCGACCCCCGCATTATTCATGACTATGTGAACTTTGCCGAAGGTCTCGATGGTCTGGTCTGCAGCCGCCTTCACAGATGCCGCGTCCCGCACATCACAAATGACCGAAGATAAATTCTCAGATGCTCCGCCCAGCTTCGCCGTGGCCTCTGCCAGACCCGGACCGTTCATATCCGCCATCATGACTTTCGCGCCTTTAGATAAAAGTGCTTCGGATAAAGCAAAGCCGATGCCGGAGGCCGCGCCCGTAACAAAGGCAGTTTTATCTGAATAATAGGTCATGGCATTCCAATCTGAATATGGGTTTACGGCGCTGCTTTATGGCGCGCACCTTTGGGTGGCGGCGTTTCTGAACCACCCGCAAAACACTGGGCATAGGTCATCCAGTCTTTTGCAATATCACCCGTCATCACAAGGTCTGTATCCGCGACATTTCGGCATTGTGTGACGACTTGACTAAATGCGACGGCTGATCCTTCAACGCGGTTATCGGGCTGATCTTCATTCCATGTCCAGATCGCACCGGAAGGGGCGGTTAACTTGATAAACGGTTTGGGCGTTGGTGGGGTCTGCCCGCGAACACGAAAGGACCAAGAAAAGGTTGTGACGCCAAGATGGGCGACATTTTTTATCCGGTCCTCATTTTTTCGCTCAATACCTAAAAGATCGAAAATCGCTTGCGCATGGGCCCAATGCTCCATCTGTCTGGCAATGATGGAAGATCGCACAGACATGTCAGGTCCCGCCCATTTCACGCGTTTCTCCGGGTCGGCGGAATGAAAGTGGTGGGTAATCTCTGGATAGGATTGGGTCCAATCCTGAAAGACTTCTAAACTCGTTTTGTTTTTAAAATAGCTATTTTGAAATTGGATATGCCCGCCGCCGCCATTCATCTCAGTGAGGGCGCGCGCCATAAATGCCATAAAGCCGTCCAGGTCATTCAGGGAAAGATCAGCCGCGATATTCCAAAGGTGAAGGTGACGCATAATATCGCCCACCGTCCAGTTTTTAAACAATGTGACTTGATCAAAAATCG
>CAZBDT010000127.1:0-6743 GCA_964490745.1 uncultured Algimonas sp.
CAGCTTCCGGTCACGGCGTCCTACAAGCCGTCAATGATTTTGATATGGTCCGGCCTGGCGAAACCTTCGATACGGAATTTGCGCTGATGGAAGCTTTCTTTCGAGCCGGAAAAGGCCGTCCTGGCTCGATGAGTTTGATGGAGCGGGACTTTGCGCCCGATGATTGGAAAAAGATCATCCAGCGAACAGAAGAGCTGAACGCTGATGGATTAGACGTTTCATTTCAAGTGGCACCCCGCGCGATTGGGGCGATTAATGGCTTAAATTGTACTTTCCATCCCATCATGGGGCATCCGAGCTATATTTCGATTTCCGGAAAGCCCCTCTCAGAACGGGTTGAGATTATGCGGAACCCAGAATTTAAGACGCAGCTTTTATCTGAGTCCCCGGTTCAGCTTTCGGGTGATGACAGCCCAGTGCCGCCGCTGGTCGATATGATGATCGCGACATTTCCTCAGCTGGCCGAAAAAGTCTTTCCCATGAACCGCCATGAAGGTTCAGTGGATTACGAACCCTCCTCTGAAAGCTCAATAGCGGGCCTCGCGAGAGACGCTGACGTCAGCGTTTGGGAGATGGCTTATGACCTGCTCCTCGAAGATGAGGGCCATGCCCTCTTCTATTTTCCCGTCTATAATTATACTCACATGAATTACGACAACGTCTTGACCATGATGCGCCACCCGAAAGCGCTACCCGGATTGTCAGATGGCGGTGCCCATGTTGGTACGATATGTGACGCCAGCTTCCCGACATATCTGCTCGCCCATTGGACAAGGGATAGGCTAAGCCGTGGAAAACCCGGCATCACCCTGCCCCGCGCCGTTCAAATGTTAACGGCAGACGCGGCTGACTATCTTGGACTCTCAGATCGTGGGCGCATAGAAGTCGGGCAAAAAGCGGACCTAAATGTTATCAACTATGAGGCGCTGAGCCTCGGCGTCCCCGTTATGGTCAAAGACCTCCCCGCTGGCGGCCAACGACTATTACAGCCGGTCACCGGATATATGGCGACCTATGTGAATGGCGAGCGCGTCATCGCGAATGATCAAGTCACAGAGGCGCGGCCCGGAAGGCTGGTGCGAAGTAAAGCTCAGGCGTAGTTAGATTAGGAAACAGGTCGCGACACTCGCGTGAATTCGCCCAGTCGCTTCAAAATCTCCATGACCTCCATATCGACAATGCCGTCAATTTTGAAAGGGCGATACCGCCTTTGAACCGCGCGAATAATCGCTTGTGTAGAAGCGTCCAGACGGCCCGTCACACTTGCGCCATATCCGAGATCAGCAAGCCCTCTTTGGATAATGGAAATGCCGCGATCTCGATCACCGGGTTCGAATAAAATACGTTTGTCACCTGATGGATCGCCCGGCCAATAGCCAACTCCCGCCGCTGCCAGTCCCGCCCAAGGGAAGTGCTCGCCTGGGTCTTCTTTGCGCTCAGGTGCAATGTCGGAATGGCCAACTATGTTGTTGGGCTGAATGTTGTGTCTTTCAATAATCTCTTTCGCTAATTTTATGACCGCCAAAATTTGCGTGTCCGGATAAGCTGGCAGACTTCCATCTTCTAGCGGTACATTGTGACCACCATTGACAATCTCAACGCCAATACTAGCGGAGTTGATATCTGTGACACCGTTCCAACTCCCTACCCCGGCATGCCAAGCGCGATGTTTTTCATCGACCAAGCAATCAACCTGTCCATCTTCATGCACCAGCCAATGCGCACTCACCTCAGCTGCAGGATCGCAGAGACGTTCGCGTGCCGCCTCTCCACTCTCCATGCCAGTATAATGGAAAACCAACATTGAAACTGGCAGATTTCGCTGATTGTAATTCGGGCTGCTCATCGCGGGTATTTTTCATCCATTATTCTGGTCGTTTTGACGAATATTTCACGCAAAACAGCTTCATCAACATCACTTAGCCTTTTGATGTATAGGCAAGCTTTCCCAATCTTATGCTTACCCAACCGTGACAGCTCATCAGAGAAGTCTTGATAACCTGGCATAATATAGATTGATAGGCTGTGAGCGCGATTTGCAAATCCCAATCGTAAGGAGTCGCCCTCTCGCCCGCTTTCATATTTATAATGATACTCACCGAAACCGACGATACCGCTGGATAAGTTACTGCCCCAAATTTTCGGATCTTCCCCGATAATGTCTAACATCATATCATGTACTTTGCGACAATCCGCTTGTCTTTGCGGGTCAGATATTTGGTTCAGATAGTCTTCAACCTCCAACCCATGAGGTACAGTCTTGTTTGCCATGGTGTCCCCCTTTAATCCAACTCAGCGGGAGCTGGCGTACCGCGTCGCGCAATGACCCAAACGCAAGGCAGGATCAGAGCTGCGCCTATGATGTAGCGTGGATAGAGAATTTCGTCCAATAACAGCACGCCAAACACAGTTGCGAAGACCGTGACCAATATGCTGAGCGGAACTACGCGATTGACGGGATAGGTTTGTAACAGACGGAAATACTGCCCATGTGCGACGACGGATATAGCCACGGCGGCGTAAAGCGCTGCGATCAGCAATGGTCCTTTATCAACCCGCCAAATTTCGGCATGGTTAGTTTCAAACAGAAAGCTCATAATCGTGCTCAAAATTAGGACCAGAACCGCAGTCCACGCCACATAAACTCGCCAATCCACATCCGGTATGCGGCGAATTACGACAGTCCCGACAGCCATTGAAACATAAGCCCCTAAGACAAACAAAAGACCGGGGTCAAAACTGAGCGCGCCCGGCTCATAAATCATGATGATCACACCGATCAGCGCGCCACAAATGGCCAGACTGCGCCGCCAGCCAATATGCTCTTTCAGCCAGACAACTGACAAAAGTGTCGCCATTGGGATAAGAGCTTGAGACAGGATTGATGCGCCCGATGCCGAGGCTGTTTGCAAACCCGTATAGAGCAGCCCTAAATGTATAGGCCCGACACAGAGGGCGACAAAGAGAAGCTTTAGAAACTGTTGTGGTAACGGCCTGAAAAGGAAACATCCCATCATGACTAAAACCATACTCGCGCGGGTCGCAGCCAGCATGAAGGGCGGAACCGTGCTATCGCCCAAGGCCCAAGCCGTCATCACGAAATTGCCGCCCCAACAGGCGCAGCACAAAATCATTATCCAAAAATCAAAAGCCCGCATGATGCGGGCTTACCAAGACTGGATTTTAATAAAAGCGATTATAGCTGATTTAGTCGTCGACAGACCACCCATCGGGTGTGCGGTGCGCATCCACAACAGGCCCTTGACCCGCAGACTGAGGCGCCGAACGCCCGCCCATTTGCGCTTCCATTTCTTTACGCATTTGGTTCAGTTGCGCGTCCATCATGGCTCTCGGTCCAAAAGGTTTTCCAGAGATTTTTGCCTTTGCCCAGAAAAAGGCAAAAATCAGAAACCCTATCACAGCAATGCCAGCCACAGCAAAGAGAGCAAAAGCTGCAGAGAAAACCAGCATAAACAAACCGCCAATCGCGGCTACAGCCAAAAATGCTGTTCTGGCGACAGTTGAAAGTAAACCGGATCTGCGTCCCTGAACGTAAAATGTCTGTGTCATAGCTCCAATGTCGCGATCTGAGAGCGTTTCGTCAAGTCTGTCTTACGTGTCTAATTCGCAAGGTTTATGCCCCTTAAGCAAGTCGCGGTTTATGCGCTTTGCGTTCTTCTAAAATTTGTGCGTAAGCCCGATTGATAATCGCCATCTTATGCGTCGCAATCCCAATCATTTCTTTCGGTAAGCCGCGCGCCATCAAGCGATCAGGATGATTCGCCGCAGCTTGACGTCGATAGGCTGTTTTCAAATCCTTATCCGAAATATCCGGATCGACCCCTAAAATGAGATAGGGATCATCGGCGTCCTGACCCAAATGTGAATTTCGTATGCGGCGATATTCTCGCTCTGAAAAGCCGAATACGCTAGCCACTGTCTCAAGATAGTCGGCTTCTTCTGCGGTCACAATTCCGTCTGCTAGGGCGATATGGAACAGCCCGTCCATGACATCTTCCAAGAGGCCGGGCTGGGCTCGGAAGGCTTTCGCCACGATACGCGCATAGCGTTGATATCCCAAAGTGGTTTGGCGGGCGAGATTAAAGAACCGACCAATCGTCGCTTCAGTTTGCGGGTCTGTCCGAAAGACTTGTCGAAAGGCGACAATATCTTCGCTTCGAACTTGCCCGTCGGCTTTCGCCATTTTTGCGCCAAGCGCAACCAACGCTGCGACAAGTTTTGCTTCATCAATATGTGAAGGTCTGCCATTCCCATCATCAGAGTCGGGCGGCCCAAATAACTTGGCCGCCGCCATTGATATGTTGGTCCATAAAGACATAGGGCGATGCCCCTATCGCGACTCGTAGGGGTCTGTCATCAACCTATTCAGAAACAGCTGCCCGTAAATATAACGATCCCGTGTAGACGGAAAGTAAAGCGGCGATCCATAACAGGGCTAATCCGGCGGTTTTCGCAAAATATGTAATCTGCGGCACAGCCTCAGAAATAGGTAGAACGGCCAACCCAATCACCCAAACAATCAACGCAGCGATTGCAGCCATTTCAAAAGCCGTTTTCCACTTTGCCAGTTTCGTCGGTGGCATCACTTTCCCTGTTAAAGCCGCATGTTCGCGCGCACCGGACACTAAAATATCACGGAAAATAATCGCAATCGCAGGATATATGAAAATCCAACTGCCTTGCGCAACGATGCACAAAGCAATCAAGCACCCAGCCACCAGTAACTTATCGGCAATAGGATCGATCATTCGACCAAAGCCGGATACAACTTTCCACTTCCGCGCCAGATATCCATCCAGCCAATCTGTCGCTGTTGCCGCGATAAAAAGCCCCGCTATGATCGGAACACTTGCCAGCCAGCTTTCTTTTTGTAGCCCTAAGGCCAATATAGCGGCCATGATGACAGGCACCGTGAAAATGCGTCCGATCGTCAGGGCATTCGGCACCCACCAGAGCGAATGTCGATCGCTGGGAGCCGTTAGAATAGGATCGCTCATTTATTCAGTTTCCGCAGTGCTAACGTCCATACGGAAGAGGCTCACAGCTGTCACAATTGATAGTGCTGCTGCCACCCAAAGAATGATCTGCCCGATCATCCAAACCATTGGCGAGGACGTTGCAAATGTCTCTGCGACCTTATCTGTGCCCGCAAAAATGCGGTCTAACCAGACCTGCAACCATGGGGAGGCCAGTAACAAACACGTTGCCAGCATTGAAAGACCCGCTTTGAGATTAGAGAACAGCGTATCGGGAAAATAATAACGGGACAGTTCAAACCCCTTAAACAAGCCGACAATAATTTCGCGGGCGATCAATATGCCTGCGGGAACGAAAAACAGCCAGGACATCAAACCTGCCCGATTAACAACGAACAAAAGCATCAAAAGCGTTCCAACGACCAAAATAGTATCCGCGACGTCATCTAAGAAACCATAGCGACGATGGACTGACCGTTCATTCCCGCCGAGAAAATCATCAAATATATCGGTTAGCGCAGCAATCACAAATAAAGCCGATGCCAAGAGTGTTAGGCCTAAATCGATACCTCCCGCTTCCACGGGCTGCCACCCTTTCCAAATTAAGAAGGCCACCAAAGGCGTTATCAAAATACGTAACCATGTGAGCGCATCGGCGAATGCGCCCCCCGCGGCCTTAGGACTATCTATCGTATCATCAGTCTTCGTGGAAATAGTCATGTATTGTCTGCGCCAGCTTTTGACTGACCCCCTCTACCGACGCCAAATCCTCGACCGTGGCACCTTTGACAGCTTTGGCCGAACCAAAATGGCTTAATAAGGCTTTCTTGCGCCCCGGGCCGATGCCGTCAATACCATCCAGTGGATTTGCGATCATTGATTTCTTCCGACGCGCCCGATGTGTCCCAATCGCAAAGCGATGCGCCTCATCCCTTAGCCGCTGTAAGTAATAGAGCGCGGGTGTCCGCATAGGCAGGGTAAACATCTCCCGCCCGTTCATATGAAATGTTTCCCGCCCCGCATTTCGATCAGGTCCTTTGGCAATCGCGACGAGCGTAATACGGCCTAGTACATTCAGCTTTTCCAGTGTTTCCGTGACAGCCGAGAGCTGCCCCTTCCCGCCATCGCCTATCACAAGATCAGGCCATTCTAATTTCGGATCTTTGGACAGACGCGCAAACCGCCTTTGCAGGACTTCGCGCATCATGCCGAAATCGTCGCCGGGCGTAACGCTTTCATCTTTGATGTTAAATGTACGGTAATCCCGCTTCCGAAAGCCTTCAGGTCCTGCAACGATAAAAGCGCCAATCGCATTCGTGCCTTGAATATGGCTGTTATCATAGACTTCTATCCGTTGCGGTATGTCCTCCATACCGAACAGTTCTTGAACCTCTTTCAGTAGTTTTTCCTGCGCGCCCGTCTCCGCAAGCTTGCGACCCAACGCCTCTTGCGCATTTTTCACGGCCTGCCCAACGATTTTCTTTTTCTCACCACGCTGGGGAACCAAAATTTCAACTTTCCGATCTGCTTTCTCACACAATGCATTGGTAATCAAATTGTCTTGCTCCGGTTTGTGCGAAAGCAAAATCTGTTTCGGGACAGGTTTGTTTGAATAAAATTGCGCAATAAAGGCTTCGATAATTTTGTCCGGTGTGTCTTCATTGGCGTGACGCGGAAAATGCGAGCTATTGCCCCAATTTTGTCCTGCACGAAAGAAGAAGACCTGCACGCAGGTTTGTCCACCCG
>CAZBDT010000128.1:0-6742 GCA_964490745.1 uncultured Algimonas sp.
CAATTTCAAACAGCAGGCAGGATAAAGCTGCGACCGACAATCTAGTGCTCGGCTTTGTCGAATTTTCCCGTTGGGAAAATCAATTGAGCAGGAAATCCTAAGAATTAGGACTGTCCGCGTGGCGGCAAACGCGATGGCTGCCAAATGGAATTTTTAAGTTTACGCGACAGACGCCACGCGGCGGCAGTTTTTGATGCACCGGGTCGTGCAATTCGCGTTCGCGAAATGCACAAGGTCCTGCAGTTTCACCTTCCGGTCATGCTTGCCATGAGGTCGTATCACTTGGTTAGAGTGAGCAAACCTGTCAGCCTTTGGTGTCACCTCATTGAAATTTTTCAATTTCAACAACACCGCAAACCAACCTCGTTTCTTTTCAAAACGATCATGACAGCCCCGGTTTAAGACAAAGCAGTCACCTCTCAGCGCAAAAGGCCCGGCACAGTCTTGGTCTCACCCAAGATGCTCAACCCTGCCGTCTCCCAAACCAGATAGAGAGCGCTACCCTGTCCCGTGTTTGAAAGAACGAGTGTGAATATGACCCGTAAAACCCAAACTGCGGATCATCCTCTTGGAATTTGTGGGAAGCGATTGAATTTATTCGGAACTGGGTAAGGGGATTTCAGGGATTTAGTTTTCCGCTTGCTGTACATGTTTTGAATAAGCGGAAAGCGCGAGATTTTCCTGCCGGAGGAAGAGGCTGTCTAGTCACCAGCCTCTGTCGTTCTCAAAACTTTTCCCTTTAAGGTGTTCCGCAAGGCCCTTAACATCAAAATATTCGAAATCATCGTCCACGTATGTACCGAGATAAAACCAAACCCCTTGATAATACCCGTAAGGTGTTGATTTCTGAAAATCCGTCTCGTGCAATTCATCATAAATATACCAACGCAATGGGAGATCAAAATCATCAGTCGGCATTTTCTTAGCTGCGGTTTTTATCAAACTAATTAGTTCCTTATCGGAACTAGTTGGGTGAGAAATATCAACTTTCAATCCTGTGTTAATATTGCCAAGCACCGTAGCGACGACCTGGCCTAAAGCGTGAATTTTCTTGTTCGCATAAAAGCCTGTGAGGACGTGAGCTTTTGAAGGCCTGTCCACATAATCGTAATATATTTTGTACTTTAAGTTCCACTTTAATGTTTGAGAGCACCCGAATGCAAACATTGTATATGGGTCCTCCAAAAGGTCTTCCCCTGAAAGAAGATCCTTAAAGTCATCGACTATATCTCTTAAGTCGGTTTCATGAGCTGCTATTACGCCTTCTTGTTCAATTGCTCCGATAATTTTATCGAAGGTTGTCGACACAAGTGATACTTCTCGTTTAATTGCTAGATTCTTTAATTTTTTGCTGAATTGAGGATCTCTATCCTTAGACAACAACAATAGTAGGGTGTTTGCATAACCGTGTTCAGATGCACTTTCCAAGTGTCGAATCAATTGCGATTCGTCCCATTTCTCGCCAGGTTTTACTTCAATGACTAAATTAAAACTGCGCTGCGAGATAATAGCATCAGGTATGCTTGATGAGGACCCTACTTGTTGTTCAAAAACAGGTCCAATTTTGAGTTCAGAATCTTCTGCTCCTCCTTCTGTGAGGATGCTTTCAATTACAGTCTGTAGTTTTTTGGGATGACTTCGATAAAGCGTTCTCATCATCAGCAATACATTATTGGTTATATGGTTTTCTGGTTGAGAATATCTTTGAAAGTAACTTATCTCTGACATTTCATCTCTCTTTCTATCAAACACCCGCAAAAGGATCGTCGATCGCTTGACTCGGCTGGGTAAACCAAACGGGACCATCATCACCCATATAAAAATGATCCTCCAGCCGCACGCCAAACTCGCCGTAAAGGCAGATCATCGGTTCGTTTGAGAAGCACATGCCCGGCTCCAAAATCGTATCATCGCCCCAATTGAGATAGGGCCATTCGTGGATGTCGAGACCAATACCGTGGCCTGTGCGGTGGGGGAGGCCCGGTGTTTTATAGCCGGGACCGAAGCCGTGTTTTTCCAGTTCCGCTCGCGCGGCCAAATCCACATCACCGCAACGTGTGCCGAGTTGGGCGGCCTCAAACGCTTTCGCCTGCGCCGCTTTTTCAGCATTCCAGACATGGCGTTGTTTCTCTGTCGGGTCGCCAAAGACATAGCTGCGCGTAATATCGGAGATATAATCATGGAGCTGACAGCCTGTATCGATCAGGACCATATCGCCATCTTCCAAGGCCTTAGGCGTTTTCACCCCATGCGGGAAAGAGCTGTCCGGTCCAAACAAAACGATCTTGAAATAGCTGCCCTTTGGCGCGCCGACTTTGCGGTGGGCGGCGTCGAGAAATGCGCCGACTTCTTCTGTGGTGATCCCTTCATAGAGCATGGAGGCCGTCGCCTTATGCACCGCCAAAGTCATCTCTTTCGCGCGGGTCATCAGGGCGAGCTCGGCTGGAGATTTAATCATTCGGCACTTCGCGGTAACGGATGCGCCATTTACAAGTTCTAGATCGAGTCCAACTTTATTGAGCCCATCCACAATGAAAAATGGCGTTGCCTCATCAATACCAACTGTTCCTTCGCCAAAATTAAGACTATGCCCATAGACCAAATTCGACAAAAGATCGTAGGGGTTTTCATGTTCCTCCCATGTTGCGACCAAGCCTTTCACGGTCATAAATTGTTCGATCGTGCCTTTTTCAAAAGCAGGCGCAATGTAGAGCGGTTCACCCGTTTGATATAAAACAGCTCCAACCAAGCGCTCGGAACTTTTCCATCGTGTTCCTGTGAAATAGTAAAGCGAGGTCCCGGCATGGAGATAGAGTGCCGCCATGCCCTGCGCCTTCATCAGACTTTGCGCCTTTTCAATCCGCGCCTGGAATTCAGTTAGCGCAATAGGCTCTACACCCGCCGTCATATCTGAGAGCGTGGCGAGCGCCGCTTCCGCTGTTTGTCCGCCGACACCTTTTGTCATCTCATGCTCCTCTTTCTCTCTTTAAAGCGTATATAGGCCATGACTGATAGAAAATTCCCCGATGATTTTGTGCCCGCCACACCGCGCGCGGATAAAGGGAAGCTGACCACATCGGAAATTGTCGCCATGGCATGGGATGATGAGACCAGCTTTGACAATATCAAAGCCCAGAGCGGATTGTCTGAACCCGAAGTCATCAAACTCATGCGCGGCCATATGAAACCCAGCAGTTTTCGCATGTGGCGCAAACGGGTGAGTGGGCGAGCCAGCAAGCACGACAGATAGATCATTCACTAAGACAGAAGCGGTCGCCTTCTTCTGCCACATTGAACCCTGCGTCTTTCAGCGCCTTATAGGCGTCGCTATTTTTATCATGAGCCGGATTGGAATGGTTCAGATGGATAAAATAAATTTTCGCCCGCTCTTGGGGTAGCATATGGGCAAGTTTTTCCATCGTCGTCGAGATGGTCGGATGGGGGATGAGGCTCATATCGCGGCCGGGTAATTCTGCGCCGCTGAAAAATGTGGCGTCCAGATAAAGACGGTCATTCGCCAGTACGAGATTTTCCAGCGAGCCGTCCTGCGCTTCCCATGCGGTCCAGCTGTCAATATCGGGCAGGTAGATCGCGCTGGCGCTTGGTCCGGTGACGCGGTAGCCAACCGTTTCCGTATATTCGCTGCGATGGGGAACTTGGAAGGGCGTCACCGTCAAATCCGTGGCGAGGGAGACCGCCTCCCCGTCAGAGAGGGTTTGAAGTTCAATATTTTTGAGCGCAACGAGTTGGTCCCAAGGCCCATTCTCTCGCAGAAAGTTTTCCATTTTCGGCATGGCATAGACGGGAATAGATTTCGCCCCCATGGCTTCGCGACCTAAATGGGCGAGGCCCAGATAATGCCCCATATGACCATGAGTCAGAAACACACCGTCCAGCGCAAATCCGCGCCCATCATCCCATTGGTCCAGATTGTAAAGTTGCTGCTTTATGTCAGGCGTCGCGTCAAAGAGGTAGCGTGTCTGCGCCCCTTTATGAATAAGGCCGAGTGACGAGGCCATCTTCGCTTTTGAGGGGTCAGTCCAGGCCGGGTCCTGATGGACAGAGATTTGCGGTTTTCCCGCATCTTGGGCCGTGCCGAGAACGGTGAGCGCAATGGAACAGTCGGGCGCGGTCAGAGGTGTCGTGTTTTGGGCTGGGTCATTAGCGTTCTCTTGGCAGGCACTGAGGATCAAACACAGGGCCGCCAAATATTGAATGCGTTTCGATTTTTGTCCCACAATCCACGTCCTCAGTTTAGGCCTTAATTGGGTCTACCTCTCCCCTAAACATGCGGATATGTCTACAGCCCCGGTTGGACCTTGGGTTCAACATGGGCGGCTGCCGAAATTTCGAAACCTTGGACAGTGAGGACGGCCCGTAAGGTCAGCACTCGCGACGGAGTACCGAAAAGAAAAAATGTTTTACGCAAGTGCTGATATGCAAAGGGCTGAGGCCGACTGCACACCCCGCATTCGGCTGACACCAAATGCTTGGCCTTACGGCGGTGCTTACGGAAAACGGCCGTACTGGATTGCCCCCGTTTCAGGAGGTGCAGCTCTCGCTCTCCGGCCCCAAACTTCGCCCGTTACGACAAAGCTCTAGACACACCGTCTCTCAAACCAGTCAGCCAACGATCACTTACCTGTCCCGTGTCTGAAAGAACAAGAGTAATATGCGGGGTGATTGGGAAAGTGGGGATGGAGTTTTTGAACTTTTTTATAAGGGATTGAAACTTTGACGAATTTGGTTTCGGTCGTCATATTTGAAATGGGGATATAGTTGGAAGACCAACATTTTCAACATCCGTCATCCTAGGGTCTATCCCTAGGATCTTTAATATATGAGTAAAATTTACATGAAAGATCCTCGGTACAAGACCGAGGATGACGAGCTGAGCCATAACGCCTCCCCCCTTCCCCTAGTGATGATGCCCGCCCGGACCGTGGGCGTGGCCGTGATCTAACTCCTCGGCGGTCGCGTCGCGGCTTTCTGTAATTTCAATATCAAAATTTAAATTCACCCCGGCCAGCGGATGATTGCCGTCGATGAAGACTTCTTCGCCGAGGACATTCATGACGCGAAACATAGGCGATCCGGGCTCGCCATTAATCTTGAATTGCAGCCCCGGCTTTACATCGGTTCCCGCCGGAAATTGGCCGAGTTTCACATTCATTTTCAACGCTGGGTTCACTTCGCCATAGCCGTCCTTGGCGGGCAGTGAGACGGATTTTTTATCCCCAATAGAAAGGACCTGCATCTCCTTATCCAGCGCAGGCAAGATCTGCCCACTCCCCGCGAGGTAAAGCATAGGGTCGTGGCCTTCGGAGGTGTCGAGTATCTCGCCAGCGTCATTTTTGAGGGTGTAGTGGAAGCCGATGACTTTGGGGTTTTGGGCGGTCATGGTGGGTGCTTTAGTTTAAGGATTTAAATTAGGCGAAGTTTTAATGAAGGCCAACTCTAAACACTCCCGTCATTACCGGACTTGTTCCGGTAATCCATGGTACAATAGTTTCAATCGGAAAGCTCCGCTCCATGGATCACAAGAACAAGTCTTGTGATGACGGGGAGTGGGTGTTGTTGAAAGGTAATCGAGGAAGATGTGTTTCTAACCATTAATATTACTCAAATAACTCTTATTTTCACTATTATTTCAAACATAGTTAAAGAAGGAAACCCTTGTGAGTACACAGTTTACCCAAATTGATATCGATATAGATATCCACCGATTGATAGAGGGGGCTCGGCTGTCATTTACCGAGCAACCGAACGACATCCTTAGGCGTCTTCTTCAAATTGAAGAGCACGAAGACTCCAATGTGGGTGTAGGTTACGGTGATGACGGAGCCGGATGGTCAGGAAAAGGCATCACTCTACGGCATGGCACTGAACTGCAAATGACTTACCAAGGCGTGACGCACACTGCCGTTATTGATAATGGCCGATGGAGAATTGGCGATGATTTGTTTAAATCTCCATCTGATGCTGCAAGTGGTGTGTCCAAACTTGTCACCGGTGAGAGGAAAAGCCTAAACGGGTGGATTTATTGGATAGCTAAAGACCCATCAGGATCAGGGCTATACAAAAAAATATCGGACATAAGACATTTGGCTGAAAGAAATGCACAAGATCGTGGTTCAAGACCTAAACCTCACTAGCTTTTGTTATTTGGTCTTAGAAATAAAAATATCAAACTCTACTAATTACAATAAAAAACCCGCCTCAATGAGACGGGTTTCTTTATTCTTTAGCTTGGTCATACGGACACGTTACCGTGTCCGCTAATCACTGAAATTCATCCAATCGGATGAATTTCTACGTGATTAGTCCTCGCGGCGCTTACGTGGGCGGCGGCTGCGCTTTGGCTTTTCTTCCGTTTCGCCCTCATCATCGCTGTCTTCGCGCGGGATTTCTTCGCCTGTTTCTTGATCCACGAATTTCATGGAGAGACGGACTTTGCCGCGATTGTCAAAGCCCATCAGCTTGACATAGACCTCTTGACCTTCCTCTAGGAAATCGGAGGGGTGGTTGACGCGCTCAGGCTTGATTTGGCTGACATGGACGAGACCATCTTTCTTGCCAAAGAAGTTCACGAATGCGCCGAAATCGACGACCTTCACGACTTTACCTTTATAGATCGCGCCTTCTTCCGGATCAGCCGTTAAGCCGTGAATCCATTCGCGGGCGGCGTCGATAGATTTTTTATCTGTCGAGGCGATCTTGATTGTACCGTCATCTTCAACAC
>CAZBDT010000129.1:0-6658 GCA_964490745.1 uncultured Algimonas sp.
TTTTCACCACATCGGGTTCTTTGCGCTGGGTGACAAAGCGGGATGTGCCGGGTTTGCGCTGGTCGAGATATGTCTGAATATCGGCCTCAGTTAGCGGATCATATGCTGCGGCATCGCGGTCAGGTGGGGTGACTAAATGAATAAGCTCCGCGAGCAACTTGGTGATGAAACGCTTTGGGGACTGCCCAAACGCGCCTCCGACGAAATTGTCGACAGCTATCGTTTCACTCTTTTTCGCTGGGTCGGCAACTGGCTCTTTATGATTGTGATGTGCAGTGGTTTTGCTGCGGGAGCTTACATTTGGTTTCTTTGTGAAAATATTCTCCGCGAGAATGCGATTAGCTACGCGCAAAAAATCGACGGATTCGCGATTGATACGAATTTTGGATTAGGCCTATTGATTGGCTTATTCGTGTGGATTTTCCTAAGCGGTGTAATTGTTTCATTGATTATATTATTGGTCCCTATGCCAATAAAGGGCGCACTCTTTCTAAGCACTCAATCTGATTTATTTGAGAATACACCCAAAACACCCCTCGTCGGATCGCTGATAGAAAATAAGGGTGAACGGGCGACAGCCACTGAGCTCATCAATGATTACTCACGTCGTATGGTACGAAAATTATGTCTCATGCTCTCACCATTCATCGCATTGGTGGTAGCCGTGACTTTTGCTGAATTGAGCTGGTTCAATGTAGTAGGTGCAACCGGGCTTCACTCCTCCGTTCCGTGGTCCACTCAAGTCAATGTAAGAACATGGCAAGACGTCGAGAAAGTTAAACTTGGCTGTAATCAAACGGATGACGGGGCGAGTCTTATTTACGAAGTTGTTTGGCCCGATGGAAAAGACAAACGCCTTCCGACAGACACACACATAAACGAAAATGATTGGTTGACGAATTTAGAATTCGTTGACGCAGAAATTTCGCAAGGTGGGGCCAGCTTTGAACGCTGGGTTTGGCTAAGTCGCGATGCGCTTCATCCAAAATGCCTTCGCAGTTTTTATTTGGCAGGTGGCGAGAGCTCTAAAGACAGGATAGATGCTCTGTTACGGATCGGCGAATTAGAATAATCTATCGTAATCTTCCCATTCATCAATGTCGCTAGACTCACCTCCAACTGCGGCCTACCCCCTTCCCATGCTTTACCTCATCCCAACCGTCGCCGCCCTGATCGGTCTACCCTATCTCTATCTCAAACTCCGTTCCAAAAAGCTGGCGGGTGAGGATTTGTCTCAATATGATTCTCCTGTGGAGCCTTTCGCGTCGGCCACCCCATCCGAGGGATTAGACGCGCTCAACGCCTATATACACGAGATGTTCGTTGTCCCCGCACAATCCGGTATGGCGCGTAGCGGCTGGGAAGCCAAGCGCGAGCGGTTCGAGCAGGCCGGGCTGGCGCGGAGCTACCCTGATGATGTCGAGTTCCGCCCTGATACAATCACAGTGGAGGGTCACGAGATCACGGGCGCATGGACGCTCCTACCTAATACTGACCCGAATAAGCGCCTGCTTTATATACATGGCGGCGCCTTTACCGTGGGCAGTGATATCAGCCACCGCCCCCTCACCGTTCAATTGGCACGCCGCACGGGCATGGCCGTCTTTGCGCCCAATTACCGCCTCATGCCGGAAAATGCGCGGCTTGATACAATCAAGGATGCGCGGGCCGCTTATGACTGGATTTTGGAAAACGGACCCGACGGTGCGGCGTCGATTGATAAGCTGGTGCTGGCAGGGGACAGTGCGGGTGGCAATCTAGCGCTCATGCTCGCGAACTGGGCGCGCAGACAGGCTAGCCGTCAACCGGATGCGGTCGTTACCTTCTCCCCCACGGTCGACGCAACCTTATCCAGCCCGTCCATGCAAAGCAATTTGGCCACGGATCACATGTTGCGGCCTATGTTGAAGCCGATCTTGAAAATGCCCAAGCTCTTTCTGCTGCCAGCCATGCAGCATCATTACAGCATGAGCCCGTCTGATCCCGACCAATCGCCGATCTATGACGATCTCTCAAACCTGCCCCCGACATTTATCCAAGCCAGCGCAGATGAAGTTCTAAGAGATGATTCCATTCGATTCGCCCATAAAGCGAAAGCCGCCGGGTCACCTGTTGAGTTGCAAATTTGGGGTGGTGGCCTCCCCCATGTTTGGCAAATTTTCGATGATTACATCCCCGAAGCTGACGCTGCATTGGCTGAAACTGCAACGTTTTTAAAGAAATATATATGATATTTCAGCACCTTAAGTCTTTCTGAATATCACATGAATTCGGGTCTCAGTGTCGGTTCAAAAGCGCACACCTATAGCTTGGTCATCGGTCGAGAGCATCTTCTCTCCCCGTAGTCTAGAACAGGAGTTCGCCATGAAAAACGCAAAAACAAAAACGGCCCTCGCTGCAGTCGCTCTGGCTGCGGCCACTTTCGCAACCCCCCTAACCGCCTCCGCAGCAGACTATAGAAAATGTAAAGATACAAATAATGGTGTCGCAGGCGGCGTCATTGGTGGCTCTGTTGGTGCAGCCATTGGTGAGCAAATCGCCGGACGCGGTGACCGAACGGAAGGTGCGGTCCTGGGCGCGATTATTGGCGGCATCGCGGGTGCTGCGATTGGTGACGGCGTTAGTGATTGTGAAAAAGACAAGCGCTTTAATGATCGCCGCCACGTGACCACATATTACCCGACACAGACGCGCAATACCAATCGCGGATACCGAAATGTCGGTCATCATTCGAACCGCAATCGCTCTTACGGATATAATCAGCGTAATCGGAATTATAGTTACGACCGCGGATATGGTCACACTCATTATGGTCGAAGCGGTCGCGCAGAACGCTTATACCAGATTGATCGTCAGATAGATGATTTACGCCGGGAACGCGCTTTCATCAAAGAAGAGTGTCGTCGGTCACGTTATGCCCGTCCGCGTCTGGAACGTCGCTTGGACAAGATCGCCTATAGATTGGATGAGCTGAAACGCGAGCGCAAACGCCTCAAAAAAGGTAAAGATTACAGACGGGATTATCGTCACGCTTATCACGGATATTAACACAGAACGTCCATAGGACACCGTAAAAAGTGAACAGCCCCCTCTTCGGAAGGGGCTGGTAATCCCCCCGGATGTGGACCTCCAGCCACGTCAACTGACGCCCAAATCTCCTCGCGAGGTTTGGGCGTTTTCTATTTGAATTCCCTTCACACGGGAACGGCTTTCACGCGTTATTCATTTTCTGTTAGCCAATTATCACTCTCGGCATAAGATTTGCAAAAGAGCAGGCGAACCGAAGAAAAGGTGGGTGATCTCGGCACAGTGTCGGAATTGCATTATGATTCACACGGCCGGTTTTGGCCATTTGGCACTAGAGGAGCCTGATATGAAATTCCTTCTTTCAACGGCCGCAATCGCGGCCATGACCTTAACGCCTGTCGCAGCGTCTGCGCAATTTGCAGGCCTGGACAATAATACAGTCGTTGCCGGTACCGTAGGCGCCGGAGTTGGTGGCGTCATTGGTGGCCAATTGGCGGGATCAAATAACCGCACGGAAGGCGCAGCCATCGGCGCGTTGGCAGGTGGTTTAGCGGGCGCAGCATTTGGCAATTCTCGCTCCAATTTTGGCGGCAATCCATTTGCGGGACAGTTTAATCCCGGCTTTAACGGCAGAAATCTTGCCGGCACAGCAATTGGTGCAGGCCTTGGCGGCGCGATTGGATCAAATCTGGCGGGATCAGGTCAACGACAAGAAGGCACAGCGATTGGTGCCGTGCTAGGCGGCGCAGCAGGCTACGCGCTTGCGAATGGGCGCTCTAATTCCCGTTACAGCTCCGGACCTGTTGGTGGTTACCGCGGACCAGTCGGTGTTGGCGGTCCAATTCCTGTCGGAAGTCCTATTCCGGTTGGCGGACCTATTCCCGTCGGCGGTCCCATTCCAGTTGGCGCGCGTCCCGGTTTTGCAGGACCCTTTGGCGGTCCGGCACCTCTACCGCCTATGCCGCTTTCTTCCGGACCGAGCTTAGCGCCCGGTGGTTTTGTTAGCGGTCCAATTCAGGCGCGTACGACATATGCGCCGCGCGTTTCACAAACCGTTGTGCGGCAGCGCACGATCCAGGCCCCACCCCGTGTGATACCGGGCCGTTTGATTCAGCAGCCGCCTGTCATCGTGAAACAACCTTGCCCGACGGGTACGACGGAGCAAGCTGACGGTAGATGCATGTCTGCGCCAAGAACAGTTTACGCACCACCCCCAACAGTCATTCCATCTGCTTGCCCGGCAGGCACAACGGATATGGGTAATGGTACATGCCAAGAGCCACCGAAAACGGTAATGGGCGCAGCCCCGATTGTGATACCACAAGCTTGCCCGGCTGGGACAACCGATCTAGGCAACGGTACATGTCAAGAACCGCCTAAAACGGTTATGGGTGCAGCGCCGATCATAATTCCACAAGCCTGCCCGGCTGGAACAACAGATATGGGCGACGGTACATGCCAAGAACCGCCTAAAACGGTTATGGGCGCAGCGCCAATTGTCATCCCACAATCCTGCCCGACCGGAACAACAGATATGGGCGACGGTACATGCCAAGAACCGCCCAAAACGGTCTATGCACCCGCACCGACAGTCATTCCCTCTGCATGTCCAGCTGGCACAACAGATATGGGTGACGGCACATGTCAAGAACCACCAAAAACAGTTCTGGGTGCAGCACCGGTCTTAGTCCCTCAGCCTTGCCCGACAGGGACAGTGGATCTTGGGAATGGCTCTTGTGAAATTCCGGCCCAGATTGTCGAGTCTGCGCCTGTTTACACGCCGTCTCCTGCGCCTGTATACACGCCAGCGCCCGCTCCTGCGCCTGTGACAACATGCCCGGTCGGATCATACTATGCAGACGGCACATGTTTGATGGATTATGAAGGTGCCCGCACTCTACCAGACACTGTGGTAACCGGCGGCGAATATTGCTACGGTAATGGGGACACTATATACGACTCTTATGGTCGCAAGATCAAAAATAAGTCGCATAAACATTCATCTTGCGAGAGCCATCACTAAGTCTGATACGTACTAACATCACTAAGTCTGATACGTAGTAATAAGGCGACCCGCCCCCCGAATGCACGGGATGGACGCCCCACACGTCCGCTCGTGAACAGAAACGTCCTGTCCCTATAAGGCAGGGCGTTTCGCCTTTTTCGTAAGACACACTTTCGAATTACTAACCGAAAGTTAATTTACAACTCAGCTTATGTTCAGATTTCCGTCCATACTTATGTGTTGAAACGTGTCGCTTTTTAAGTGTCGTTTTATGACTTTGCTGATGAAAGGACGCTCTATGGCTAATAAACTCACATTTAAATTAGCGGCAGTCGTAATTGCTGTTACAACAATATCGTTTTCTGGCACGGCTAACGCACATGACAATGGATATTACCATCAACATCAAAACAGTAACTCCGGTAGCCAACTCCTCGGTGCTGTTATTGGCGGCGTTGCCGGTGCTGCGCTGGGCGACCGGATTGCCCCCCGCGGGCAAAGTGATGAATTCGGAATTGCAGGTGGTTTGATTGGCGGAACATTAGGCGCGACCTTGGCGGGGAGTGGAAATTCCGGTCGTCGTGGATATAGCCAAGGCTATTACTACCCGCAAAATGGATATTATAATACGGGTTACAGCCATAGCGGATATTATCAGCAGCCTGTCCATGGATACCAAAATTACGGCTACCGAACGACCTATCCGCGCCGGACCTTTACGACGACCACGCGCTATTACGGAACACCCTATTACGGCTATTCAGGCTTTAATAATTTTTACCGCGCACCCCGCACGGGTCTAACTATCAACATTGGAAATGGCGGATTTTATAATCGCGGCAGATTTAATAATAGGCGTTTTCACAATCGCCGTTTCCATAATCGACGCGTTCACAATAGACGCTTTAGACATCATCGTCGTCACTAAGATTTAAATCAAAACCCCGTTCTATGTGGCGGGGTTTTCTTTATTTGCGGATCGCATGTAAAAGATATTCCGTATTCCCTGACCCACCTTTTATCGGTGATGGGCAAGTCTCCAGAACCGTCCAGCCTTGCTCTCGCACCCAATGGCGGACAGTGTCTAAGGCGCGCAGACCCAGTTCTTCGGATTTAACCAATCCACCGCGTCCAATATTGACTTTACCGACTTCGAATTGCGGTTTGACCAAAGTGATGAGCTGCGCCTTTGACGCGGCCAACCGTAAGGGGTTTTCCAGAACCTTCATCGCAGAAATAAAACTCGCATCACACACAATCAGCTCTGGTGCGGGCGACAGAATTTTGGGAGATAGGGTGCGGGCATCTTGCCCCTCCATAGAGATTATTTTCGACTCGCTTTGCAAGTCGCGATGGAGCTGCCCATGCCCGACATCCACGGCATAGACCTTTGACGCGCCGTGATGGACAAGGACTTGCGAGAATCCGCCCGTAGACGCCCCAACATCCAGACAGGTCAATCCAGTGGGATCGACATTAAAAACCGAGAGCGCATGGTCGAGCTTTACACCGCCGCGCGACACCCAAGGATGCTCGCGCACCGCCTGCACATTTGCGCCCTCCGCAATTTTCTCAGATGGCTTTTTAATGACCTTCCCATCAATAGACACCAAGCCAGCCTTAATC
>CAZBDT010000130.1:0-6637 GCA_964490745.1 uncultured Algimonas sp.
GACCTCTGCCTTCGGAGGGCAGCGCTCTATCCAGCTGAGCTAAGGGTGCGAGCGGCGCTTCCCATAGCGCTGCAATCGGCCTCTGTCCAGCGGTTGAAACCTGTGAGGAGACAGCGCACATCAGTTTTATGAAAAATTTTGCTTTTGCTCTTCTCACCGCTGCGCTTTTCGCAGGTTGCGCGCCATCTGATGGACAGCGCACCGCCAATGAAGCCGTGGCGCAGCGTGTGAATGAGGCGCGCGCCCGAAATGATGGTCCGGCCATATGGGTGGCGAAGGATTTCGATTCGACGCTTTATCTGTTTGGGACGGTGCATCTGCTCCCCGATGATCTGGATTGGCAGCGCCAAGACATGCGAGATGCCTTTGCGGAAGCCGGGACCGTCTTTTTCGAAGTCGATTCACGCCCGGAACGACAGGTGGATGCCGCGGTGTTGACGACGGAGTTGGGTCTGCGCAGTGACGGCACACGGCTCTCTGATCAGCTGGATAATTTCCAGAGAAATGTAATGGAGGCGGCCGCGAATAATGGCGACCTGACCATTGCGGCCTTAGAGGGTATGCAGCCTTGGCTGGCCTCGGAATATTTGACGTTTGCCGCCGCGCAAAATGCGGGGCTGTCAGCCGAACTCTCCGCAGATGAAGCTTTGAAATCACGGGCCGCGCGCGAAGGCAAAAATATCATCTATTTGGAAAGTTTGGAGACGCAAATCCGGGCCTCGGCGGACCTGCCCGAATATCTCCAAATCGAAATTTTAACCGAGACAATGGAGCGGTTTAACAGCTTGGGCCAAGAGGCCACAGATATTGCGGAGCAATGGTCGATTGGAGGGACGGATTACCTGACCAAGACCCTGATTGACCCAATGAAGGCCCGCCCGCCGGAGATTTTCAACAATCTGTTGCGGGACCGAAATCGGGCTTGGGCATCGACACTCACGCGCTTTATGGAAGATAGCGGAACCGGTTTTGTCGCCGTGGGGACGGCGCATTTACTCGGCGAGCAAAGCCTGCTCTCTGAATTGCGAGAGCAGGGCTATTCGGTGCAACGCTATTACGCGTTTAAGGGCGAAAATGTCATTGATACGGTGGATGCGCGGATCGAGCGGACGCCCTAAAAATCGAGCTCCAGTCCGGCAAAGACACCCCGTCCCGCAGAGGCATATCCGACGAGCTCTTGATAGTTTTCATCGAGCAAGTTGGTGCCGCGAAGCGTGAAGGCGACTTGGTCAGAGAGATCATACCGCGCATTCGCGCCGATCAGGGTAAAGCTGTCGAGCTCAACATTTTCGAAGGTCGCGAAATCTGTATCGAATTGTTCGCCATTATGATCGAGGTTGAGTGTCAGGGAGAGTGTGTCTGTCGGGGTCCAACTCGCCGTCGCACTGGCGAGGAAATCAGGACGGCGGATTTCCTCAAAGCCGTCTTGGACAGAGTCAAGAAAACTGGCCGAGCCGGAAAGTCTAAAGTCGTCATTGGACCAGTTCGCCGACAGCTCTATCCCTTCGCGCGTACTGTCACTGTCCAGATTTGCAACTGTGGTTGTGAAATCAGGATTGAAAATTGTGGTGATCTCATTTTCAAGTTCTGAGCGGAAAAGATCGACACTAAAATTGAGATTGCCGAGGGATTGCTCATAACCGATGGAGACGCCTAAGGAACGCTCGGGTTGGAGATTTTCATTGCCTATAAAGCCTGTGGTGGGGAAAAAACCGAAAAGCTCAATCAGCGTCGGATTTTTTACGCCCGTTCCAACGGAACCGCGCAGCCGTCCATCCCAAGAAAATCCATATCCGGCGCCTAAACGCCATGTCGTGGCGTCTTGGAAAAGGTCGTTGAAATCATGACGCGCAGATGCGGTGAGCGTGATCTCATTTTTGCTGTAGCGGTAATCCCCGGCCAGAGAATATGTCCAGTTCTCGGGCTGGGCGTCGGGTTCCGTGAAATTGGGGCGAATTTCATATTGTTCATGCTCGGCTTCCGCGAGCGCTGAAAAGCTATGTGCGTCATTGAAGTCACGTTTCGCCGCCCAATTGGCGACATGGCGGGAGCCGATAGAGCGAGAGGAAAAACCGCCAACCGTGTCTGTATCGGTTTCTACCATATGGGCGGTCACTTTGTGATCGAAACCCGCCAGCGCAAACCGTGCATCAATGCGGGCGGTTTCTGTCTTCACTTTTGTCTCGTCCGACGTATCATTCAACCGGCCGTCAAAATCAGAGTCAGAGTCAAACGCCGTCTTACGGCGGGTTGTGCCAAATTGTCCGCTGAATGTGACGGGGCCTAACTCAACCTTATTAAGTCCGATGTTGAGCGACCGGCTTTTGGAACCATCCGCTTCACCGCCCAATCCGGAAATATCGAAACCCTCTGTCGTGAAGGCATTGCCGTTCACGCTGAGGGCGGCATCTCCGAGTGGAATGACCGCGCTGATTTGACCTTCAAGCGTGTCCCGGCTTCCGGCTTCAACACTGGCGCGCCAGTTCTCGGATGTATTGCCGGCGCGGGTAATAATATTGATCACACCGCCAACGGCGTCAGAGCCATAAAGCGCAGATTGCTCTCCACGTAGCACTTCGATTTTAACGATGTCCTCCGTGCGCAGCCCGCCAAAATCAAACGCGCCATCTGCGGGGTTGGCAAGTTCTACGCCGTCGATGATGACGACGACGTGATTAGCCTCTGATCCCCGAAGACGAATTTGGGTAAGGGAGCCAGCGCCGCCATTCTGACTAACCGCAAGACCCGGAACCGTGCGAAGCAAATCGGCGATGACGGCTTGGTTGCGGGCGCGAATGTCAGTTTCGGTTATTACAGCACTCGCTGTCGTCAGATTTTCGCTATCGATAAACCCGATTTTTGTTGCCGATAAGATTATTTCATTTGCTGTTTCAAATTTTCTAGGAGGACAGGTTAAGACAACCCCATCGTGATCAAAATCACTTCCCATAAGATCGAGACAACTTTGAACGAATTCTGAGTTGTAGATATCGGAGGAATATTCATTATACGCTGAATAATCACTCTGAACTTGCCCCCAAGCCGGGGCCGCTATCGCAACAAACGCCGCGCTCAATAGTAACTTCTTCATGTCACACTCCAAAATATCCCGCTCTCATAAGAGCAGGGTGACGATTTCAAATGTCGTCATTGGAGCGAGCCATGATTGGCTCTTCCCATTGCGCATCGGTACATCCCGCCCGCGCGCGCTGGCGACTTTGTCGGCAGGTCTTCTGACTTGGCCCTCAATTGGTTCGCAACGTCTTCCCGCATTTGCAGTGACATATGTTGCGCCCCTCAGGCCTTACAGCGGCGGGAGCCGTTGGAGCTTTCCACTCCATTCCCATGTTCGCCCCGAGTTAACGGTGACCGACGGCGGCGCTATGACGGTATAAAACGGAAAGCGCAAGTGTAAGATTCTGCTCATATAACGTTTTCTTTATATACGTTTTCGTTTCTCTCTGTTAGAGGGCCTTCCGAAAGGAATCCGATATGTCTGTTTGGGATCAAATTACAAAGACCAGCAATGAACGCATACTCATGCTCGACGGGGCCATGGGGACGATGTTGCAAAAACAGCAATTGGAAGAAGAGGATTTCCGGGGTTTGCGATTTGCAGATTGGCCAAGTCCTTTGAAAGGCAATAACGATCTTCTCGTTCTCACAAAACCAGAGGCCGTTCGCTCTGTTCACGATGCTTTTCTCGCGGCAGGGGCCGACTTAATTGAAACGAATTCATTCAACGCGACATCAATCAGCCAAGATGATTACGGCATGTCCGAGCTAGCGCCTGAAATCGCACGTGCAGCCGCAAAAATTGCGCGCCAATCCGCCGTTGATTGGACAAAAAAGACCCCTGAAAAACCCCGCGCTGTTTTGGGATCCGTTGGCCCCATGAATAAAACCCTTTCAATTTCGCCAAAGGTGGAAGATCCCGGCTTCCGTGATGTGACCTTTGACGTGGTCAGAGACGCCTATGTTGAACAAGTTAAAGCCATGTTCGAATATGTGGACGCAATTCTGATTGAGACGGTCTTTGATACTTTGAATTGCAAAGCCGCCATTGCGGCGTGTCGCGAAGTGTTCGCGGATTTGGGTGCTGAAAAACCGATACTCATTTCTGGAACGATTACAGACCGTTCAGGCCGGACATTATCAGGCCAGACGGCAGAAGCCTTTTATATTTCGATTGCCCATGCGAAGCCTTGGGCTGTGGGATTAAATTGTGCTCTTGGTGCAGATGAAATGCGCCCGCATATTGAAGCTTTAAGTCGTGTCGCAGAAACACGGGTCATTGCTTTCCCGAATGCGGGACTACCCAACGCATTTGGTGAATATGATGAAAGCCCGTCTGATATGACGGCGCAGATTTCGCCTTGGATTGCGAATGGAACGGTGAATATTCTGGGTGGATGTTGCGGGACAACACCCGACCATATTGCGGCCATCGCAAAAGCGGCTGAAGGGAAAGCCCCGCGAATACCCGTGACGCCTAAACCGACTTTACGCTTATCGGGTCTCGAGCCTTTCCAGATTGCGGTATAAGACATGACCTCATCTGCTACACAATTTATCAACATTGGTGAACGGACTAACGTTGCGGGGTCTGCGCGATTTAAAAAACTGATCGTCAATAATGATTATGAAAAAGCCTTATCTGTCGCGCGCCAGCAAGTCGAAAATGGCGCTCAGATTATTGACGTCAATATGGATGACGGATTGATTGACGGCGTCGCTGCCATGACGCGCTTCCTGCAATTAATGGCGGGCGAGCCTGATATTTCCCGCGTACCTGTCATGATTGACAGTTCAAAATGGGAGGTGCTCGAAGCAGGTCTGAAATGTGTTCAGGGCAAAGCCGTTGTCAACTCAATCTCGATGAAGGAAGGCGAAGAAGAATTTCTTGCCCATGCGCGCAAAGTCCGTGATCTCGGCGCGGCCACTGTCGTCATGGCTTTTGACGAAGAGGGGCAGGCGGAAACGGCGGATGATAAATTTCGGATTTGTGAACGCGCCTACAACCTCCTCGTTGATAAAGTAAATTTTCCGCCAGAAGACATTATTTTCGATCCAAATATTTTCGCTGTAGCTACCGGTATTGAAGAGCATAATGATTATGCTGTCGCGTTCTTTGAAGCCTGTAAGCGGATCAAGGCGAACCTACCTCATGCGCGCATTTCAGGTGGATTGTCCAATGTGAGTTTTGCTTTCCGCGGGAATAATCCTGTGCGCGAAGCCATGCATTCTGTTTTTCTTTATCACGCCATTCCCGCCGGATTAGACATGGCGATTGTGAATGCCGGGCAGCTCACAATTTATGACGATATCCCTAATGAACTGCGAGAGCGAGTCGAAGATGTCATTTTGAACCGACGTCCCGATGCGACAGACCGTTTGCTGGACATTGCCGACAAATATCGCGGGGATGGGAAGTCAAAAGCCAAGGTCGTTGATGATGAGTGGCGCAAATTGCCAGTTGAAAAACGGCTTGAGCATGCATTGGTACGCGGCATCACCGATCATATTGTCGAAGATACGGAAGAAGCTAGACAAGCCGCAGACCGTCCACTCCATGTTATTGAAGGGCCGTTAATGGACGGGATGAATGTTGTTGGAGATCTCTTTGGCTCCGGCAAAATGTTCTTACCACAAGTTGTCAAATCCGCGCGGGTTATGAAAGCGTCAGTCGCGCATTTGATGCCCTTTATGGAGGCTGAGAAGGAAGAGCTCGGCACATCCGGGTCGTCCAATGGCAAAGTCTTGATGGCGACGGTGAAGGGCGATGTGCATGATATTGGCAAGAATATCGTTGGCGTGGTGCTTCAATGTAACGGTTATGATGTGGTTGATCTTGGTGTGATGGTCCCGTGCGACAAAATTCTGGATGCGGCGATTGAACATGATGTCGATATGATTGGCCTTTCCGGTTTGATTACGCCGAGCTTGGACGAGATGGTCTATGTCGGCAAAGAAATGCAACGGCGCGGCATGTCTATGCCGCTTTTGATTGGTGGCGCTACAACGTCCAAAACGCATACGGCGGTTAAAATTGAACCCGCCTATGAGGCCGGACCCACCGTTTATGTCACAGATGCAAGCCGGGCGGTCGGTGTTGTCGGTCAGCTTCTGGGCGACGGCAAAGCGGACTATGCGGCTGAGCTTCGAACAGATTATGCCAAAGCGCGGGAGGCGCATCAGCGCGGTCAGTCGGCCAAAGCCCGCCTGACGTTAAAGGAAGCGCGCGATAATCCGTGGACGACGGATTGGGACGCTTACACACCGCCTAAACCGACCTTCCTCGGGACGAAAACGCTGACAGATTATCCGCTGGAGAATTTACGGGATTTCATTGATTGGACGCCTTTCTTTGCGACATGGGAATTAAAGGGGCGCTACCCTGCTATTCTCGAAAATAAGAATTATGGGCAGGCAGCGCGGGACCTTTTTTCTGACGCCAATGCGATGCTGGACCAGATGATTGCGGAGAAATGGGTCAGAGCAAATGCCGTTTTCGGGTTCTGGCCAGCGGAGCAGAATGGCGATGATGTGAAAGTCTTCACGGATGAGACTCGTTCGGAAACCCTCGCAAATTTCCATGGGCTGCGTCAGCAAATTTCTAAAGGCACATCGTTCAAGC
>CAZBDT010000131.1:0-6529 GCA_964490745.1 uncultured Algimonas sp.
GTTCAAACAACGGCTCCAGCAAATTGCCCGGCCGGAACAACAGCCCAAGCTGACGGCACATGTATGCAGACTGGTTCGTCCTTCTCGTCCAGCACGACATATTCAGAGCCAACCACCTCTTATTCTTCTGGTACGACTTATTCTGCACCAACAACATCGATGGAGCCTGTAAGCTGTCCGGCAGGGACGACGGCCCAAGCTGACGGAACATGTATGCAAACGGGTTCATCCTTCTCGTCCAGCACAACTTATTCAGAACCAACCACCTCTTACTCATCCGGAAACACTTGGTCTGCACCAAGCATGTCTATGGAGCCTGTAAACTGCCCGGCCGGTACAACAGCGCAAGCTGACGGGACATGTATGCAAGGCGGATCATCCTCCTTCGCCGGATCATCCATTGAACTCTATACAGGTGATGCGACGACAAATACGTCAGGCTCTTACGGATATAATTCCGGCAGCACCTATTCAGCGTCTGACTATTTGCCAATCCGTAAATAGGCTTAAACAGCCTGATGAAAATTTAACCTGTTTCCTGACCGGAGACAGGTTTTTTTATGCAGTTCTTTAGCTTGACTTCGCAACCGTTTCCTTATCTTGCGAGACGCCCTTCCACCCGTTAAACAGTCACAATGACAGATAAAGTTCTCATCTCGCCTTCTATTCTCTCTGCAGATTTTGCCGCCCTTGGTCAGGCCGTCCGCGATATTGATGCGGCGGGTGCAGATATGATTCATATTGACGTTATGGATGGTCATTATGTGCCGAACCTCACGATTGGGCCAAATGTGGTCAAAGCCCTCCGCCCTCATTCAGATAAGCCATTTGATGTGCATTTGATGATTACGCCGACGGAAATTCTGGTCCCGATGTTTATCGATGCAGGGGCTGACTATATCACGGTCCATCCGGATGCCGGACCGCATTTACATCGGACGCTTCAATCTATTCGATCAGCCGGGGTAAAGGCCGGTATCGTTCTAAATCCCGGGGCTCCGGTTGAGCAGATCGATCCGGTGATTGATCTGTGCGATCAGATTATGATTATGAGTGTGAATCCCGGTTTTGGCGGTCAGTCTTTTATTCCTTCCCAGCTTGACAAAATCGAGGCTGTGCGGGCGAAAATTGATGCGCATGTCGCAGGCGGCGGGCAAGATATTCTCCTGCAAGTTGACGGGGGGGTAAATCCTGAGACAGCGAAAGACTGTATCGCGGCCGGGGCCACGTCCCTCGTGGCGGGTTCGGCTGTGTTCAAGGGCGCGGGCAGCTATGCTGAAAATATTGCCGCTTTACGCGGACAAACTCCGGCGAAGGCCGCCTAAGAGACGGTTATGGCTAAATCCAGCCATCCCTCTTCGCAGTCTCGTGTGGCGACAGTGCCAACAGCCTTTTTGGCTGTGGGCCAGCGTTTGCGTGAATTTTTGCCGGCGCGTCCTCATGCGAAATTGCCCAGCCGGACACCCGCCCCGTTTCATCCCGCTAAGCCCGCTCTGACATTAGGGCATAAGGCGAAGGCGCAGGAATTATTAAAGGGGCGTTTTCATTTTGCCGGTCAGCTATTAGATGTTGGCCCCTGGGAAGTCGCTGCGCCGTCGCGTCGATTTGCGGGGTGGTTACATGAATTTGACTGGTTGCATGACCTTCTTGCGATAGAGTCTCCACAACATCAAGCCAAAGCGCGGGCTTATATCGATGGGTGGATTGAAACTTTCGGTAAAGGCAATGATTTTGTTTCCGAGCCGGCCCGCCTCTCGCGTCGTTTGTTCAATTGGCTTGCCCTGTGGTCACCTACATTTTCTGTCTCCGGTTCAGAAGAGTCAGATATGGGTTTGGGTGGGAGCCACCGTCTATCAGAGCGAAGGCGGGCGAGCGTCTTGCGGCAACTGACACTTTTACGCGGTAGTCTTAAAGACTTACCACCCGGCATGTCGCGCATTACGGCGGGTTGTGCTTTAGCGATTGGTGGTGCGCGGTTGACGGATAGAAAACCACAATTTTTAGAACGAGGTTTGGATCTTTTAGACGCTGAGCTCCCTTTACAGATTTTACCGGATGGTGGGCATATATCGCGTTCGCCTGAAACCAGCGCGCAAGTGCTCAGCCAGCTCTTAACGCTGGATACAATATTGGCGGATCGCGGGTTGGAGGGATCGCGTGAATTGTCCCGTGCGATTGACCGACTGGCCCCAATCGTCGCGTTTTTTCGTCGATCAGGTGGAGAGCTGGCTCCTTTTCACGGTGGGGGAGAAATGACCTCTGCGGAAATCACGACACTTTTAGACGCCGCGCCCGGTGAGCCCAAAGCCTTTGCCTATGCGCCACATATTGGATTTCAGCGTTTAGAAGCGAATAAAACAGTCGCTTTGATTGATACAGGTGAAGCGCCGCCCAGGCCCTTTGATGTAAGAACACATTTGGCGCCTTTGGCTCTTGATCTCTCTACTGCGGAAGGGCCGATGATCACGGCCTGCGGTTTTCATGCGGAACAACCTGAAAATTGGGCCCGTCCTGTTCGCGCGGCGGCTGCGCATTCAACTTTAGTGTTAGATAATCGCTCTCCCGGATCCTTGCTGACGAGTGAGTGGAAACGAAAAACGGTTGGGGATGTTGTGGACCGGGTGGCTGGGCCCGTTAAAGCCACGCGAAAAGAACAGGATAGCGGAATTTGGCTGGAAAGCCATCATGAGGGTTACATTGGACATTACGGATTGTCTCACAGACGACGCCTTTTCATGCCGCGTGACGGGCATGATATTCGGGGCGAAGATAGCTTATACGTGCCTTTGGGGGCCGTGCCGATCCGTCGTGACCAAGTGGCTTTCGCTCTGAGGTTTCATGTTCATCCAAAAGTCAGGGTCAGCCTGTCACAAGATAGATCATCAGCTTTATTAGTCGTAAATGGAAAAGCGGGTTGGAGGTTTCGGACGGATGGCGGTCAGGTCGCATTGGAAGATTCAGTCTATCTGGCAACCGGTTCAACGCCCGTGAAGACTCAACAGCTCGTGATCTACGGTCAAGCTTTTTGCGATAGTGACGGCGAAAGCCGGTCCAATCGCGTGAGGTGGTCATTTAGAAAATTAAAACCTGCGGAGGATAAGACTCGCCTTCGCCCCATACAATCTGATATAGAGACTGTGTGATGCGGGTGCAAAATCGATCAGATTTCAAAATGCGAAGAAGTTTCCGTCTTATTGGGGTGGACGTTGTCTTTGCGCTCGCCTCTATGATGATGGTCATTCGCTGGCGTCATGATTTTACGAATAAACCTATCCTATCCAATATTGATTACAAAGCCGCCTTTATTGCCGCGGCGGCAACCCTGATCACATGGGTCTTACTCCGACAGGATCGTGCCATTTGGCGCTTTACGACATTAGATGATTTCAAAAAGATAAGTGTGGGTATTGGCGTCGTCGCTCTGACTGTGCCGTTGATTCTATATTTCTTCTTTGATCGCGGCGCGCATTTTCCGCGCTCTGCCCCGCCTCTCTTTGCGGCGATGTTTTTTGGATTGATACTGGGCTCCCGTCTGATAGCGATGCTGTTACAAAATGGAGATTTTCGCGCTCTCTTCCGTGCACGATCAGCCTATGGACAGGATGCCTTGCTGATTGGCCCGGCTCCGCATTTATATAATTATCTTATGGAACGAGCCCGTAAGGGTGTGGCCAGTAAGCATAAACATATGGGCTTTAACCCCGTGGGTTTGATCGAGACATCCGGCCTGTATGAAGGCCGAACCATTCGGTCTGTCCCGGTGCTCGGCGGGCCAGATAATTTGCGTGAAATCTATCTCAAGACAACAGGACGACAAGATAAGCCGTTGCAGATTATTTCGGTGGACCCGATGCCGGATCGTCGCATAACTGCGCAATTGGTCAAAACTGCCGCGGAGCTCGGCGCGCCGCTCTCCCGTCGTTCTACAGATCCGAACCGCGGGCTTTCAGCCTTTGAGGCTTCGGATTTGATTGGGCGTGACATGCGCGTCTTGGATCTGGCGCCAGTGAGAAACATGTTTGCCGGGCGTCGCGTTTTGGTGACAGGGGCAGGGGGATCAATCGGGTCTGAGCTCTCAAAGCAGATCGCCCAGTTAAACCCGTCTAAATTGATCCTTGTCGACCATTCAGAATTTCATTTGTACAAGCTTGAAAAAATGCTTGCATCGACTCAAAACTCTAACGGATCATATTGCTGGAAAACATTTTTAGGTGATATCCGAAATGCTCCGCGCATGCGCGAAATTTTCGCTGTTGAACGTCCTGAAATTGTTCTTCATGCCGCCGCATTAAAACATGTCCCTTTAGGCCAGAAAAATCCACTGGAAGTCTTGCGAACGAATGTGATGGGCACATCCAATGTGTTGGATATGTGCGAGTCATATGGGGTCGATCATTTCATTTTGATTTCCACAGATAAGGCCGTCGCGCCCGTAAACATGATGGGGGCCTCCAAACGAATCGTGGAAATGGTGACCTTGGCGCGACAAGCGGGTAATCCACACTTACAGGCCTCTTGTGTGCGGTTTGGTAATGTGCTGGCCTCTAACGGCTCTGTTGTGAATCTCTTTGAAGAGCAAATCGCCATGGGTGGTCCGGTGACAGTGACTCACCGCGAGGTTGATCGTTATTTCATGATGTTGGAAGAGGCCGCCGCGCTTGTCCTCCAATCCGCCGCGCTGAGTTCGGCCCGTCGCACGGCGACGGAGAAGGGACATGATGAGTCTGGATGTATCTATGTTTTAGAAATGGGCGAGCCCGTCAATATTGGCCGTTTGGCACGACAGCTCATCCGATTGCGCGGAAAAGTGCCGGATGTTGATATTGAAGTTCGCTATACGGGATTACGTCCGGGTGAAAAACTCACAGAAATTCTGTCCTATGAAGATGAAGATCTTCTCCCGACGGGCGTTGACGGCATTCAACTCTATAATCGTTCCGTCCTCGACCCTGTATCCGTATTAAACCAAACAAAGAAACTCATCCGTGCGCTCAATACGCGTGACCGCGTCGCCATTCGCAAATCTATCGCACAGCTGGTACCGGGTTATGATCCGGCGCATGTATTAGACGAACTCGAGCTGGCCATTGTTCCAAATATTGCCGATGCGGATAATGTCGCAAATGACACTGAAAATGGCACAGGGACCATTGGGTAATATAAAGGCTTGTGGGTATGTGTGAGAGGTCGTGCCGCCGGAGTGGAAACCGCGTTGACACCGTGATAGGGGCGCGGTGAAATTCAATATTGCCGCAAGGGACTTCTTGTCATGCCCGCACCCAATCCTGATCTTCCCGCATTTGATCCGGCTCGCCTCGCGCCTGTTAAACGCGCGCTGCTCTCCGTCTCGGATAAATCCCGCCTCATCGATCAAGCCAAAGCCCTGCATGAGCGGGGCGTGAAGCTCGTCTCCACGGGCGGCACACACCGCGCGATTGCGGCGGCGGGCATTCCGGTCAAAGATGTAAGCGAGCTGACAAATTTTCCGGAAATGATGGATGGTCGCGTGAAGACTTTGCATCCCATGGTTCATGGCGGATTACTGGGTGACCGCGACCTGGCCTCCCACAAAGACGCCATGCATGATCACGGTATCCTTTCCATCGATTTGCTCATCGTCAATCTTTACCCCTTTGAACAGGCCGTTGCATCCGGCGGTAGCTATGAAATGTGCGTTGAAAATATCGATATTGGCGGCCCGGCCATGATCCGCGCGGCGGCGAAAAATCATGCCCATGTCGCGGTCTGCACAGACGCCGATGATGTGGATGCGGTGCTGGCCGATATGGATGCAAATGACGGGAAAACGTCCGGCATGCTACGACAGAAACTCGCCGCAAAAACCTATGCCCGTTCTGCCGCCTATGATGCAGCCATTGCCAATTATTTCGCAGATATTGTGGACGGTACGCCGTCCTATCGCGCGCAAGGCGGGTCGCTGAAACAAGAACTGCGTTACGGTGAAAACCCACATCAAACAGCGGCCTTTTATTCTGATGGCTCTAACCGTCCGGGCGTGTCTACGGCGGACCAAATTCAGGGCAAGGCGCTGTCTTACAACAACATAAATGACACCGATGCGGCCTATGAGCTTGTGGCAGAATTTGGCGAAACAGCGAAAGGCGATAAGCCTGCCGTCGCAATTATCAAACACGCCAATCCTTGCGGCGTGGCGGTCGCGGATGATTTCATCACCGCCTATAAAAATGCGCTCGCTTGTGATCCTGTCTCGGCCTTTGGCGGCATTGTGGCGCTTAATGGAAATCTCGACGCGGCCACGGCCAAAGAAATCGTCAAAGTCTTCACCGAAGTCGTCATCGCCCCCTCTGCGGATGAGGACGCGATTGCTGTGTTTAAAAAGAAGAAAAATCTGCGCTTGCTCATTGCGGGCGGTCTGCCCGATGTCACCGCCCCTTCCATGACGCAGCGCAATGTCGCGGGCGGCATCCTCGTCCAAGACCGCGATAATGGATATGTCGCGGATGAAGACTTGAAAGTTGTCACCAAACGCAAACCGACGGACGCGGAA
>CAZBDT010000132.1:0-6331 GCA_964490745.1 uncultured Algimonas sp.
CATTCGCCCCGACCATAACATGTGTGAACATTTATTTTCCTTTTTTAAAGTTAAATCTTGAAAGACCAAAAATAATAACCGCAAGAATAAGGTGTGCTGCTAGCGAGAATTCAATGCCCAACAAAACATCATCATAATCGACTGATCTCAGCGACCAATATTCCTTATCATCAGGGCCGTAAGCAAAACTTGAAATCGAAAATAAAGACGAAAACCAAAAGAACATGTGTAGTCCGATAGTCTCTCGTTGGCCCATCGGGTAACTAAATTCTCTTTTTTTGATGAAGCTGCTTACCGCAATGTACGCTGTAATAAGTAGAAAGGAGAATACTAAGCATCCGAGACCCCTGAAAGCCCAGAATAAGTTATGTAATAACCATTCGCCCATTAAATACACCCCACGCTGCGAATACTCTCGCCCGCATGCATCAAATCAAACGCCTCATTGATCTCATTCAGTTTCAGCGCATGGGTAATCATCGGGTCGATTTCGATTTTGCCGTTCATATAGATAACCAAACCTCATCGTTCAAAATCAATAAATGTATCACTCGGAAATTTCCTGCGAAGCTTTATATCTGCTGTCAAAATAGGCGCATTCATTTCACGGCTTAAAGCGATGAATAGACAATCATAGACCGGATGTTCTGATTGAATTGCAATATCAAGCGCATCTTCGATAAGTATTTCATCATCAGCAAGATTCGGGATAGATTTCATATTAAAAAGAAGTTGAACCGCTTCTTCACTGTCAAGGCTTGCAAAGCGAACAGTTTTCCAGAGCGCATTCGCGAGTTCGGATAGAATAAGTCTGGGCGCATAGCAGTCCGATTCTTCGATTATTTGCCTGAACTTTTTCGTATCTGGCCGCGTCTGGACAGTGCGCATTAAAGCGCTTGTATCAACAATTATGGCGCCCATTAACTAGCGGCTATCTCGATCCTCACGGATCATATCTTCAGGTGCTTGCGGGAAAGCGAAATCTCGCCCTTCGAACAATTTATCGACCTTTGCAAATATCTCGGCTTTGGATGGTCGAATATTTTCTGTAATCAATTCACGCAAATATTGCTCCAAGGATTTGCCATCGGATTTTGCGCGTTGTTTTGCCATTGCTATCACGGCGTCATCTAATTTTCTGATTATGACTTGTCCCATAATAAAATGATAGCATAATGCTATCAATCGATCAATACACCACCACGGACCGAATGCTCTCCCCCGATTTTGAGCGCTTCATTGGCGCGAAAGCAACGGCAGCGCAAGTTTTGATTGTGTCGGACATAAAGAGCTCCTGAATTGAGCGACGTGTAAGCGGGTCTGTGGCGGAGGTCCACTCACGAGCAAGAGAGGATGGAGGATGTGTGACCAAGGCGAGCGAGAATTCCCACTGCCTATCAAGAGACAGCCAAACCATTGACTCTGGGCATTAGGACTGCCCGCAGGTTCGGTCGCCGCGATGGAGACCAAAGTGAAAGTGTTTTTCGCGGGACCGTGCATTTGAGCTGCGCTCAATTGCAATACCTGCGGCGATGTTTTTCTAAGCCCCGGCCACGCGACGTGTCCGTATTTCATTCGGGGAATGAAATACAATGTCGCGCCGAACAGCTAGGCTGTTCGGTTCCTAGATATTTGATTCTCAATCAAATATCTTCGTCATGCCAGCGTTCCAGCCGGTCTGGCACCAGGAAACTCAGCCCCTCCACATTCGGTGTTCGCCAAATGCTTCTAGGCACACCATCCTTCAAACCAGAAAGCCAACGATCGCTTGCCTGTCCTATGTTTGAAAGAACAGCTTCAATCTATCACAGCTTTGCAAAGTGAGGATTATTCTCTTGAGATTTCGTTCAAGCCTCTGAAACGGAATAGTTTCTATTTTTGCGACATCGGGATTTTGTTTGGTGAAAGATAGTTTCTACGCCGCCGTTACGTCATGGCCGTAAAGCCAATCCATCCGGCGATGCACAATATTCGGATCAAGTTTTGCCGCGAGCCACATCGGTCCATATGTTGCGAGTTGGGTGGGCAAAGAGGATTTATGGAAAAGGCCCATATTGGCGCGGGACGCGGCTTGCACTTTGGACGTTCGGGGTAGGCGCAGGCTTTCATACTCCGTTAAAGGACGACCCTCCGAAATAATCTGGGCCAAAACCCAAGCATCCTCCACGGCCATCGCTGCACCTTGGGCGAGGAAGGGCAGCATAGGATGCGCCGCATCCCCCATGAGGGCGACCCGTCCGTCGATCCAGCGCTCTAGAGGCGCGCGGTCAAACAAAGCCCATCGGTGAAAATCATCCGCCGTCTCTAAAATACTTTGAATGACCGGATGCCAGTTTTTGAAATCGGCTAAGGCATCTGCCCGCGTCCCCGGGATCGACCAGCCTTCTTCGCGCCAGTCATCTTGTTCAACTACGCCGACAAAATTAGTCAGCTCCCCCTGTGCACCCAATCGATAAGTCACGGCATGACGTTTAGGGCCAAACCATGCGCAGGCCGTTGGATTGGGCGCAAGCTCGCCGAGGCGCTCAGTCGGGACAACGGCGCGCCATGCCATATTGCCTGTAAAGTTCGGCGCATCCGCCCCTAACATCTGTTCACGGATGGTCGAACGAATCCCGTCTGCCCCTATTAAATATTTACACCACATTTGACGCCCATCTGCGAGCCTGACAGACACGCCGTCATCTTGATTTTCATACGCCGTGACGCGGGTGTTCAACTCTATCACATGTCCCGGTAAATAACCGGAAAGCGCGGCAATATAATCCGCGCGGTGAATATGGAGATAGGGCGCGCCCCATCGATTTTCTGCCGCATGGGCCAGTGGAATATCAAAAACGGGACGACCCGATTGCCCCATCCGCGCCTCTATCGCTTTGGGTTGAAAGGCGTATTTTTTAACAACAGGCGCAAGGTCAATTGCGCGCAGGACTTTCACCGCATTAGGCGGGATCTGAATGCCGGCCCCGACGCGCTCCAATGCAGGCGCACGTTCCAGCACACGGACCGTTAAACCGTCTTGGATCAGCGCATGGGCCAGCGTTAAACCGCCAATCCCTGCCCCGACAATCAGCACATCTGCATATGATGTGGGTTCTCCGCTCATAGGCGCAACTTAGCGATGATTTGGCGTTGTAGAAAGCTGAAAGTGAATACGAAAAAGCCTGTCCCGAAATCAGAGGTATTCGAGACAGGCGAGTTTTATAAAGCGTGCGGGCTAATCCCACATCTTATGTTGCCCACAAGTTTTAAGCCACATCGGCAAATTGGTTCATGGTGTTATGTTCGCCGCCCGCTTTCAGAGCGCGGTCACCGCCTGTCATTTCCTTAAACGTATCACCAAGATCGGACCCGACCTCATGCTGGTGACGCACGGCGGACACGCCTTTGCGGATTTCCTCACGCTGGATTTCCTTGACGTAAGCCAGCATTTTCTGATCACCGAAATAGCCTTCTGATAGATCATTCATAACCTTGGCCGTGCCGTGGAAGGTCGGCAAGGTGATGAGGTTATGGAAGACCCCGGCTTCGCGGGCGATATCGGTTTGGAAAGCCTGTAAGCGGCGATCCGCTTCGATGCCGAGCGGGTCTTCATCATAAGCAGCAGACATGAGACGGGCTTCGTCATAATCCTCAGCCTTGATACGGCTCTCAGAAATCCAATCCTCACGCACCTGTTTGCGCAGATTCAGTGTCCAATTGAAAGACGGCGAATTATTATAGGTGAGCTTTGCGTGCGGTGCTTTTTCTTTAATCCGGTTCACCATGCCTGCAATTTGCGCTACATTTGGCGTGGCCGTTTCAATCCAGAGCAAGTCCGCGCCGCCCTCGTTTAAGGACGCAATACAATCTTCCACGACGCGGTCTTCTCCCGTCTCAGCGCGGAATTTATAAAGACCATTTGGCAAGCGTGTCGGCTTGACCAATTGACCCTCAAGCTGGATCGCGACGTCGCCTTCATTGAGCTCATGCAGATCGGAAACCGGCGTTGTTTCCAGCCATTTGTTATATTCCGCCGCATGGTCGCCCGCTTCACGGCTGACCGGAAGTTTTTGTGTGAGGCCAGCGCCGAGCGAGTCTGTCCGCGCGACGATCACGCCGTCATAGACGCCCAACTCTTCAAATGCCATGCGCACCGCGCGCAGCTTTTCAATAAAATCTTCGCGCGGGACAGTGACCTTGCCGTCTTGGTGACCGCATTGTTTAGCGTCAGACACTTGATTTTCAATTTGGATACAGCACGCACCCGCCTTGATCATCTCTTTGGCGAGGAGATAGGTCGCGTGGACATTACCAAAGCCCGCATCAATGTCGGCAATGATCGGCCGGACATATGATTCAAATCCGTCAATCTTTGCAATGACAGCTGCGCGGTCATCTGTCTCGTTCAGTTCATTGAACAGATCATTCAAATCCACTTCATCAGCTTGGCGCAAGGAGGTATAGATCTCTTGGATCAAATCGACGACGGAGGTTTTTTCGTGCATGGACTGATCAGGAAGATGACCGAAACGATTCCGCAGACCTGCCACCATCCATCCGGAGAGATAGACATAAGCGCGGTCCAGCGTGCCTTTTTGACGTTTAATCGCGCGCATCATTTGTTGCGCATGAAAGCCCGACCAACAGCCGAGTGATTGCGTGAATTGAGAGCTGTCCGCGTCATAGCGCGCCATATCATTGCGCATCAGGGTCGCCATGGCTTTGGCAATATCAAGGTGAGTCTCATAAGTGTTTTGGGTCTTCAGCTGCGCCAGCGCGTTCAAGTCGATTCCGGCGGGAGCCCCATTGGGGTAGCGGTTTTTCAGTTCCGTAAGCGTTTGAGAATAAGTCATGCGTTTTGCTCCAAAATATCGTAAGCGGGAATTGTAAGGAAGTCCGGCAGGGTGTTCCCTGTCGCGGTTTGTGTGAAGATTTCGGCGGCTTCCGGGAAACGAGCCGCATCAAATTCATCACCGAGTTCAGATTTCAGTTCGGCCATTTCTTCATTGAAAAGACGCTCATAGAGACGGTGTGTCAGAGTCTCTTTAAACCCGCCTTCCATCTCGACGCTCGCGCCGTGACGCAGCCATTGCCAGATTTGCGCGCGGGAGATTTCGGCTGTGGCCGCATCTTCCATGAGGTTGTGGATCGGCACAGCCCCGCGCCCGCAGAGCCAAGCTGCGATGTAACGGATGCCAACATTGATGTTTGTTCGCACACCGGCTTCGGTAACGGTTCCGGTATGTGGGACGATCATCGCCGCATCAGAGATATTCCGAGATTGACGTTTTTTATGTATTTGGTGACGAGACGGCATAACCTCGTCAAAGACTTCAGTTGCAACTGGAACAAGCGCCGGATGGGCCACCCAGGTGCCGTCATGGCCTAGCTTGGCTTCGCGTAACTTATCCTGACGCACTTTTTCAAAGGCGGCTTGATTTGAGGCTTCATCATTTTTGACAGGAATCTGCGCTGCCATACCGCCCATGGCATGGGCGCGACGACGGTGACAAACCTGCACCAAACGCTCGGCATAGGCAGAGAGAAAGGCGCGATCCATCCCGACCTGAGCGCGGTCCGGCAGCACATACTCAGGATGCGCCCGCAGCGTTTTAATATAGCTAAAGATATAGTCCCAACGACCGCAATTCAGCCCTGTGATGTGGTTTTTCAGAACATAAAGGATCTCTTCCATTTGGAAGGCCGCAGGAAGCGTTTCGATCAAAACAGTCGCCTTGATCGTGCCGTTGGGGATATCAAGCATAGCCTGGGCGTAGTTAAACACATCATTCCACAGACGCGCTTCGCGGTAATTTTCGATCTTCGGCAGGTAGAAGAACGGTCCTTTTCCGCTCTCGGCCAAAGCTTTACCATTGTGGAAAATATGCAGACCAAAATCGCAGAGGCTGGCGCTCATGGGTTGACCGTCAACCGTGATATGGCGCTCTTCCAAATGCCAACCCCGCGGACGGACGAGCATCGTCGCGATCTCTTTATTGAGGCTATAGGTCTTTTTCTCCGTTGTGAGCGACAGAGTGTCCCGCGCAAAATCACACATATTTTGCTGCCCGGACATCATATTGTCGAAGGTCGGGGATGAGGCATCTTCAAAATCCGCCATGAACATTTTCGCACCGGAATTCAGCGCATTAATCATCATCTTACGGTCGACCGGACCCGTAATTTCAACGCGGCGATCTGAGAGCGCTTTAGGACACGGTGCAACTTCCCAGTTGGAATTACGAACATGCCGCGTCTCCGGTGGCTGGCACGGCAGTTCGCCATCATCGAATCGGGCTTGTTGGAGCTCTCGGTCAGAGAGCAGCGTTTTACGCTGGGGGCCAAAGCG
>CAZBDT010000133.1:0-6298 GCA_964490745.1 uncultured Algimonas sp.
CTTTTGGAGTGAGAGCCGATTAGTGCATTTTTTTGTCCCAAAAAATTGCACAAGGGGCCAGAGATGCCTCAACTCGTAGGACAGACGGGCCGCTTCATCAACAACCACTGCCGCAGGGTCGTTGATTAGATTTACAACCTAATCAACAGTTCTTCTGTAAAACACTTTTCCCCTTCTGGTACACCATCAGAAGATCATCCCTGCGGGCACGTCCTGCTTTTAAACGACCTTTAGGCTGTACCGCGATGTCCAGCGAGCGTTAGCGCTTGCGCCGATCTTTTTTGGGGGCGTCTTCCGCGTTTTTCTTTGGTTTCCAATAATCGCGGCGGCATCTTTGGCCCAGACGCACGAGGAGTTCGTAATTAATGGTTTTCGCGCTTTGCGCCTCGGCTTCGAGATGTTCTCCACGGAAAACAACCACGCCGCCAACCTCGACCGATAATTTGGCATCTGTCGCATCGATCATGGTCAGGTCCATACTGACGCGGCCCACAATCTTGACCTCTTCATCATGCAAGATTGCCGTGCCGTGATTGCTCTGATTGACGGGGATGCCGTCAGCATAGCCCGCACCGACAACGGCGACTCGCATATCGCGTGGTGCGACATAGGTGCCGTTATAACCGAGTGTTTCGCCCGCCTTCACATAACGTACCTGCAAAATAGGGGCGAGAAGGGTGGCGGCAGGCTTGCTGACTTCTTGTTCGGGCTTGGTCGTGGCCTTGCCGCCATAAAGACCAATACCGGGACGTACCATTTGGAAATGATAGGGCTTACCCAAATATATCCCCGCCGTATTGGCGAGGCTGAGCGGAGTAAGCGGCAATTGTGCAGCGGCCTTACGGAAGCGTTGTAACTGCGTCTTGTTCATTGGGTTCGACGCATCCGGCGCGCAGGCAAGGTGGCTCATGACCCATTCGGGGTTTAAGAGTTTCCAAAGCTGCTTGTCACGCCCAAGTTCCGTGACCTCATCAGGGGTGAGTCCCAAGCGGTTCATACCTGTGTCTATATGGATCGCCGTATAAGGTGGTTCGCGGACATCCTTCGCGACAGAGCCCCAAAAGCGCGCCTGTTCAATCGAGTTAATGACGGGTTTGAGTTTGGCCCCGAGCAAAACGCCCTTGTCTCGTGGGGCAGGGCCATTGAGAACATAAATGGCCGCATTCGGGCCAATACCGTCGCGGAGCAATTTGCCTTCGCCAGCTGTGGCGACGAAAAAGATACGGCATCCTGCGCCGTAAAGTGTCTTCGCGACCGGAACCGCGCCCAAGCCGTAAGCATCGGCTTTGACAGAGGCGCCGATTTTGGCTGTGCCGACTTTCGCTTTCAGGGCGTCATAATTGGCGCGAATTTGAGGCAAGTCGACGCGAAGTGTCGGGCGCGTGGAATAGCTGGGCTGGTGAATTGGGGTGGACATGTGAGCGCGTTAAACCCTTTGGCTGTGGAAAGAAACCAAACAGTTACAGTGAACTCTGTTCAGAATATGAAAAAAGGGAGGCGAAAAGATGAACGCATTGTCATCAAGCCTCTGGAACCATTCAGCTTTCATTCAAGACAATTATCCTATCTCGAATCTGCGCGCGTCCCTTCCGTGACGTGTTTTTTCGACGCTCTCCCTGTCGGAACCGGCCGCTGCTAATTCTCTTATTCTGGCACGAATGGAGTTTCTAGCGAATTGGCCCACGGTGTGCGTAGCAGGGCCGTGGTTGTCGGGTGTTTTCTCTCTCTCTCCACCCGACAACCCGGCTTCTGTCTTAAGCAGACGCCGTATTAATAGCAGGAATACGCAAAACCTGACCGGGGTAGATTTTATCCGGGTCAGAAAGCATTGGCTTATTGGCCTCAAAGATTTCAGGATAAAGCTTCCATGTTCCGTAATATTTCTTGGAAATTGCGGAAAGTGAGTCGCCGGACACAACTGTATGGAATTGCGATTCGCGTCCGCCAAGGCCGGAGCTTGCTTCGTCTTTCACGCCGCCAACGCCTTCAACATTGCCAACTGCGAGGATGATTTTTTCCTTCATTTCCTGAGACACAGCTTCGCCGCCGACCGTGACAATACCGTCTTCACCGACAGAAATATCCACGCCCTCAGTATTGAGGCCGTAATCTTCGACTTCTTTCTTCAGCTTGTCTTCGGCGTCTTTTCCTTTGAAAACATTACCCATGGCTTTGCCCGCAGCTTTCACAAATGGAATCATTCCAAACATATCGAATCCTTATTTTTAACTGTGCGCGATTGTCGCGCCCATAGTTATCTTGCCACTCGTAACCTTCGGAGACCATGGAAAAATTCAGAATTCCATCCGGTTTGCCCTGCCATAAGGCTTGGCCTTTTGGGTGCGTATCGCTATAGGGGCGCAAATAGATTTTATTCAAAGGCTTAAGCTCATGACACTCGCACAAGCTGGCATCTCAATTTTCGGTCTGTTCAACATGGACCCGGCGCTATTTGCATTTGCGCTCATTGCAATCGCATTTGGTGGATTAAACCTTCTCGAATATAAGCGGTTTGATTAGTCCAAACAATTAAGGGCTTGCCCGTATGTTAACGGCTTTTCTACTTCTCATTATCGGCTTGGTCGTCCTGATTGTCGCCGGCGATATCATGGTGCGCGGCGCTGCGGCGTTGGCGCGGCATTGGGGTGTGCCTGCACTCATCGTCGGCTTGACGATTGTGGCTTTCGGGACATCTGCGCCCGAAATGGTTGTAGGGGTACAAGCTGCCTTGATGGGCGAGGGGGATTTGGCCGCGGGTAATGTCGTCGGATCGAATATCGCGAATGTTTTGTTGGCCTTGGGCTTGCCTGCTCTTATTCTCGCCATCCCGACGAATATGTCGGGTGTGGCACGGAACAGCTGCATTGCGCTCTTCGCGGCGATCCTATTCGTGTTTTTGGCTTTCATACATACACCTCTCATGCGTTGGCAGGGGGCCATCCTATTTGGCGGTATTATCGCCTATCTCTTTTTTATGTTCCGTCTCGCAAAAGCGGGGGCAGATGATCCCATTTTAGAGGAGATGACCGAGATCGACGAGGGCGAGGACGGGCTACCGACTAATACGCTGAAGTCGTTTATCTATGTCGTGCTGGGTGTCATCGGTTTGATTTTAGGCGGTAAGCTGATCGTAGATAACGCTGTTTTTATCGCTGAAGGCCTTGGCATTTCTAAAACAATAATCGGTCTGACTATCGTTGCTATCGGGACGTCACTCCCCGAAATCGCGACAGTTATCGTCGCGACCTATCGCGGTCATCCTGAGGTCGCGATCGGCAATGTTTTGGGATCAAATGTCTTCAACGTATTCGCCGTTATGGGTGCGTCTGCGCTTGCCGGACCGATTGCGATTGAGAGCAATCTGGTGAAGTTTGACTTTTGGGTTATGCTGCTCTCCAGCCTCGTTTTGTTGCTTTATGTCTTGCGACGTCAGCCAATTGGCCGGAAAACAGGTGTGGTATTGACGATAGCCTATGCAGTCTACCTCGCTGTTGTCGTGTTCCTCGCGCCAAATATGTAATGCGGTTTGAGATCGAAAAAGACTTCCAGTTCGAAGCGGCGCATTATTTCGGACATGCCGACGCAAATGACGTGTTCAAGAAAGTTCATGGCCATAGTTTTAATGGTACAGTCACGATTATAGGTGATGCACAGGAAGAAAAAGGCTGGGTGCGTGACCTCTGGAAGATAGAGCAAATCATCAATGAAGTAGTTGCGCCACTCGATCATTCGCTTCTCAACGAGGTTGAAGGGTTAGAACAACCAGCCCTGGAACGCATCGCGGCTTGGATATTTGAACGCTTGGCCCTTCGTCTTCCGGGACTTGCCTGTGTCGAAGTTGGCCGACCCTCTTGCGGAGAACGCGCTCGTGTCCGCGGATAAGGCCGTCCTCATCACCGGCGCTGGTGCGCGGGTTGGGGCCTATATCGCGCGTGGCTTAGTGAAAGATGGTTGGCATGTTTGTATCCATTTCAACCGCAGCGCAGAAAAGGCGCAGGCCCTCGCGGATGAACTGAATGCGGCTGGTGGTTCGGCATCTATCGTCAAAGCCAATCTGTCTGTTCCGCAGGATGTAAATACTTTGATAGAGCGGTGCGGCAGACCGCTATCTGCCCTGATTAATAATGCGTCGACATTTAAACCCGATACGGTAGAGGATTTTACGACGGCGACATGGGACTATCACCGTTCTGTCAATCTGGATGCGCCGTTGCGGCTGTCATCAGAGTTTGCGGCACAAGCTGAGGAGGGGGGCTGTATCATCAATATGATCGATCAACGCGTCCTCAAACCCAACCCGCAATTTTTCACTTATAGCCTCGCGAAAGCCGGTCTTTATTGGGCAACGAAAACCATGGCGCAAAGCTTTGCGCCTACGGTCCGGGTAAATGGCATTGGTCCGGGGCCGACACTTGAAAATACTGAACAGGAAGAAGGCGAGTTTACGGCGGAAGCCAAGGCGACCCTTTTGGGAGAGGGTAGTCCGCCCGAGACGATCCTTCATGGCGTCCGATATTTGCTATCTGCCAAAGCTGTTACAGGTCAAATGATCGCCGTGGATGGGGGGCAGCATTTGATTTGGCAAACCCCCGATCTAGCATTTGGAGGCGCGCTATGAACGACCGGAAAACCATGCTGAGCCGGTTTCGGTCTCGCAAAGCTCTACCCGTTTCGACACGGATTTTCGTCAAAGGCTTGTTGATCCAAGCCAGTATCGGTGTGCACCCGCATGAATATGAGGCCACGCAACCCATCATCATTGATGTCGAATTGGACATGGCGGATATGGATTTGCCTAAAAATGATCGTCTCCACGAAACAATGGATTATGGCTTGGTTGCGGAAAAATGCGAAGAAATCGCATTGGAAGCTCACGTCCAACTGGTGGAAACGTTGGCAGCTCGGATAGCAGATTGGGCGCTTGGGGCTGACCCACGCGTTCAAAGTGTTGCCGTCCGTATCGCCAAGCCACAGGCTTTACTAAAAGCGGATACGGCAGGCGTGGAGGTTGTGAAAAGCAGATGACCTCACGTCTGGGATCGAAAAATGTGCTGGGGACGGCGCTTGAGACGTGCTCGACGGATCCGATGACGGGGTGGTTTCGGGATGGGTGTTGTGAAACACAATCTGCAGATCGTGGACGGCATTTGGTTTGTGCGGTTATGACGGACACGTTTCTGAGTTTCTCCAAATCGCGCGGGAATGATTTGTCAACGCCTCGCCCTGAATACCGCTTTCCGGGACTGAAAGCCGGGGATCGCTGGTGTCTGTGCCTTGAGCGCTGGAAAGAAGCACATGCCGCCGGATGTGCACCGAAAGTCGTGTTAGAGGCCACACATCAAATGGCGCTGGAGCGTGTTCCACTTGAAACGTTTCAAATGTTTGCGGTCAGTGCCGACACTCCCTAATTAGGAGCTGTGTCGTCCGAATCTAAATCAACGAAAGCTGAGCCGAAATTCGGCCCCAAGCTGATCGCCGATTATGTGAAGCGTTTGCCCGGTAAGCCGGGCGTTTACCGCATGTTCGATGAATATGGGACGGTGCTTTACGTCGGGAAAGCGAAAGACTTGAAAAAGCGTGTCACGGCTTACACGTCCTATGACCGCCATCCAACGCGTTTACGCCGCATGATCCGCGCCACCACAGCGATGGAATTTGTGATCACAGAGAGCGAGACCGAAGCGCTGATTTTGGAAGCTTCGCTGATCAAGCGGCTGAAACCGCGATATAATATCCTGCTGCGCGACGATAAGAGCTTTCCTTATATTCTGGTGCGGAAAGATCATCCCGCTGCGCAGGTCACAAAACATCGTGGCGCGCGGAAGATTAAAGGCGATTATTACGGACCCTTTGCGAGCGCGGGGGCTGTGAACCGCACATTGGATACCCTTCAAAGGGCTTTTCGACTCCGCAATTGCTCGGATGGTATTTATGACTCGCGGACACGGCCTTGCTTGCAATATCAAATCAAACGATGTGCCGCGCCCTGCACAGGCGAGATTTCTTTATCTGATTATCAAGTGTTGATCGATGAGGCTGAAGATTTTCTGTGTGGGAAATCTGACAAGCTCCGTCAAAAGCTCCAAACAGAGATGGAAGCAGCGTCTAAAGCTATGGCTTTTGAGAAAGCAGCGGAGTTACGCGACCGGCTGCGGGCTATGGCGCAAGTGTCAACAAAATCCGGCGCGGCGAATGTCAATCCCACGACATTTACGGATGCCGATGTGATTGGTCTACACAGTGCGGGTGGACAAACCTGCGTGCAGGTCTTCTTCTTTCGTGCAGGACAAAATTGGGG
>CAZBDT010000134.1:0-4077 GCA_964490745.1 uncultured Algimonas sp.
AGGGCGGACTCCACCATGGCGTCGGGACAAGGCTCGCCATATTTTTCGAGCAGTTCGCGTTCCAAGCTACCGCCATTGACGCCAATCCTGATCGAGCAGCCATTGGCGCGCGCGGCAGCGACGACTTCTTTGACGCGGGACTGCCCGCCAATATTGCCGGGATTAATGCGCAGACAGGCCGCGCCTTGATCGGCGGCCTCAATCCCGCGTTTATAATGGAAATGGATATCCGCGACGAGCGGGACTTGGACCTGATCGACGATGGACCGCAGGGCGGCGCTGCTATCGGGGTCGGGCACAGAGACGCGGACGATATCTGCGCCGGCCTCCTGCAAGGACAGGATTTGCCCGACCGTCGCGTCGACATCATGGGTCAATGTATTGGTCATGGACTGCACCGCGATGGGCGCGTCGCCGCCGACCTCGACTTGTCCGACTTTGATCTTGCGACATTGGCGGCGTTCAATGGTTCGCCACGGTCGAATGGCGCTGATGTCAGATGGATTATTGTGGTTCGGTGTGCCGCTCATGCGAGGGCTATAGCGCGGCTTTGTGACAAGTTGAAGACGCGATTACGGTCTTTGTGGTGCGGGTCTGGTGGGGGCAGCTTTTACGGACGTTCAGCCGTAGGCAGGTCGTAAGACAGGGTCAGGCCTTGGATGGGTTCACCCGCCGCGCCTAACGGTCCGATCAAATCTGTACCGCTATAGAGTTCCACCGCGCCTGCATCCCGGACAGAGACGGAATATCCCGCCGTGATCGGGCCTTGCCATGTTTCACCCGTCGTGAAGATGCGGCTGATCTCGACCGTGCCTGCAACGTCGCGAATTTCAATCCAGCTCGGCGACGTTGTGCGCAGGGTAAAGAGCCCGGCTTGCATCTCTGGCATAGCGGGTTCAGCGGCCGTATATTGCGCCGAAATTTCAACAACCGGTGTCGGCGTCGCAACAGCTGTGGATTGCGTACCGTACCACAGGCCGATCATCAGCGCTGCACTGGCCACAGACAGGGCCGAGGCAAAGCCACGCGGCAAACGCCAATGGCGACGTAAAATCACATGGGGCGCATCACGTAGCGGGAGAGCTGTCAAAGCGACATCAGCCTTGTAATCTTTCACCGCGACATCGCCGTCCATACCCAGAGCTTTGGCGTAGCTGCGCACGAAACCGAGCGTGTAACCAATGGCAGGCAGAGCGGCTTCATCCAGCGCCTCAATCGCGGCAATATAGTCTTCACGGATATTCGTCATCTCAGCCACATCAGACAGGCTGAGACCAAAGCGATCCCGTCGCGCAGAGAGGCGCGCGCCAAAATGGTCCGGTGTTCGGACAGTGTCTGTAAATGCTGTATCCATCCCGCCCTGCTAATACACAGCGCCCCTTGCATTATCGTTAACGAATTGAATCTTTTGCGTCGAGTCAAAATGACACGCAGCGACGGTCTGTTAAGTTGCGTTCATGTTAGGTGACACATCCTTGTTCGCCCTTTATGATATACGCATGAATTTTGAACCTTTACGTACCCAACGCGCTGCGCCGTGGATCGCCCTCGCCCTATCGGGTGGGCTTTTGGTCGGGGCTTGGATTTTCCAATATGGCTTTGGCTACCTCCCCTGCCAAATGTGTTACTGGCAACGCCACGCGCATAAGGCGGTCCTGGCGCTCGCCGCGCTTTGGCTCGTGCTGCGCGCGATTGGCGTAGAGGCGGCGGAGATGCTGCGTTGGGCGGTGGTGATAGCCCTGCTGGTCAGCTTTAGTTTGGCGGCGTGGCATGTCGGTGTGGAATATGGCTGGCTGGAGGCACCGCCAACCTGTCTCGCAGGATCCTTAGATGTGCCGGATGTCGATCTGAATGACCCCCTCGCCTTCCTCTCTGAGCCCGTCAAACCGCCCGCCTGTTCCGAAGCCGTCTGGCATTTCCTAGGGCTGTCTATGGCGGGATGGAATGCCGCACTCTCCTTGATTGGCGCGATCTGGATCGCTACATCTAAGTTGAAATGAAAAGAACTAATCCAAGAATAGCCGAAATGCTGCGCGTCGATCATGCAGGCGAATATGGCGCGGTTGCGATTTATCGCGGCCAGCAAGCCGTCTTCCGCCGCCAAGCCAGCACGCGCGCTATGGCCAACCAACTCGCCGAGATGGAAGCCGAAGAGCAGAAACATCTCGACGCTTTTGATCGATTACTGGTCGAGCGCAATGTCCGTCCCACGGCCATGACGCCGATCTGGAATGTCGCAGGCTATGGTCTCGGCGTCGTCACAGCGCTGATGGGGGAAAAGGCAGCCCATGCCTGTACCGAAGCCGTGGAGACTGTGATCGAGCAACATTATGCAGAACAGGCCGAGGCCTGCGCCGAAGAGGAACCTGAACTGGCCGAAACCTTCCTGGAATTTCGCGAAGACGAACTGCACCACCGCGACACAGCCATTGAGGGCGGCAGCCAAGACGCCCCCTTCTATCGCGGGCTGTCTGCGGTCATCAAAGCCGGCTGCCACGCCGCCATTGCGGTGACGAGTAAGATTTAGTTCGGTAACGGACAAAACCATGCCCGCCTACACGTCGATAAGCTTTACATGTCCACGCCCCATTCAGCCTGATTTTATCGAACAATTTTATAAATTGTTCATCTCGGATGGCATTGTCTTCAAATCCGTTTTCCCTTGGAGTGTGGGGGAAGAGGACGGAAAGGCTGAAGACAAAACCCTCGACCAAATTATTGCGTGGAATCAAAAACAAGCAGACTTAATTACGCCTCCCGACGACGAAGGAAATATGGATACAAATGAATGGCAGATTTGTCTAGATGTCCGAAACTTTTACGAATGCCGTTTGATCCAAAGCTGCCGGGAAGAAGCAATCAGCATTTATTGCATCGTCCCCGAAAGTCAGGTCAGCGTTGAATCGATTTCGGTTATAGAAAAAGCCGCACTTCGCGTATGGGACGCTTTACCCGTCAATCTGGTGGAGACCTCCGGTGAGTTGGACACAAATCTAGGATACGCCCTTGTCAGCAAAGGCATCCAGCCCAGCGTTATGCCTTTTGCCATCCTCGATGATAGATGCGCAGCTCTGGCCTCAACCCTATATTTCGATCACGAGAAGTTATCTCGCGGCGTGATTTTACGGGCGCAGATTAAGGATAAAGAGCAGGTGTTATTCAATGAAGGAACGGAAAGGTATATTTCGGCATTAGAAGTCGCCAGAATTTATCACGCCATTCGCCCGCAGCTGAAAATTCATGAGAGACCCAAAGAGGATATTTTCAAAAAACAATATATGGAAAAGCACTCTAAAGCGGACGCCGTAAAAGCTCTCGTTAAGTTGGCTGAAAGCAAAACAGTCAAAATGACCGATACTGACATGAATCAACTCGCATTCATTGCCAGATATTTCGACCTAAATTTCCGGTCCCCTCATCTGAAAGGGACATGGATCGATGAGCGCGATTAAACCTTACGCTTTCTCACCCCAAAAAGACCTCACCCTCCGGTAATTTCACGCGAGGGGGAGAATTGCTGGCCATGAATATGCCGAGCGTGAGCGGGCCGACGCGTCCTAAAAACATGATGAGGATGATCACGGCCCGCCCCAGATCATCCAATTCTCCCGTCAAGCCACGCGAGAGGCCGACAGTGCCAAAGGCCGATGTGACTTCGAACATGACATCCAGAAAATCAGCGGATTGCGTCGCGACAAGGATGAACATGCCCGTCAGGATAATCAGCACGGATATAGAGACCAAGGCCATGACTTTCATCCCCGCTTTTGGTCCAATACTATAGCCAAAGGCTTTCATCCGTCCGGACTGACGGAAGAAAGCGAACGTCGCCAAAATCAATACAACAGCCGTGGTCACTTTTATTCCGCCCGCTGTAGAGGTCGGCCCGCCGCCAATCACCATCAACGCCATGGTCGAGAGGGTCGCCGCATCCGTCATGCCCGCCGTATTCAAACTGTTAAATCCGGCTGTGCGCGGTGTGACCCCTTCAAACCAAGCGGCTTGAAATTTGGCGACAACACCGTCCAATCCCCCTAATGTCTCTGGATTGGACCATTCCAGCGCCGCATAACCGCC
>CAZBDT010000134.1:4177-6256 GCA_964490745.1 uncultured Algimonas sp.
TGCCAAAGCCCGTCGCCCCATCCCAGCTTCGGCACAAAAGCAAAAGCCAGCAGGATCATGCCGACCAACTCAACGACCAAAACAATGCGGAATATCACCCAGACCAATTCCATCAAGCCGCCAAAGCTCTCCAAGCCCATCTCTTCACGCAAAAACCGCCGATGCGTAAGGCCAACGGCTCGCCCTAATGAGGACAGAACAAGCACGGCAAACGTCATCAACCCCATGCCCCCGAGCTGAATCAGCAACATCAACACGCCTTGACCGAAACGAGTCAATTCAGTTGCCGTATCGAGCACAATCAAACCCGTCACTGTAACGGCAGAGGTAGAGGTAAAAAACGCATCTGAGAGGCTCATAGAGCCACTGCCCGGTGTTGCCCATGGCAGCAAAAGCAGCGCAGCCCCCATCGCAATCCAGATAAAATAGGTCGCGGCCAAAATGGCCGGAATGGGCCATTTACGCTTCATAATTAAAGGCTATCTGCGAAACGGCGAAGATTAGGACGGCTGCCATACATCAAAATATCATCTCCGGCTTTTAATTCGGTCGTCTCGCAATTGGACACCAACATATCCTCACCGCGCGACACACCGATACATTTCAAATCAAATTTCTTTTGTAAGTTGAGACTTTCTAAGACGTGACCGACCAAATGACCCGGCACTTTTATTTGAACGATAAACCGCCCTTTTGATAAATGGAGAAAGTCTTTTACAACCGGATTATGGAGGACCTGTGCCAGACGATAGCCAAAATAGCCTTCCGGTTGGACAATATTTGTAATACCGATTGCCCGTAACAGCGTTTCATGATGCTGACTTTGAGCTTTGACCCAGATATGATTATGCTCGGCTTTCAGCAGATTCAGCGCCGTCAAAAGACTGGCATCCATGACGCGGCCAATCGCGACCACAACAACGTCAAACGCATCTATCCCACATTCTTTTAAGGTTTTCGGATCAGACGTATCAGCCTCTAATGTGGCATCAATTTCATCCGACATTTCAGCCACGCGAGCCGCGTTAATATCAATACCCAAAACCCGGTCGCCAAAGCGCGTCAGTTCCAGCGCGAGGGATTTCCCAAATGTTCCGAGGCCTATGATCGCAATAGTTCTGGGCGTGTGAGCCATGAAATGCCCTTCCGTGATTTTTCTTTTCTACTCTATAACTCTTAAATGCGGATAAGGTTGAAAATAATCTGGAGCTCATGCAAAATCGATAGAAGCCTGTCGAAACCTATTGAAACTTTTCACCGACACACACAAATATCGTAATATGTCAGCCAACCCCACTTTCACCCTGTCCGATTTGGATGCGCGTGCGCGAGATATTTTTCGGGATGTGGTCGAGGGCTATTTGGAAACCGGACAGCCTGTGGGCTCTAAAACGCTGGCGCTGTCTGAAGGGCGCTCACTTTCTCCCGCGACAATACGATCCGTTATGGCGGAACTCTCCCGCTACGGCCTGTTGACCAGCCCGCATGTCAGTGCAGGTCGGGTACCCACACAAATCGGCTTACGCCTTTTCGTCGACGGTCTTTTGGAAATTGGAGATTTGGGCAAGGCCGATCAGAACACGTTAGAGACAAAGCTGGCCGCCGCTGGGGCAGACCCGCAAGCCCTGATGCAGCAAGCCTCTGCTATGATGGCCGGGCTGGCAGGTGGTGCGGGACTCGTTCTTGCGCCGCAGTCCGGAGCGGCGGAACGTGCTTTACGTCATGTTGAATTTGTTAATCTGGACGGCGATCAGGCCTTAGTCGTGCTCGTCCATGAAGACGGCGCCGTGGAAAACAGGCTCATGGCGCGGCCCAAAGGTGTGCTGCCCGGCAGTCTGGAACGCGCCGGAAATTTCCTGTCTGCGCGGCTCAAAGGTCGCCGCCTGTCAGAGGCCCGCGCAGATGTCTTGGCAGAGATCGCAGCCGGGGAAGCCCAGATCGATGCGGCGGCGGCGGCCCTGATCGAGCAAGGTCTGGCCAAATGGTCATCGCCGGAGGATAAAACCAAACGCAGTTTAATCGTGCGCGGACAGTCACACCTTCTTGACAATTTGGAGGCCCGAACCGATGTGGAGCGCA
>CAZBDT010000135.1:0-6199 GCA_964490745.1 uncultured Algimonas sp.
CGATTTGGTCGAATGGCAAATCCGCGTGGCACGAGGTGAAGAGCTGCCGAAGCAGGATGAGATTAAGATGAGCGGACATGCGGTGGAGGCGCGGCTTTATGCGGAAGATCCGCTGAAAGACTTCCTGCCCAGCACGGGCAGGATTGAACACCTTGACGATACAAGTCGCCGCAACCGTCATTCAGCTGTCAGGATTGATACGGGCTACACGGCGATTTCTGAGGTCGGTATTTATTATGATCCGATGATTGCCAAAATTATTGGCTATGGCCGCGATCGCGGCGAGGCGATTAACAAATTGCATGACGGTCTTCACGACATTCACGTCCATCCCATCATCACAAATGCGCATACAATTTATAAAGCCATTGATAGTGACGATTTTTGGGACGAAAAACTCTCGACCCATTTCTTTGAAAAACATGCCGAGCTGCTGAAGCCCTATGATATTCGTGAGGATGATCGGGCCTATGCCATTTTAGCCCTGAAAGAGATTGCCGATGTGTCTTATTGCAATGAGGATTGCGTGGACGCCAGTATTGAGCATTTCAATCTGAGAGATGGTTGGAGATTGAACCAGCCCAAATCTGCGACTTTCAGATATAAACGCGGCGATGGGGAATGTGTTGTTCAAATCAATGACCGTAGACATCATTATGCGACAGTGACAGTCGATGGGCGTCGCTATGACTTTTCATTCGATAAAAATAACCGACCTGCAACACTTGAGAACGCTTTGGATCATCCTCATAAATGGGGATATTACGATAAGGAATATCTCTATCTCTGCTATCGCAGCGCCTATTTTTATTTTGAACGGGCAAATGAATTTGGCGGCCTGACCGGCAGCGCGTCTGACCAAATCACCGCCCCCATGCCGGGCAAGATCATTGCGATGAATTGCAGAATTGGCGACTCTGTCTCCGAGGGCGATGCGCTCGTAGTGATGGAAGCCATGAAGATGGAACAGACATTGACCGCTCCACGTGACGGGATCATTGCGGAAATCGGCGCTGCAGTCGGCGAGCTGGTGAGCGACGGTGCGCTCCTCGTGCGTTTGGAGGAGGTGGAGTCGTGATCTTTCAAATTACCTCCTTCTCCTCGGGGAGAAGGTGCCCGCAGGGCGGATGAGGGGATATTATGGATAACCTCGCTTTTGCAAGACACTTACGTAAGAACCAAACCAATGCCGAGACGCTGTTTTGGCAAGACGTTAGAAACCGTCGTTTCAAAAACCTGAAATTCAAACGACAGGTCCCAATGGGCCGCTATACCGTTGATTTTTTATGCGAGAGCGAAAAGCTGATTGTTGAGATTGATGACTCAATGCATGAAGATCGTAAAGCCTATGACGCTGATAGGACGGCCTTTCTCAATAATTGCGGTTATCGGGTCATTCGATTTACCAATGCAGATGTCTATGAAGATATGGTCGCGGCACTTGATCGATTGTTTGATTTTGTTGGGCAGAGTTGATTTCCCCTCACCCACCCTTCGGGTACCCTCTCCCCAATGAGAGGGGTGTTGCTAATAGGAGCCATGTTTATGACCACCACACCTTACCCCACACTGCAATTCGGCCATTCGGAAGAAACCGAGATGATCCGCGAGACGGTTTATCAATTTTGCCAAGCGGAGCTGATGCCGATTGCGGATGAGGTCGACGCAACGAATGAATTTCCGCGACATCTTTGGGAAAAAATGGGTGCGCTTGGTATGCACGGCATTACCGTATCCGAAGAAGATGGCGGGTTAGGCCTTGGCTATCTGGAACACACGATTGCGATTGAGGAAGTCTCCCGCGCGAGTGCTTCGGTGGGGCTGTCTTATGGCGCACACTCGAATCTTTGTATTAATCAAATCCAGCGCTGGGGCAATGCCGAGCAAAAATCCAGATATTTGCCCAAACTAATTTCCGGCGAGCATCTGGGGAGCCTCGCCATGAGCGAGCCGGGGGCAGGATCCGACGTTATGTCTATGCGCCTGAAAGCGGAAACCGCACAAGGCGGATATCTGCTGAACGGGAATAAAATGTGGATCACCAATGCGCCCACGGCGGACACGCTGCTTGTCTATGCCAAAACCGATCCCAAGGCGGGCAGCAAATCCGTCTCGGCCTTTTTGATTGAGAGAGGGTTCGAAGGTTTCTCCACCGCGCAAAAGCTGGACAAGCTGGGCATGCGAGGGTCGGACACATGCGAGCTGGTGTTTGAGGATTGTTTCGTCCCGGAAGAAAATATCGTCGGTGAAATTGGCGACGGGGCGAAAATCCTGATGAGCGGTTTGGATTATGAGCGTGTCGTACTGTCGGCTGTGTCCACAGGCATCATGCAGGCCTGCCTCGATACGGTCCTGCCCTATATCCATGAGCGCAAACAATTTGGCAAAGCCATTGGCGAGTTCCAGCTGATGCAGGGTAAGCTGGCCGATATGTATGTCTCGCTCTCCACGGCGCGGTCTTATTCCTACGCAGTGGCGGCGGCCTGTGATCGCGGCGAAACCACACGCAAAGATGCGGCGGGCTGTATCCTTTATGCGGCGGAACGCGCGACACAAGTGGCCTTGGACGCGATCCAGATGTTAGGTGGAAATGGTTATATCAATGATTACCCGACAGGGCGCTATTTACGAGATGCGAAACTCATGGAAATTGGCGCAGGTACGTCAGAGATCAGACGCTGGCTCATCGGGCGTGAGCTGTTCAATGAGACAACCTAAAAAATAAGTAAAAGTTTCGAGAAAATAAGCTCTCGACCACACGGGGCGCAATGGTGGTCGAGAGCTGTCAAGCAGCTATAAAGTTGCTCTGGCGAAGCCATACCAAAAAAAAATGGAATGTCACCCCCCAATCATAGGTTTACAAAAAATAAGGTTAAGAAAAGCGCCAGTTCGTCATCAAATTTTTGACATCTGGGCGTGAACGCGGAGAGGCTTCAAGCTGAGGGGTGCCAATATAGATATATCCGGCAACGCGTTCCGTCTCTTGCAGACCGAGAGCCGTATTAACGGTCTCGTCATAAGCATACCATTCCGTTAGCCACTGTGCCCCAAAACCATGAGCCTGTGCGGCGAGGCACATATTAAAACAGACCGCGCCCGCAGAGAGTTCCTGTTCCCATTTTGGCGTGCCCCTTGGGCAATCCACAGGCGATGACACAACCGTAACGACCAAAGGTGCACGGGTCAGGCGTGCGCCTTCGAAAATAGCGCGGTCCGCAGGTGCGGTTGGGTTTTTCGCCATGAAAGCCGTTGAAATATGCTGTCCGAAGTTTGACCGCGCTTCACCTTCAAACAGAACAAACCGCCAAGGGGCGAGCTTGCGGTGATCCGGGACGCGCGCAGCGATCTCTAATATCTTATCCCGCGTCTGCGCATCAGGGCCGGGTTCATCCATCACTTTGGCCAAATTTGAGCGGCGGGTGCTTAAAAAAGCAACGAGATCGGGGCGATGTGTTGGACGCGGAAAAGTGTGTGGTGTGTCGGTCATGAACAGCATATAGGATGCAAATCATACGCATGAAAGAGAGCAAAATGACACCTGAAGAAAAACTCGCCAAATTGGGGCTAAGCTTACCTATACCCGCCGCCCCTGTTGCCAATTATGTCCCATATGTTGTGAGTGGAAATCTCGTTTTTATCTCCGGTCAAATTTCCAAAATTGGGGAGGATGAGGTCAAAGGCCGCCTTGGCGAAGGCATGAGCGTGGAAGACGGTCAAGCCGCAGCCCGTCTGTCAGCTCTCAATCTGATCGCGCAAATGAAAGACGCTTGTGGCGGAGACCTGTCCCGTGTGAAACGTGTCGTTAAGCTGGGCGGCTTTGTCCAAGCGACAGCGGACGCCACACAAGCCGATATTCCAAAAGTCATTAATGGCTGTTCAGATCTGATGGTCGAAGTTTTTGGGGACGCCGGACGTCATGCCCGCTTTGCGGTGTCTGCGCCAAGCCTGCCACTGGATGTCGCAGTTGAAATTGACGCCATTGTGGAGATTGGTGCGTAAATAAACGCATGAGCTCACCCGCCTACACAGCGACGATCCTCCCCCGGATCAACGACATATCTGCAACGGATTGGGACGCCCTCATCCCGTCAGGCAATCATCCCTTTCTGTCTCATAGATTTTTGCTCGCACTGGAAGAAAGCGGCTCAGCGACAGCAGAGACAGGCTGGGCACCGCGCCACATTTGGGTGGAAGACGAAGCGGGAAAAGCCGTCGGGGCTGCACCGCTTTATGTGAAATCACACAGCCAAGGCGAATATGTCTTTGATCATGCTTGGGCAAATGCGCTGATGCAGGCGGGGATGGACTATTACCCGAAACTCCAATGTTCCGTTCCCTTCACACCCGCAACAGGACCGCGTCTTCTCGCCAAAACGTCCGAGGCGAAACAGGCCGTGGCGGGGGCCATGATGCAGGCTTGCGCGGAATGGAATATGTCAGGCGTACATCTGACATTTCTGCAAGAGGGAGACAAAGCTGTCTTGGCAAATTTAGGCTTTGCCGCACGGGAAGATCGTCAATTTCATTTCATCAATCGCGATTATGAAAATTTCGACGCCTTCCTCGCCAGCCTGTCGTCTCGGAAGCGCAAAAATATCCGTAAAGAACGCAAGGCGGCCCAAGAAGGTGTAAAAATATCACGCCTTACTGGGGATGATTTAAAGCCTGAACATTGGGATATTTTTTACCGCTGCTATCTGGATACAGGCGCGCGGAAATGGGGACGACCTTATCTGACACGGGCCTTCTTTGATCACATGCAAGAAACCATGCGCGATGATATCTGCCTCGTCTTGGCAGAAATGGACGGCACCGGGATTGCGGCAGCCCTAAACTTTATCGGCTCAGAGGCGCTTTATGGTCGGAATTGGGGCGCGTTAATCCATAAGCCCTTCCTCCATTTTGAGCTATGTTATTACCAAGCGATAGAGGACGGTTTGGAAATAGGCCTGACCCGCGTCGAAGCCGGGGCGCAGGGCGAGCATAAGCTGGCGCGCGGTTAAGAGCCCGTCGTCACGCATTCCGCCCACTGGCTCTCCCATCCCGGATTAATGCAAGGCGTCGAGAATTTTCTGGAACAAGAGCGCGCCGCCGTCGGGCATGAGGTGGATATTTTGTCGAAACATACGCCCTTTAAAAAAGGGTAGCCGCGTCACGAATGTTACGAGTTACAAACACGCTGGAGATAGGCGGCATTCCATGCTTTATGAAGTGCATGACTTTACACACGCCCTATGACGATCAGAATATTTTTGCCAAAATCCTGCGAGGGGAGATGCCCTGCGCCAAGGTTTATGAAGATGGCGGCACTTTGGTGATTATGGATGCTTTCCCTCAATCCAAAGGGCATTGCCTCGTCATTCCGCGCGGCCCCTCCGTGAACTTGCTCGGGGTGAAACCTAAAGATATTGGGCGACTGTTCGGAACGGTCCAACGTGTTGCGCAAGCCGTGGACGCGGCGCTGAAGCCCGACGGTATTGTCGTCACACAATATAATGGCGCGCCCGCCGGACAGACCGTCTTTCACACCCATGTCCACATCATCCCGCGTTATGAGGGTGTCGCCCTTGGCGGACATGGCGGCGAGATGGCGGATATGGGCGAGCTGCAAAGCTTGGCACGACAAATCAGAAATGAGTTGGAAAAATAAGATGAGAGTTTTTTTAACAACAATAGCAACATCCGCCCTTTTATTTGGGTGTGGTGAAGCGCCATCTGCGCCTCAAACTGAGACAGCCCCTGAGGTCGAAGTAAAAGTGCAAACAAGCGATGGCTATGACATCATGCGGCAATATGAGAAATTTGCCGAAGTGCCGATGAACCCCGATGTCTCTTTCCTGACAGAGAGCGAGCGCAAGACCGTCAACATCTTGATCGAAGCGAGTGACTTTCTCTCGCAGATTTATCTCCGACAACGCGGCGCAGATTATCCGGAGCGGCGCGCGGCACTTGAGAAGACGGGCTCGGAGATTGAGAAGGCCATGTTCGATCTGCATTTCGGGCCCTGCGATACATTGGAAAATGATCGTATTTTTGTCGGTGAGACACCCTGCCCCAAAGGCGCCGGGTTTTACCCCGCAGATATGACAAAGGCAGAGTTTGAGCAATGGATCGCGGATCGCCCGGATGATAAAGACGCTTTCACATCCGGCTATACCGTCATTCGCCGCACAGATGATGGCGGATTAAAAGCCGTCCC
>CAZBDT010000136.1:0-6133 GCA_964490745.1 uncultured Algimonas sp.
TGAGTATTTCCACTCTGTCGGGACTTTAAAATCAGGATCAAGATAGTTGATTTCGAAGTTCCGGCCTTGGCCTGTTGCAACGGCATCGGCGAGTTGCTGTGGAACGGCCCAGCCCGGCGCGTTTGGACGGCCTTCTTCAGCCAGTGTGTAATCGAATGAGAAGAGATCAAGGCCTTCGCCAAAATCACGAATACGCGCACCAACCTGTGTCACATTGTTTGAGCTGTAATTGTTAGACAACCAAACATTCGGGTTGCCGCCGGAATAACGACCCACACCACCGTGAATTTCAAAATTATCTGTCGCTTGATACGTCAAACCAACACGCGGCTGGAGAATATCGACACCGTCAAAATTTTGAGCGTTTGAGAAGCCATAGCTTTCAACAAATTCAGGGTTCTCTGTTGGCAAGTCATCAGAGGTGTACCAATCGTAACGCAGACCCGCGACAAGATTGAGCTTGTCATTAATGTCCCAATCATCCTGAAGATAAACGGCGTTACGTGTGTATCCAAACTCAGCCGCTGCATCTAGCGGGTTTAATGACGGCGCATTGTTAAATTCGACCTGGAATGCGCGACCATTGCGGAAATTATCTATGCCCGCAAAACGTGTTTCAGTCTGAGCTTGCTGAATAAACAAGTTGAAGATTTCAAGTGTCTGCGTTTCAGCACCAAACGTCAGTGTGTGGTCGCCAACGGTGTAATTACCGCGGGCAATAAAATCGAAGACTTCATAGTTCAGGTCGTTTGCAGAACGTGAGTCATCACCGCCGAGATAAACGTCGATACCATTGTCAAGTTCGATACGGAATTCACCGAAATCTGTTCCGCCAATTGTTTCTTGTCTATTATCTACATCCGTGTAGCTGGCCCGTAATTCTGTTGAGAAATTATCTGTCCAATCAGAGAAAAGCGCACCTGTATAGGTAAATAGCTCTGTTCCTCGCTCATAGAAGTGATTTGAGAATTCCAACTCATTTGGATCACCATCAGAACGCGCAATGTTAAAACCGTCATTCCACTGGAATGTACCCGCTGCGCGGTGGTTGTTGCTGATGTTCCAATCTAGCTTCACCAAGATTTTTTCATCCGCATTTGGGAAGTTATCCGCGATGAAGCCTGGATCATATTGGTAAACATCGTTCGAAATTTGAACGATTTCATCAATTGTAGACTGCGGGACAGAATTCAATGTGATAGATGTATTCGGATAGGTATTCGCACCTTCGAGTTTTTCATAAGCAGCAAAGAAGAAGAGCTTATCTTTAATGATGGGCCCGCCGAGTGTGAGGCCATAACGGATTTCATCAAACTCACCGAATTCAAACTCTTGTCCATTGGCTTTGTTACCGATGAGAGAGTCATCTGTGTAATCAATAAAGGCTGAACCAGAGAATGAGTTCGTACCGGACTTCGTCACGGAGTTAATGTTACAGGCCGTGAAGTTACCATAGATAACATCAAGCGGGGCCAGTTCGACTGAGACCTGCTCCAGCGCATCAAACGGATAAGGCTGACGCTCTGTTGGATAACCATTTGCGTTCAAACCAAAAGCATCATTCAACTGCACACCGTCTAAAGTGAAAGAGTTAAAGCGCGAGTTTTGACCCGCACATTGAATGGCATTTGTACCGCCACCACTTTCATCCACCGCGATACGGGGATCAGACCGCAAAATATCTGTGATGTTGCGGTTAATCGCAGGAGAGTTTTGCAACTCACCAATACCAAAGGACGCGCTCGGCCCAAGCGCGACATCGGCGGCCACTGTGCGTTGAGCAACCGCAATCACTTCATCTTCAATATTGCCGGCATCAAGTGCGAAGCTAAGCTCTGTTTCATTTCCCAAAACAAGGGCAATCTCGTCAACGCGTTCGCCTTGGAACCCACTCGCTGTAACCGTCACATTGTAGAGACCTGACACAGACAAGTTAGACGCCGTAAATGCACCTGCTGAATTTGTTGTCGCGATACGGGTAAAGCCCGTCGCTGGGTTAAAAATCGTGACCGTCGCGCCGGAAACGGCAGCACCCGTATTTGACTGGACCGTACCTGTGATGCTGGAGGTCGTAACCTGAGCATGGGCGACACTTGTTGAGGCGGCGATAGAGAGTGCGAGCGTACTCGCTGACATGACGGCCCTGAGACCGAGTGAGGCGAAAGATTTTTTCATTTTGGAAAATCCATAATGTTTCAGTTAGAATTGGCGCGGCCCATAACGGCCCTACATGACACTTTAATGACACGCGATTGTGAGTCACTGTTACGTAAGCGTGAGAGCATTATGCATTTTTGTGCCACATGCCGTCGATTTCGCCCGTAAATGTGGAGAATTGTTCACTTTTTAGGCGCAATGGCGCGAAAAAAGACTTTGTATAACTTTTACTCAGGGCATATTTTTTTAGAGTCTGTTGCTTTAAAGGCACACTATGTTGTCATTATCACCCCTTCCCGATTCGCCCCGCATCCTCGCGATCGCTGGAGGAAGCTGTTCGGGGAAGTCGACTCTGGCCGCTTATCTCAGAGATTATGTTGGTGCGGATCGGTGTCGTCTTGTCCGGCAAGATGATTATTATCACGATATTCGCGACCGTGGGGGCTCGCCCATGGTCAATTTTGACATTCCTGAAGCTCTGGATTTTGGCCTTCTGCGCGACAATCTTTTGGCCTTTAAACGTGGCGAAGCAGTGGCTTTACCGAATTATGATTTTACGACCCATCAGCGCCGCACCCCCTCTGAACCGCGAAATCCACGCCCGCTTATCATTGTTGAAGGCATCTTACTTCTCGGCCAGCCGGAATTGCGGGATATTTTTGACCATAGTGTCTTCATGCGCTGCGCTCCTGAACTTCGTCTATCGCGACGCTTGGAACGCGACACAACCGAACGCGGGCGTACGCGTGATGATGTCCTGCGGCAGTTTCATGACCAAGTTGAACCGGCGCAACAGAGTTTTGTTGATCCCTCTCAAATCCACGCGGACCTTGTGATTGACCAAACACAATATATTACAAACATGACGGAGGTCGTGGAATCAATCGTGGCCTTGGTCAATGCGGGCGCGTAAGGGCAATCATTAGGTTTTTTAAAGAGAACGCATGGAACAGCGCGCATTTGGTTTAATCGGCATCATATTGATCCTTCTGATCGCCTGGGTCGCCTCAGATAATCGGAAGAAAATTCGACTGCGGACGGTCGGGGCTTGTTTTGCCCTTCAAGTCGCGATTGCGATTTTCGTGCTTTATATTCCAGCAGGAAAAGGCGTCTTGGAGTTCGTGGCAGGTAAGGTCACCACCCTACTCTCTTATGCCGATGCGGGTATTGGTTTCGTCTTTGGCAATTTGGCAGAGCTAGACGGTTTTTCTTTCCTTGTGCGCGTCCTACCGATCATCATCTTTTTCGCGGCCCTGATGGAGGTGCTTTATCACCTTCGCATTATGCAGGTCATTGTCCGCTGGGGCGGTTCTGCCATTCGCTGGCTCACAGATACGCGCCCCGTCGAGAGCCTGAATGTCATCGCCAATATCTTTGTGGGTCAGACAGAAGCGCCGCTGTCGCTCAAACCTTACCTGCCCAGTATCAGTAAGCCCGAACTTTTTGCGATCATGGTCTCCGGCCTCGCCTCTGTCTCCGGCACGGTTCTGGGCGGTTATATCGCTTTAGGCATTGAGCCGAAATATCTGCTGGCCGCCTGTTTCATGTCCGCGCCCGCAGGTCTGCTCATGGCGAAGATGATTATGCCGGACACCCGAATAGGAACGAAAGAAGAAAAGCTCAAAGATGCCAAAGCCGTCTATGCCATGGCGGAAACCGGACCGCGACATCCCAGTATTTTCATGGCCGCGGCCGTCGGGGCGCAGAACGGGGTGAGCCTCGCCGTGGCGATTGGCGCCATGTTGATCGCCTTTATCTCGCTCATCGCTTTGGCCAATGGTTTGCTCGGGTGGGCCGGAGGGTGGTTTGGGCAAGGCGACTTGTCCCTACAGATGATCTTGGGCTGGATTTTTTCGCCCGTTATGTGGGCTGTCGGTGTGCCGTGGTCTGAAGCTCAACTCGCAGGCGGGATTTTTGGCGAAAAGCTGGTCATTAATGAGTTCATCGCCTTTGGCTCACTGATTGAAGCCGAGAGCCAGCTCAGCGAGAAATCCGTCGTCATCCTCTCCTTTGCGCTTTGCGGCTTTGCCAATATTGGCTCCATCGCAATCCTACTCGGCGGATTGGGAACGCTTATCCCTGACCGCATGCCCGATATTGCGCGGATGGGCGTCAAAGCGGTCTTCGCGGCCAGCCTCGCCAATCTGATGAGCGCAGCCCTCGCCGGGATCCTCGTCGGGCTTTGATTTCTGAAACACAAGTTAAAGACGCTCGTGCGCCTGCAAAAACGCGCCTTCGGAAATTTGTTTTCTGGATGCCGCTGCTCATTTTCGCAACGCTGGTTATAACAAGCCTCATTGCACCGCAGAGTTTTTTGCGAGTCGCCACCGCGGTCAATGATTGGATCTTGGCGAAGCTCTCCAATGTCTTCGCGATTGGATCGTTTATATTTGTCCTGACCTGTATTTGGGCGGCGCTCTCCCCATTGGGGAAAATAAAAATCGGCGGGTCTGAGGCCACACCGCTCCTCTCTCGCTGGAACTGGATTGCGATCACGCTGACAACGACAGTCGCTATCGGCATATTATTTTGGGCCACGGCAGAACCAATTTACCACCTCTATAATCCGGCGGGCCTTCCCTATGCTGCGACATCGGAAGAAGCTGCAAACTTCTCCTTGGCTTCGCTTTATATGCATTGGTCAATTACGCCCTATGCAATCTATACCATTCCCGGGCTCACCTTTGCACTTTGTTATTATAATTTGAAAAAGCCCTTCTCACTCTCATCTCCCATATCCGTACTGATCGGACGTCCCATCCCACCTATAGCTGCGCAGGGACTGGACGGACTCGCCTTACTGGCTTTAGTCTTTGGTCTGTCGGCAAGCCTCGGGGCCGGAATACTCTCTATATCCGGCGGGATTGACCGATTGTCTCCCTTAAACGCCGGTCCTGTCCTAACGGGGGCTGTGGCCCTTTTCATTGTCACCGCCTTTTTTATATCTTCTGTGAGCGGCCTTCAGAAAGGCATCCGTCTTTTATCAGATATAAATACGAAAATCTTCCTTGCGCTTATGCTCTTTGTCTTATTGGCTAGCCCAACATGGCAAGTCCTAAGCTTAGGCGGAACAGCCTTTTTAGATTATCTCACAAATTTCATTCCAAGATCTCTCACCCTCTCGCCCTATGACAATCGGGATTGGCTAAACAGTTGGACCGTCTTTTATTTCGCGAATTGGATGGCGTGGGCGCCCTTAGCCGCTCTTTTTCTGGGAAAGATCGCACGGGGTTATACGGTTCGGGCTTATATTCTCGTCAATCTGATATTGCCCGCCCTCTTCTCTGTCCTTTGGATGATTATTTTTGGGGGTTTGGCCATCACGATGGAGCTTGGAGAGCCACAAAGCCTCAATCAAATTTTAGAATCTAAAGGCCCAGAACATGTGCTTTACGCAGTGTTGGACAGCCTGCCTTTCGCATCTATTATCGCTCTGCTTATCATCGTGATCTCTTGTCTGTCTTATATAACCGCGGCAGATTCCAATCTTAATGTCATCTCTAATCTAACACTGAGAGAAAATGCGGCTGACGCTGCGACAGCCGTAATCTCGCGCAAAATTTCACTAGGCTTTAAATTGATCTGGGCCGTGGCTGTCGGGTTTGCAGCTTGGATCATGACGGCCCTGTCAGGCATAGACGGCGTCAGAATGTTATCCAACCTCGGCGGGCTACCCGCCCTCTTCATCATTCTCACATTTAATGTCGTCTTAATCCTTTTCGGGACGATCAAGCTGAAATCTCTGAGAGTTTAGACACGGCTTCCAAACTAAATCCCTGATTAATCGATCTCGAAGACAAACAAAAAGTTGTCAAATCAAACACTTATAAGTTAGTCAAAAAGAAGCATCCTCACTTTGGGTTTTACGGGTCATATTTAAGCTGTTCTTTTGATCATGGGACAGGTGAGGCCTCGCTTGCTGGATCAGAAGACGGCAGGGCTGAGCATCTTGGGTGAGACCAAGACTGTGCCGGGC
>CAZBDT010000137.1:0-6126 GCA_964490745.1 uncultured Algimonas sp.
AGAGATAAGACGCGCCGCCAATGATCGACAAACGCCCAATTGGATCACACATATCGGAAATCCAGCCTTGCGGCATGAAAGACAGCATGCCTAAATCAAAACGGTTTCCACCTGATGCACAATTTTCAAAAAAGACATGCGGATGTTTTTCCACTAAGCGACCCAAGAGCTTATACAGGCCAAGCATATAGCGGTGGGATGTCTCTAGCTGCTGGCTAGGCGGTAGGCCCGCACTGCCCACTTCCGTCATATTGCGGTTCATATCCCATTTGACGTAATCGACATCCCCGCAAGATAAGATCGCATCGATTTCATTGAAGAGATAATCCTGCACCTCTGTCCGCGATAAATCCAAGGTAAGTTGGTTGCGTCCCAGTGAAGAGACTCGCCCCGGCACATGCAAAATCCAATCGGGATGGGTTTCGAAGAGCTGACTGCGCGGATTGACCATTTCCGGCTCAAACCAAATCCCGAACTTCAAACCCTTCGCTTTAACTTTCGCGGCCAAGGCGGGAATACCGGACGGGAAGCGGGTTTTATCGGCCCTCCAATCCCCCAAAGACGAGGTGTCATCCTGTCTGCCTTCAAACCACCCATCATCCAGCACCAACATCTCCACGCCGATCTCATTGGCCTTATCCGCCAGTTCCAAGACTTTGTTTTCGTCCACGTCAAAATAGGCGGCTTCCCATGTGTTAAGATAGGTCGGGCGCGGCATATCTTTGAACCGTTCAGGCGCGATCTTCTCGCGAATAAAATCATGCCAGTGATGGGATAGGCCGCGCAGCCCCTCACCCGAATAGGCATGAAGCGCCTCGGGTGCCGAAAAGCTCTCGCCCGGTTTCAAAGACCAATTGAAATTAAACGGATTGATGCCCGCCAAAATACGGACATCTTCAAACTCACCCTTTTCCACATGAATTGCAAAATTACCTGAATAAACGAGCGTTGTCCCGTAACAGCGACCAAAGCTCTCCGTTGTGCCTTTCTGAAGGACCGCCACATAGGCATGGTGGGCCGTGCTGGAGGTGCCGCGCGCGCTATCCGCCACAAAGCGCCCCTGTGGCAGTGGCGTGCGCTCTTCGTTAAATTCTCGCGCCCATGTACCGTGAAAATGCTGAATCTCATAATCATCGGCTGGCAAGTCCAGAGCGGATGAAAAAACATGCTGCAGCTCTATATCTTCATCACTCAAATTCTCAAACCGGGCTGAGCGAGACAAAACGCCATGATCTGCCCAAATCGTGTAGCTCAGTTCGACCAGCAAATGGTGGAGCGTATCTTTTAAGGTTAGAATTAAGGTCTCGGAGTTTCCTCCGCGCGATGAAGGCATTCCTTCGATCTTTGGTTTCGTCTCGACGATGCGGTGGCTGGCATATTGCAGCGAGAAAATGCTATTGCCGTCCACATTACGCCCGTGAAAAGCTGGAAACCGGTAATCCGATGTTCCGAAAACGGGAAATTCCTGTGGAGTGTCGGAGAGAAACGCATTCTCCACGCCCTGATAATTCGTCGAACAATGTCGTTCAATCCGACGGTGATGGCGGGGGATATTTAATGGATCGCATAGCGCACCACCATAATGTAAGTGCTCCAAAAGCCCCTCTGTCGAAACGCGAAACACATAGGAAAAATGCGTATTTGACAGTGCAAAGGTCAGGTCGTCAGAAACTGAAATGAGAGAGGTCATGGCTCTGCCTTAACTGTGGATAATACGCCACGTCCAGCCCTGTATTTTAGCACAATACCCCTGCAACAAAACAGGCTGGCCTCGACGGTTTAGCCAAGATAGAGAATGTTCGAATTAGAACACTAGCACCCGCAAAACATGACAGACCGCCTAGACATACTAAAAGACAGACTGAGCGGTAAGGTCGTCCACCGTCGAACCTTTATGAAAGCAGATGGCCGCCCGCTTAGACTTTATGGCTATACGCCACATACGGCCCGCCCATTGACGGAGGATAGCGGTGAAGTCGCGAAAGGGGGCGAATTGCGCTGGCATCCTTTGCGTCAAGAATGGAACGTCTATGCCCCGCATAGGCAAAATAGAACCTTCAAGCCCTCAGCAGCAGATGACCCTTTATCCCCTACAAAACCAGGCGGTCCTTCCACGGAAATCCCGTTTGAAGATTTTGAACTCGCCATCTTTGAAAATAAATTTACCAGCCTGCATCAGGACGCGCCATCGCCGCAACAGGTCATAGGTGTTAAGAGCGCCGTCGCCAAAGGCCATTGCGATGTTGTCGTCTACACACCGGAACAGACCGGCAATCTACACACGATCGGGCAAGCCAAGCGCCGCCTGCTCCTATCCGCTTGGATTGATCGATATGACGATCTTTTTGCACAAGGCTGCAAATTCGTTCTTCCCTTTGAGAGTCGCGGCGAAGCTGTCGGTGTCACGCTGCATCATCCTCATGGTCAAATTTACGCCTTCCCTTTTGTGCCGAAAGTCCAACGTGATACGGCAGCGAGTTTCCAAAACGGATACAATTTAGCCGCCCATATGAAAGACTGTGTGCCCGATTACGGCGTCGTCGAGAGAGGCGGAATTGACGCCATCTGTCCGCCTTATGCCCGTTTTCCATATGAAACTTATCTCGTGCCGCAACGCCCTGTGAAAGGACCGTGGGAGTTTACCGAAGATGAAGCAGCAGGATTTGCCGAGCTATTGGGCGAGATGACCCGCCGTTATGACGCTCTGTTCGGACAGGCCACGCCCTATATGATGTCCTTACATGCTGCTCCAAAGGGTTTAGAGTCTAACTGGCAATTCCATGCAAAATTCTATCCGCTCATGCGCTCACCCGGCCGCATTAAATATTTAGCCAGTGTAGAACAATCTACCGGAGCCTTTACCGTCGACGTCATGCCGGAATGTGCGGCCAAATCATTGCGGGACTTATGATTTCTAAAAATTTCAAAACACTTTTCGAATCATCTCCTGCTATCTCAGGTTTTACACCGGGACGGGTGAACCTCATTGGCGAGCATATTGATTATAATGGCGGTCGAGTTTTGCCGACCGCACTGGACCTCGGCGTGACTGTGGCCCTGTCCCCGCGTAGTGACGGTCAGATTCAGATTGGGTCTGACAAATTTGAAGATATTGCAAAGCGAACCGTAGAAGAACCCGCATCGGACCATTGGTCAGATTATATCACAGGCGCCATCCAACTTGCGCATAATGAAGGATTCGGCCCGAAGGGGGCGAACATAGCCGTAACAACAAATTTACCTTTTGGCGCAGGCATCTCGTCTTCCGCCGCCGTGACAGTCTGTACCTTGCGCGCCATCCGTGATCTTTCAAAGGCAGAGCTTTCAGACACGCAAATCGCCATTCTCGCGCGGCGGGTTGAAAATGACTATATCGGTATGCCGTGCGGAATTATGGACCAGATGGCCGTGGCAATCGCCAGTCCGGGACAGGCGCTTTCGCTCGATACTGAGAGTTTGTCCTATGACCTGATTGACCTTCCTAAAACCCATCATATGGCCGTTATTCATTCCGGCGTCTTTCGACAGCTCAATGAGGGGCGGTATAAAATTCGCAAAGAAGAATGCGATCAGGTCAAGGCGGCTGCGGGACGTGATGATATTTGCCGCATGTCAGACGATGAACTCAACGCGCTGAGGCATCTGCCAGACCCAATCTTTCGTCGTGCCCGCCATTGCGTGAGTGAACACCGCCGCACTGTCGCGGCGGCGCAAGCCCTGACGCAAAACCGGATGGACGCCTTCGGCGTGCTGATGAATGAGAGCCACCTCTCTATGCGCGATGATTTTGAGATGTCGGTCCCAGCCGTCGATGCACTCGTCGCGGATGCGCAGAGCTTTGGCGCAGTCGGCGCGCGTTTGACAGGCGGCGGGTTTGGGGGCTGTATTGTTGCCTGCGTCGAGCATGAGAAACTGGATGCTTGGCGGGATAAATTACTGGCAGCCCATACTGATGCGTTCTGGGTGGCATAAAGCTCCTCTCTTGCTTTGGCTTTCAAAAGCCTGTTCAACGCAATTATGACGACTGCGCCCAAAATTCTAATCACAGGTGCGACCTCCGGTCTGGGCCGTGAGATGGCCCTGCAACTCGCGGCGCGCGGTGACAAAATCCTCGCGACGGGCAGACGCACGGAACGCCTGTCTGAATTAGAAACCCACGCCAGGATTTCAGGCCTCACACTCGATGTCACATCAGATGCGGATATCGCCAGTTTTTGCGAAAAAGCCGGACCGCTCTCCGGTGTTATTTTGAATGCGGGCATTACGTTCGCAGATCCCTTTTCGTCAGGTGATTTCGAAACCGACGCCAAATTAATTCAAACCAATGTACTCGCTAATCTCCAACTCATTCGATCTCTTCTCCCGACCCTGAAAGACACCCAAGGCCGGATTCTAATTATCGCCAGTCTGGGCGGTCTGACGCCCCTGCCCTATCAAGCTGTCTATGCGGGTACGAAGGCTTTCATGATTAATTTCGGTCTGTCCTTGCGGGAAGAATTAAAGCACGAGAATATCCAAGTCGGCGTCTTTGCGCCCGGTGGGATTAAAACGGAAATGACGGATATTCCGGCGATGAAGGCGCTGGAAAAAGACCTCGCCCCTGTCGCGGATGTCGCCCGCGCCGCCATCAAAGCCTATGACACCATGCCCGCGCGCAGCGTTCCGGGGGCGCAGAATAAATTAATTGCAGGACTATCAAAACTCGCACCGCGCAGTCTTCTCGCCAGACAAGCGGAAAAGATTTACCGCAAAGCCCATCCGAATCTGAAATAACGCCTCTCAAACTTTAACGCTCGGGCTGTAATTGCTCGGCGAGGAATTGATCCTCTGTCCCTTGATTAATCATGATTTGCTGTGCGTGCGCACCGTCTTCAATTAAATGCACCTCATCATATTGTCACCAAATGGCGATAGACACCTAGGACCCCGCCATAGGCTTTATTGAGAAGCGTTTACATCATTTCGGCGAACTATTTTGCTGTCGTGAAGGCGCAAATTTTATTGCCTTCGGGATCGCGCAAATAGGCACCGTAAGGGGAGCCCGGCGCGCCGGCACGCTCTCCCGGAGCACCTTCACAGGTTCCGCCATTGGCACAACCCGCCGCGTGAAAGGCGTCCACCTCGGCGCGAGATTTTGCGACAAATCCTATGGTGCCGCCATTGGCTTGGGTCGCGGCTTCGTCGTCACGCGGTTTCCCAACACCAAAAGCGCCGGAGCCAAATGCGCCGTAAAAACAGCGATCTCCCTGACGCCCGCCTTGAATACCTAAAGCGCCCAAAGCCGCCGTGTAAAATTTTTCGGCGGCCTCAACATCATTCGCCCCGACCATAACATGTGTGAACATTTGTTTTCTCCGTTTTCGTACATTACTTGAAGTCGTTCAACCCGAGCAACCCATCAGGCAGTTTCTGATTCTTCGAGAAGAATTTTTTCAAAATAATTTTGGCCTCGTTTATAACGGCTTCTCTTTGTTTTTTTTCGGCATTCGCCAACCATCTTTTCCGAAAGATCGGCGGCCCGCTATATTCCCAATAATCACTTGAATAATACAAACCATACAGGTTTTCGATACCCCATCCTTGGGCAGCATATGAATTGCCTGCGTAGGGGAACTTACTCTTCATTTCAGCAAAATACTGATCGCAATCCGGTCTCTCAAACAATTCAGTTTTTTCCCAGTCGCGTTGCAAGTCCACCAACGCATGCAGATAATTCATCGCATTTTTTTGATCTTCAACCATCTGCTTTATATAAAATCGAACTGCAAGCCAAACGCGATGGCCGTCCCGGTATCGCATTTGGAATGGACACACCTTGGCAGGCTGAGTTCGAACATTCGTTTCCTTTTCGCGAAACGCCTGACCAGTTGACCGCCATCGACGCGATCAAAGACGACATGCATCGCGCCGCCCCCATGGATCGCTTGCTATGCGGCGACGTCGGCTTTGGAAAAACGGAAGTCGCAATGCGGGCAGCTTTCAAGGCGGTCGAGAATGGATTTCAGGTCGGGATGTTGGTTCCGACAACAATCCTAGCAGAGCAGCACTACAAAAACTTTAGCGAGCGGATGGGCGAGTTCCCCCTTTCGATCGCCAAGCTCAGTCGATTCTGTAGCTCTTCAGAAA
>CAZBDT010000138.1:0-6106 GCA_964490745.1 uncultured Algimonas sp.
CTTTCAGCGCTTTGGCCGCATTACACAGCGTGCCACCCGAATCGATGATGTCATCATAAAGAATGCAGGTGCGTCCGGCGACGTCACCGATGATGTTCATAACTTCACTTTCGCCTGCTTTTGGACGGCGCTTGTCCACAATCGCGATGTCGGCATCGAATTCTTTTGCAATGGCACGCGTGCGGACCACCCCGCCTGTATCAGGGGAGACAAAGAGGAGCTTTTCGCGGTCTTTTTTCGAAAATTGCTCGCGAATGTCACTGATGAAGACAGGCTGGCCGAAAAGGTTGTCCGTTGGGATATCGAAAAAACCCTGAATCTGCCCGGCATGTAAATCAACCGTCAGCACGCGGTCCGCTCCTGCTTTGCAAATTAAGTTTGCGACCAGCTTGGCTGATATAGGCGTTCGTCCGCCTGTTTTGCGGTCCTGCCGAGCATAGCCAAAATAGGGAACAACGGCTGTGATACGCTGCGCAGAAGCCCGTCGCAGCGCATCAATCAGGATAAGCAGTTCCATCAAATGGTCATTGGCCGGTGCAGATGTGGGCTGGATCAGAAATATATCTTCACCGCGCACATTTTCATTAATACGCACGAAGATTTCTTGGTCGCGAAAGCGTTCAATATCCACACTGGTCAAAGGAATGTCCAGTACATCGGCTATTCCCTTCGCCAAATCATTATTGGCTGTGCCGCTGATCAGTTTCATGGTTATCGTCCCGTATGGGGTTAGCGTTGGAGCCCGATAGCCTTAGTCTTTTGATGAGTCCATGGAAGACGGCAAAACGATTGCGGATAAGTTTCGTCCATAATCAGAAATCCCGGCATGTGTGTTGCGCCTGTAACTGAAATACGCATCGTGATGGGCATATGTACACTGTCCCGTCCATTCAGACTTAACTCCCATCACTGTCAGACGAGAGAGAATGAATGCGGGGAGGTCGAAATGTGTCTTCTTCCCTTCAGGCAGATGAAAAAACAGGGCGTAATCCTCATCAATTTCACAAAACTCAGCTTTGAACGCTTCGCCGACTTCGTAATTCTCCGGCCCGATACAGGGGCCGACTACGGCTGTCATGTTGTCGGGTGAAGCGCCCAATTCGCACATAGTGGCGACAGTGCTTTCGACAATACCGCTCAGCGCACCACGCCAACCCGCATGACAGGCCCCAATCACGCCAGCTTTTGCATCAGCTAGTAAGACCGGCCCGCAATCAGCGGAGAGTGCTGAAATGGCGAGGCCCGGCACGGTCGTGACTAAACCGTCAGCTTCCATGTCAGATACGGGTTCATTTGTGGCGATTATGACCGTGTCAGAATGCACTTGTTTCAGGCTAACTAGGAAATCTGCGTTTAATGCGGTTCTAATCCGTCCGCGATTTTCTGCCACAGAATCTTTATCGTCTTTGGAGCCAAACCCTGCGTTCAGGCTTTCATATAGTCCCTTAGAGACACCGCCTTTCGAGCCGAAAAAGCCGTGCGGAACGGGCAGTAAGTCAGACGTCAGGTGAGGCGGCATAGGGGGTTTCATTATCTGAGGCCGAGTGGAGCAGGCAGACCGGGCGACGAGAGGCATATCGCTTTGAACAATTCCCCCATCTCTTCCGCATCCATCAATCGATGCAATTGCCGCGCAATTACGGGTTTCGCCTCTGGCTTGGCGCGGGTAAGGGCGACGGCGCGCATTTCGATCCCGAGTTTAGAGAGAAATTCGCGCTGCGGGACGGCGGCTGTGCTCTCTAACCCTGCAGCAGTTGCGATTTCAGCGAGTGCCGCAAAATCCACGCGGGCGGTCAAATCCGTATTGCCGGGGTCAGAGAACACACCGACTTTTTCATGACGTTTGAGAGCTTGCAGCGTGTCACCAAATTCTGTCATCTCCGGTCCGTAATCGATAAAAAGAGCGCGTCCGGGATGGACGTCAAATCTGTTGCGCAGGCTGTCGACAATTTGGGCAACAGACGGACAAGTTTCGAGAAGATCATCTTTGCGCGCATCCTCTGCGCCTGTTGGCAAGCGGTCCGTCAAAATGGCGGCGGCCGGCGCGCCCGATTTGACGAAGCAAAGCCTGTCCTCCTCATCTAACCCTAAACGTCGTTCGACCCAGCCCTCTTTGCCCGCAAAGGGATCGTCACAAATCAATTGCTGGATTGGCAGGCAGTCGAGGAATTCATTCCCGATGATCAGGCTTGGGCCGGACGGGACGTCTTCTATTCGCGCGGCCCATTGTACGGGAACGCCTGCCGCACCCAAAGTTCGGCCTTGCACGGCTTCCAAAGCCGCAGACGCCTCGATCAGCCAGACTTGGACGGCGGCTTTGAAGTCAGGGTCTAGGGAGGCCGAGCGGAGCATATCGCTCATCATAATGCCGCGACCCGGACCGTATTCTATGAGGTGCAGCGTGTCGGGACGGCCCAGATCGATCCAGCTCTGCACGCACCAAAGTCCCAAAACTTCGCCAAACATTTGTGAGATTTCAGGAGCGGTGATGAAATCGCCTTCTGCACCCAGCGGATCGCGGGTCGGGTAATAGCCCTGAACAGGGTCGAGCAAGCAAACCGTCATATATTCGGCAACGCTAATCGGGCCAGCTTCGCGAATGCGGTGTTTCAGCTTGTCTTCAAGCGAAGCTGTCATGCGTCTTTTTCGGGGAGGCGTTTGGGTGAAACAGGCGCGCGTCGTGCGGCCCAAAGCATCAGGATTGCACCTGCGATAATCATAGGCAAGCTATAGGCCATACCGCGAGTCAGCAATCCGAATTGCGGGATGGCATCCGGTTCACGCACAAATTCAACGCCAAAGCGGAACAGGCCGTAAAAGAACATTAACGCGCCAAAAAGCAGCCCCGGCTTGGTGAGCGCTTTATATCTGACCGTCATGAAACGCAGAATGAGGAAGAGAACGAGCCCTTCCAAAAAAGCTTCATAGAGCTGGCTGGGATGACGGGGTAAAAAGTCCGGGTCTTTCGGGAATCGCATCGCCCATGGCACATCTGTTGGACGGCCCCAAAGTTCTTGATTGAAGAAATTGCCGAAAAAGCGGACCATACCCAGGCCGATGGGCGCGCCAACACTCGCCATATCGCCAATACGGAATTTATCGATCTTGAATTTCCAACTTGCGTAAGCACAGGCCGCAACGACGCCTAGAAACCCGCCGTGAAAGCTCATCCCGCCGGTCCAGATTTTCAGGACTTCAATTGGGGTCAGGAAGGTTTCAGGCGAATATAGCGCCACATATCCCAATCGCCCGCCGACAATAATACCGACCAAGCAATAGAACATCAGGTCAGACAACATGTCTTTTGTCGGGACAACTTCTGGAAGGCGAGTGGGTTTATCCTGAATCCATAACTCTCGCTTCTTCGTCAGGCTCACCGCATAGAGATAAGCCCCGAAAAGGCCGACCACATAGGCGACGCCGTACCATTTCAGCGAGAACCCGCCGATGGAGATGATGTTCTCGGAAATCCAACTCGGAAAATCGATGGCGGTGATGATTGAAAGAATCATGAGGCGTAAATCTCTCGACTTCTGGAAAACTGTTTCATGCGTCCCTACATCTTCTATGAAAGCAATCAAAGCGAAACAGGAGCCTTTTCGGTGACAGGTAAAAATAAACCCCTCGACGACCTTTCCAATCTGATGACAAATGCCGTTGGGGCCATCAAAGGCGTGGGCGATGAAGTCAAAGCCATGGGCCGCAGTCAGGCCGAGAAGTTCATTCAGGATATGGACCTCGTCAGCCGCGAAGAATTTGACGTACTAAAAGCGCGCCTTGATGCGGCGCTGGCTGAAATTGAAACCCTGAAAGCGGCAAAAAAGCCCGCGCGCAAAACGGCGGCGAAGAAGAAGCCTGCCTCTTAGACTTTTAGGATGCGAGGGGAGGCCAAATTGGAAGCGAAGGAAGAGTATATTGCAACATCGCGATCTCTTGCGGATGACTGGGCGGAAATAGAATCATTTTTTCCAACCCGTGCCGCCATGTTACCAAGTCGGGCGTGGCTGAATTGGATGAGTACGCGGTTGAAGGCCGGACGTCTCAAACGTCTTTATGCAAGTAAGCGGGCCGTTCAACTTGAAAAGACTTTATCTGACATGGATGCGTCTCGTGTAAAGGCTATGAGAACATATGCTGCGATAAATCTTGAGCAGGCGACTTATGGTTTTCGATTTACCTTAGTCGCGAATGTGACAGCTCCCGTTTTGTTTCTTACGGTTTTAAATCTTATGCTTCCGGACGGAATTGCTGGTATTTTATCGGCGCTCTATGGTGATGAAATGTCTGGTCTTGGTCTCACTGTCGGGTTTCTTTTTGGGTTTTCCATCTTAGTGTCGATGCTATTTTACGCCTTGGCCTCTCTCAATCAAGCCCGCGACATTAGGCACCTGATTGACCTATATGCGGCGGACCGAGGTATTTTCTTCGGGTTAGAGGATGACGGTGATCTACACAGTCCTTAACTACTGATTGGGGTGGACGCTCACGCCATGCCCTGCTAACGCGCACGCATGTTTTTGATGTCGAGTATTATACGAATTACCAACCCGGTCGGTTAGCCGCCCGGGACATGCTCCTTTTCGTTTTTAAGACTTCCGCTCTCACATGAGATACCCATGACAGATTCTACCCAAACTGCTCGCGATTATCGCGATACCCTGTTCCTGCCCAAAACCGATTTTCCGATGCGTGCGGGCCTGCCGAAGGCCGAGCCGAAATGGATTGAGAAATGGGAGCGGATCGACCTTTATCGCAAGCAGCGCGAAGCCGTGAACGCAGCCGGGCAGTGGACGCTGCATGACGGACCGCCCTACGCCAATGGTCACATCCACATGGGGACCGCGTTGAACAAGGTGCATAAGGATATTATTAACCGCGCCCAACAAATGGCGGGACATGATGCGAATTACGTACCGGGCTGGGATTGTCACGGCTTGCCGATTGAATGGAAGGTGGAAGAGGAATTCCGCGCCAAAGGCAGGACAAAAGAGGACGTCCCGCCGAGCGAGTTTCGCGCGCGCTGCCGCGAATATGCGGCGGAATGGGTCGATATCCAAAAGGCCGAGTTTAAACGCCTCGGCGTGATCGGGGATTGGGAAAATCCCTATCTGACGATGCGCCCTGAGAGCGAGGCCGATATCTGCGCCGAACTCCTAAAAATCGCCCGCACGGGTCAGCTCTATCGTGGCAGTAAGCCGATCATGTGGAGCCCGGTTGAACAGACAGCTTTGGCCGAAGCTGAAGTGGAGTATATGGATAAGAAAGGCACGCAGATTTATGTGCGCTTTCATATCAATTGGTTGGATAATTATTATGAACTCGCGGGTCTACCCTCAGGTGAATTTGAGGCACTAAGTCATGATGAACGTGATGAGGCCACTAACGGTCTCTATTATCTCTACGATAATGCATCAGTTGTCATTTGGACAACGACGCCTTGGACAATACCAGCAAATCGAGCTGTCTGTTTTTCAGAAAAGATAGAATACGGTATTTATCAAATCACAGAACTGGGGGACCCAGGTTTCCCGCTGGGACAAGATGTTGGTGACAAGCTAATTGTGGCTGACCAATTATGGGAAAAGCTTGCACAGCAGAGTCATATTATTGGCGCGAAGAGACTGGCGACAGTTGATAAAAAACATCTTGAAGGAATGCTTCTAGAACATCCACTCTGTGAATTTGGATGTGAGATGGATGTCTTTTGTTATCCGGTTCCTATGCTTTCTGGGGATCATGTCACCGCCGAAACCGGTACAGGTTTTGTCCATACTGCGCCAAGTCACGGCGAAGATGACTTCAACATCTGGATGGCAAATACTCATAAACTAGAACAGCGTTTAGGTTCCTCATTTGAGTCTGTTGTGCCTATGACACTGGATGATGCAGGTTGTTACACAAACGTAGTAGGCGAGCGCTTTAAAGGTCTCGACGTAATTCGTACGTCAGGTAAGAAGCGTGGCCAAGACGGTAAGGCGAATGGCGAAGTCATAAAGGCGCTTGTTGAAAGCGGAAATTTGCTTGCCCGTGCACCTATTTCGGTTCGAGACGCCCATAGCTGGCGGTCTAAGGCCCCCGTTATTCGCCGCGCGACGCCGCAATGGTT
>CAZBDT010000139.1:0-6010 GCA_964490745.1 uncultured Algimonas sp.
ACTCCCGACCTCATCATTACCAATGATGCGCTCTACCACTGAGCTACCGCGGCTGAAATAGTGTTAATTTAATCATCACCTATTGACGTGACAGGGTCTATATGGATTTTAGCGCCTATCGCAACACCGAAATGTAGAAGTACATTTGATTTCACATCACCCTCTTGCACTCTCACTGACATACCATACATCTACAATATGTCTGAAAAGGGGGATAACGGTAAAACGACTCGTGATGAACGTCTTGCGGCTAATCTGAGAGCCAATTTGAAACGGCGAAAACAGGCTGCGCGTAAAGCTAAACTCGCGTCACCCAGCGTCAAGACTGAAAACAATCAAAATCCTGACAAACCATCGCCTTGAAATCGCCTGCTGCCAAGCATAACACCCGCGAAATAACATCGGCGAAAGACCAATATGGACAAGATAGTCATTGAGGGCGGATACCCGCTAAATGGTGAGATCAAGATTAGTGGCGCGAAAAATTCGGCCATTAAGTTGATGGCTGTTTGTCTGTTGACGGATGAGCCTGTCACGCTGACCAACATGCCACGTTTACGTGATACGCGCTCTATGGCTGAGCTTTTACGTCATCTCGGTGTGGAGGTGGATGCAGGCGAGGCGGACGTCATGAATATGCACGCGCCCAAATTGTCGGATTTGACCGCGCCCTATGATTTGGTGCGTAAAATGCGGGCGAGTTTCAATGTTCTGGGACCACTGCTTGCACGAGAGCATAAGGCCAAAGTGTCTCTGCCGGGGGGATGTGCAATTGGAGCCCGTCCCGTGGATTTACATTTGAAAGCCTTAGAAGCTTTGGGCGCTAAAATTGAGCTCGATGCTGGATATGTCATTGCATCGGCCAAAGGCGGATTGAGGGGAGCGGAAATAACCTTTCCATTTGTCAGCGTAGGCGCGACCGAGCACGCTATCCTAGCAGCCGTCCTAGCTGACGGTGAGACCGTTTTATATAATGCAGCCCGCGAACCCGAAATTGCCGATTTGGCAAATTGCCTGAATGCTATGGGGGCAAAGATAATGGGCGCTGGGCGCTCTGAAGTAAGAATACAAGGCGTCGAGCGCTTGTCCGGTGTGAAATATGCAGTCGTTCCGGATCGGATTGAGGCTGGAACTTACGCCTTAGCCGCGGCAACAGCGGGCGGGTCTGTCCGGCTGAAAAATATTCGTTCAGATCATCTCGGTTCTCTTTGGCCTTTGATCGCGCAAGCTGGGGCAAAAGTATCCTTGGACGAAACGTCAGTTTTGATCGAACGCGGAGGTGGTCGCCCGAAAGCGGTTGATGTCGACACTATGGCCTATCCAGGATTTCCAACAGATTTACAGGCGCAATTCATGGCGTTTATGTGTCTTGCCGATGGTGTCTCCATTATTCGAGAAAACATCTTCGAAAATCGATTTATGCATTGTCCGGAACTTGCCCGCATGGGGGCAGATATCACGGTGACAGGTCGTGAAGCCATTGTGCGCGGTGTTAAAGAGTTTCGCGCTGCTCCAGTCATGGCGACAGACTTGCGCGCGTCAGCCTGTTTAATTAATGCTGGACTAGCGGCGCGCGGTGAAACCCACATTAGTCGTGTTTATCACCTTGACCGAGGGTTTGAGGACATTGAAGGTAAGTTGGAAAGATGCGGCGCGCGCATCACGAGGCAAAAAGATGACTGAGTTAAAATTAAGGGCCGCAGATACGTCCGACATTGAGGTCATAGCGAGCGCTATTCAGGATTCAATTTTTCAAATTGCTCAGACGCGTTTCGACAAGGCTGGCCGCTCTTTTACCCTTCGCTTGTCTCGATATATGCATGAGGCAAACCAACCCCAACGAATTGAATGCGGCTTACGTTTTGACGGCGTTCTGTCAGTCAGCAGTCAGGGTGTCGCTTTAGAAAAGCAAGACGCATTTGTTGTTATTCTCGGCCTGGATTTCATGATGAATGACAGCCCAGCTGGAGAGTTTTTCCTGAGGCTAGCGGGTGGCGGAACACTTCGTATTGCTGTCGAGTGTATAGATCTGACATTGGCAGATAGAGGCGATCCACGTCCCACAAAACGAATTCCGAACCATGACGACTAGTGGTAATCATTATATCGCTGAGCTTCATATTGATGAAGATAGCCTGCCTGTGACGTCTATTGAGATGCAACATGAAAGGCGTGTTGCCATATTTGATTTATTAGAAGAGAATGAATTTCGTCCATTGGACAGCGAACGCGGACCCTATTCGTTGCGCTTGAGCCTACAAGATGGGCGGAAACTCGTATTTGATGTGACACGTACGAATGGTTCGCCACGGGGAATTTATTCGATATCGCTGACACCTTTTCGGCGTGTGATCAAAGATTATTTCATGATTTGTGAGAGTTATCACAACGCGATCCGGACCGCGACATCAGCAAAAATTGAAGCCATAGATATGGGGCGCAGGGGGCTACATAATGAAGGCTCGCGTCTATTGACGGACTCCTTACGAAATCAAGTCGAGATCGAATTTAATACCTCGCGCCGTCTTTTTACACTTATTTGTGCTTTGCATAGGCGTACCGTGCAATGAATGTCTTATTCGTCTGCCAGCTCAATTCCGTTCGCTCTCCTATGGCGGAAGGTTTATTGCGCAAAAGGTTAGGGCCTAAAGTGAATGTAAAAAGTTGTGGTCTTGCGCCTGCAGAACCAAATGATTTTATGCTGACGGTCATGAAAGAGGTTGGGATTGATATGGGCACTCATGAACCCGTGTCACTTCACGATCTTCGTGAACATGATTTTGATAGAATTATCGCATTTACAGAATCAGCCAAAGCGGGAGCAGAATCTGTTTTTGGAGACGTTGGTCCGGCGATAGAGTTGTGGTCCGTGCCGAATCCAGGGGAGGGGTCCTTAGACGTTCGGGCGCTTTTGAACAATTATAGGGCTATTCGGGCGAATATTGACGCGCGATTGGCGCGTGAATTCAACTAAAGTCATTTGCAATTAAATGAGATCATATAAAGCCTCAAAAAACAGGCGAATAAAGCCTAGTTTTTGAGCCCGAATTCAAGCAAAATGCCGCAAAGCCGTATAAATCCCTTTTAAATGCACTGAATCTACCTATATAGCGGACAGATTATAACGCCCACGACAAGGATTAAACTTGGCTAAAGAAGAACTATTGGAATTTGAAGGTGAGGTGATGGAACTTCTCCCCAACGCGACATTCCGCGTAAAACTTGTGAATGATCACGAGATTATTGCCCATACCGCCGGACGTATGCGTAAAAACCGTATTCGCGTTTTGGCAGGGGATCATGTCACAGTCGAGATGACACCTTACGATTTGACCAAAGGTCGGATCACCTACCGCTTTAAGTAATCCTACCAGGATGAAACCTTTCATCCTGGCGAGTGCCAGCCCGTGGCGTCGCGACCTTCTCGCGCAAATTGGGCTATATCCTTCACAAATTATACCTGCCGATATCAATGAAAACCCGATTGATGGTGAACTTCCACGCGCTCATGCTCTGAGACTCGCTTGCGAGAAGGCTCAAAAAGTCTCCGATTCATATAGCGGCCAGATCATATTAGCGTCTGATACGGTGGTCGGAGTGGGGCGACGTATTCTTCCTAAGACAGAAACAAGAGACGATGCCCATGCCTGTTTGCGTCTTCTTTCAGGGCGCAGCCATCGCGTCTTTACGGGGGTAGCCGTTATTGATGAGACAGGAACCTTAAGATCTCGCATTTCCGAAACACGTCTAAAGATGAAACGTCTGAGTGAGAGTGAGATTAAATACTATCTTGATAGCAAGGAATGGGACGGCAAAGCTGGCGGGTATGGAATACAGGGGCTCGCAGGTGCTTTCATCCATCACATTTCAGGGTCTTACACTGGGGTTGTGGGTTTGCCTGTCTATGAAACAAGAAACTTACTCTTGGCGGTCTGTACGTGAATCGCAGAGCCGTCATTGAACACGCTGTCGGCGAGGATCGCGCCGCGATTTATCAAGGTCGTCGCTTAGTGGAACTTCACGTGGATCGTCCCTGGCAGAAGGCGCCTCGAACCGGAGATCAATTCATTGGGCGTGTCACAAATATTGACCCATCTGTCGCCGGGGCATGGGTCGATATAGGCTCTGACGCTGCACCGGCTTTGCTGCCATTCGCTGCACAAAAAAACTTGCCAAAACTGATAGAGGGGCAATCCGTTGAGGTGACTGTCCTGAGGTCTCAAATTGGGGCAAAAGGGGCTACGCTTCGCTATCTTGCAGAGAGCCCGGGCGCGCCAAGATGTGTAAACAAGCTCGATTTAAAGGATCGGCTTCTACAAAGATATCCTGATCTGACATTTGATGAGGCGTCTGTGAACGCTATTGACGCGGCGTGTGAAACGATATTGGCGCTTCCGGGCGGGGGCTCTATCACATTGGAACAAACACAAGCTTTATTGGCTGTCGATGTTGATAAAGGTTCGGCTGTATCGGCCGCCGCAGCCGCGAATGAGGCTGCGAAACTCATCGCGTCACAATTACGTCTGCGAGGGCTGGGGGGATTAGTTGTCGTCGATTTCCCGAATTTACGTCAGCTTAAGCAGCGCAAGACATTAGAACGGACCTTTGAATCTGCATTTGAAGCAGACCCGAATATCACCAAATTTAATTCGCTCTCGCGCTTTGGCGTTATTGAGATGACCCGTGCAAAACCTGACCTCTCCTTGGACGATGTTCTCAATACAAAATATGCGACGCCCTCTATCGAAACGCAATCATTACGCGCCTTGCGGCGTTTGACGCGAGAGGCTGCTATCTCACCGGGCGCGCAATTGGAGTTGATTGTCACGCCTGAGATAAATGATTGGCTTGCTTCCGCACCCTTCGATTGGCGGACTGACGTGACCGACAGAATTGGGGCGCGGTTTAAGATCGTTATGGGCGCGTCCGTAGACGTAAAGGCGGATCGATGAGCCAATGCGCCTATTGTAAACGAAAGCCCTTCATTGAAGGATTTAAACCGTTTTGTTCGAAGCGGTGTTCAGATTTGGATTTGGGGCAGTGGTTGACGGGTGGATACGCAATCCCAACTGAAGAAGCAGGGCCGGATCAACATAGCGACCCTAATGAATCCGACCCATACCGACCCGCTAATGATTAGCATTTTACGTTAATTCGAACTCAAAAATTGGGCCTTGTTTGCCCATTTTTTGAGGCTTTATGTGATCTCAATTAAACGCAAATTGCTCTAGGCGAAGCTGTCAAAGACGATTTTTGCATCAATGAAATAGTCATCAAGGCCGAGTTCTCTTGCGGCCTGTTCCACACCGTCTCTCGTGACATAAGAAAACGCAGATACTTTTATTCCGTCCGTTTGATAATTTTGAACCAAATCACGTGTCACCATTTTTGCGGGGACACAGACATTTTGGACCAATTCTCTGATTTCACCTTCTAAAGGGCCATCGACAAACCAGCCTGAACGCTCGCCTATGACAAGCTTTCGAGCCGGGCGGGGTATATGGCCGTTCTGCGCCTCATAAATTTTGTGTACCGCTCTAATGGCTGCATTTGGATTTTGACACCAATGCGAGAGTGTCAGCTCTGCATTCGGTAACAACTCTCGAATTCTATAAAGTGTTTCCGGTAGCCAACTAACCCAAACGATCTGCTCAGTGAGGCGATAGGCCTTGGCCAATGCGACGAGCATGTCCTCAAATCCTGCGTCTTTCATATCGATGAGCAGTTTCGCTTTATTTCGATGTTCCGCTGCAGCTTCGAAGAGGTTTTCCGCCGTCGGCATATGGGTAAAGTCTCCACCTAAGCGGTCTCGTTCTCCTGCCATTATGCTATAAATAGTTTGCAATTCCCCAGACGCAGTCCTCGCGGCCTCGTCATGATAAATGAGAGGGGTGCCGCACCTTGTTACGCGTATATCAAATTCGACCTGTTCAATACCGAAGTCCAATGCGGCGCGTAAGCCCTCAACGGTATTTTCATGTTTTGCAAAACCACGGAAGCGGTGTGAGAT